>JAKAMO010000285.1 GCA_021812825.1 bacterium | reverse complement strand
TCTATTAGAAGAACTTACATAGATCAGACTTGGGCGAAATGGATAAACGATGTTCCAGATTATTATTTTGTTGACGGAAACTTGAAAGCCTTCTTCGATCTCGGCGAATCCAACAAACTGAGTTTAAGTTACTTCGGAAGTAAAGATAATTTACATTTTCTATTGGATAAGTCGCGAACTCAATCTCTGGGATTTGATTATATCTGGGGGAATCAAACCGGTAGTGTAAACTGGAAAACAATAATCTCGCCCCAGCTGTTCGGCAACTTTTGGTTGACTGCCAGTCGTTTTTATTCCAACTTCAATTTTAACGATATATCGTACGTTGAAGAAAATAATATTAACGATATAACATTAAAAGGCGCTCTCGAATATTTCGACAGCGATAATCTCAATTTTAAAAGCGGATTTGAATTAAAGAATTTAAGCGGCAAATTATATGAAAGTTTTGTCGGCGGTAAAGTTGATGCCGCAAGACACCCTAAATTACTCTCTTATTATTTTACAGCGAATTGGCGCCCGTCTTTGCTTTGGGATTTAACCGCAGGTATAAGGGGTGATTACTTTGAGAGTAATATAAACTACAAAAGCCTAGACCCAAGATTTTCGGTAAAGTACCGGCTTGCCGGCGCCGCGTCGTACGCGCGCGTAAACCCATCCGTTCCGAACAGCCCGGACAGCGCATAGGTTATGTCCGCGGACTTCGCAGTGAAAGCGTCGGTACGCAGCAATGCGCCGCCCTCGTCATAGAGCTCCGCCTGCTTGAGCGGGTAGCCGCTCTGCAGTTTCATCGGAAGAGTCACGCTGAACCGGTCGGACCCCGGGTCGTATCGCGAGACCGCCGAGTCCCATTCCAGTATGGCCTCCAGGATCCCGACGCTGAACGGGGCATAGGTGCGGTTGCCCCTCTCGTCCACGACCGTGACCTCATAGCGCCCTTCCTGGAAGGTGTCCAGGGAACGGGTCCAGTTTTCCTTTTCTTCCGCGGCCGGCAGCAGCGTGACGGTTTCCCCGTACGGGTATTTTATCTCCAGCTGTTTGAGAGGGATGCCGTTGGCGGCCATGGTTATGGCGAACTGGCCGCTTATCATCGCGGGGTTCAGGGAGGACGGGCAGGTCTGGCTGTCGCCCCTGAAATACGCGTATGGCGCCGCGAACGGGGACGCTATGGAAACGTAAGGCCCTGCGGCTATAGTGAACGAAGATATAAAATACGAAAATTCGTTCCCGTCCTCGTCCTTGCCCGCTATATACAGGGCATGCAGCCCGGAGGGGAGCTCGGTGCCGCCGGCCAGACGGCCGTTCCACGGCAAGGAGATACCCAGGGCATACGGGAGCGAATCCGCGGCCGGGTTGGCCGCAAGTTCCACCGCCGCCGGCCACGTGGCGGCCGGGTACCTGAGGCCGCTGGCCGGTGGGCGGCGCGGAATTTACTAAAATATATACGACGGCGCTTCGTCGCCTACGATGAAACCCGATATCAGAGAGCTGACCCGGCCGGAGCTGGAGGCCGAGCTGGCGCGGCTGGGCGAGAAGCCCTCCCACGCGGCCGCCGTCTACCTGGCCGTCCAACGCCGCCGCGGCGGGGACCTGTCCGCCCTGCCTGGAGTGCCCGCCCGGGTCTGCGCCGCGCTTTCGCCGGCGTTCTCCCTCTCCGGGATACCGGCGCCGGAGAAGCTGCAGGTGTCGCGCGACGGCACGCGCAAGATGCTGCTGCGCTTCGCAGACGGGGCCCCGGCCGAGTGCGTGGTGCTGCCGGCCAAGGACAGGCTGGTCGCCTGCCTCTCCTCGCAGTCCGGCTGCCCCTGCGGCTGCACGTTCTGCGCCACCGGGGCCCTGGGGCTGCGGCGCTCGCTTACGGCGCCGGAGATCATCGCCCAGTTCGAGGCCTGCCTGAAGCAGGCGGACGGCGGGCTGAGCAGCCTGGTCTTCATGGGCATGGGCGAGCCGTTCCTGAACTGGGACAACGTCGAGCGCGCCATCCGGATCCTGTCGGACAGCCGCGGCCGCCATTTCCCGCAGGCCAAGATGACGCTGTCCACCGTGGGCATTATCCCCGTGATAGAGAAGCTGGTCGCCTCGGACCTGAAGGTGCGGCTCGCGGTGTCGGTAGTCGCGGCCGAGCAGGAGCAGCGCGCGCGGCTCGTGCCGATGGAGAAGACCTACCCGCTGCGCAAGGTGATAGAAGCGGTGAGAAGTTACTGCGCGGCCAGGGACGCGCACGTGATGTTCGAGTACATCCTCTTCCCCGGAGTGAACGACCGGCCTTCCGACTCCGCCCTGCTGGCCCGGCTGCTCGCCGGCATCCCGTGCCGCGTGAACCTCATCCCGTACAACCCGCCAGGGGCTCCCGGCGGCGGGACGCCGCGCGTTAAGGAATTCCAGAGAGAGTTGATAGCGGCCGGCCTGCGCACCTACCTGCGCCCGGAGAAGGGCGGCGACATAGCCGCCGCCTGCGGCCAGCTGGCCGCGGAACGGCGCTGAGGGCCCGGTTCAGGCCTTCCTGGCCAGGCAGATGAGGCGGTTGCGCTCGTCGGAAAGCGGAGCGCCGCGGAAATTCCCCCAGAAAGACAGCGGCTTCAGGCCCGCCGCGCGCAGCGCGGCGCCGAGGCGCTTTTTGTCGTACAGCCTGGTGAAGAAAGTCCTGCTCGCCGTTTTTCCCCCGCGCTTGGGGACGCGGGTCCAGGCGTTGTGCACGCCGTCCCCGGTCAGCTCGGCCTGCTCAAGGTGGTAATAGTCCCCCATGTCGCACCAGCTGTTGGCGCGGAAATTCTTTTTCACGCAGGCGCCGTTGATGATGTCGATAAGGAACAGTCCTCCCGGCCGCAGGGCCCTGGCCACGCCTTTCAGCGTCCGCATATCGTCGGAGAACTTCAGGAAATAGCCGAAGCTGGTGAACAGGTTCACCGCGGCGT
>JAKAMO010000005.1 GCA_021812825.1 bacterium | reverse complement strand
TCGGGAACCCGGAGCAGCTGCGCAAGTACCTGGTGGAGACGATGCACCAGTTCATCTACCACACGCAGCTGGGCACGGTGCTGAAGTTCGACAACAAGCTGTTCGACGACTCCACGCCGCTCTCGAAGATAGGCGGCGGCTCGATCGGCGGCAAGGCGCGCGGCCTCGCGTTCGTGGACTTCCTGCTCTCGAAGACCGACATCGAGAACCGCTGGCCGGGCATCACTGTGACGGTCCCGAACACGGTGGTGATAGGCACGGACGTCTTCGACTTCTTCATAGAGCAGAACGGTCTGGACTCGCTGGTGAACGAGAACAACACCAGCGAGGAGACGGCGGCGCTTTTCGAGAAGGCCAGGCTGCCGGACTACGTCAAGCGGGACCTGGAGGTGCTGGTCACGCGGCTGAAGGGACCGCTGGCGGTGCGCTCCTCCTCGCTGTTGGAGGACTCGAAGACGCAGCCGTTCGCCGGCGTCTACAAGACCTACATGCTCCCGAACAACTCGCCCGACCCGGCGCAGCGCCTGCAGGACCTCTCGCACGCCATCAAGCTGATCTACGCCTCCGTGTTCTCGCAGGAGGCCCGCGCCTACCGCAGGCTCAACCCGTCGCTGATAGACGACGAGAAGATGGCCGTGGCCATCCAGCGGGTGGTCGGCCGGGCCCACGGCCCCGACGGGCGCTTCTATCCGGCCTTCTCCGGCGTGATGCAGTCCTACAACTTCTACCCGGTGCCGCCGCTGGAGGCGACCGACCCGATAGTGCATATCGCCCTCGGCCTGGGCAAGACCATCGTGGAAGGCCACAACGCGCTCCGCTTCTCCCCGGCCCATCCGCACAACCTGCACCAGTTCTCCACGATCACCGACTTCCTGACCAACTCGCAGAAGAAGTTCGTCGCGCTGCGGCGGGACAGGAGCGAGGGAAGGCTGGGCTACAACTCGGAGCCCGCGCTGGAGGAGGCGGGCATAGACGAGGCCGAGACCGACGGCACGCTGGAGCTGGTAGGCTCGACCTATTCGGCCGAGAACGACAGGGTGTACGACAACGTCTCCTCGCCCGGCCGCCGCCTGATAACCTTCGCCCCGGTCCTGAAGAACGAGGTGCTGCCGCTGTCGGAGATACTGCAGACCCTGGCCGAGCTGGGCAAGGACGCGATGGGCGCCAACATAGAGATGGAGTTCGCCTGCGACTACGACGTCGAGTCAGGGAACGCCGTCTTCAACATACTCCAGATGCGCCCGATGGTGGCCCGCAGCGCGGTCAAAAAGGTCTCGATGAAGGACCTCCGCCGGGAGAACCTGCTCTGCCTGACGAAGCAGGCCCTGGGCAACGGCTCCATCAAGAACATAACCGACCTGATCTACGTCATCCCGGAGAAGTTCGACCGGATGAAGACCCTCGATATCGCCGATGAGATCGGGGCGCTGAACGCCAGGCTGCGCGACGAGAAGCGCTCCTACATAGTCATCGGCCCCGGCCGGTGGGGCTCCAGCGATCCGAGCCTCGGCATACCGGTCAAATGGAACCACATCTCCGGCTCCAGGATAATCATCGAGGCGGCGTACGGCGACTTCACGGTGGACCCCTCCTACGGCACGCACTTCTTCCACAACGTGACCTCCCTCGGCATAGGATACCTGACCGTGAACGAGACCGGCCCGGATTCCTTCATAGACTGGAAGCGTCTGAAAGGGCAGAAGCCGGTGCAGGAGCTCTCCTACATCCGTCATCTCCGGTTCCAGTCGCCGCTGGATATACGGATAGACGGTTCGGAGGGCCAGGCCGCCATCTCGCTGTAGGCCGCCCGGGCGAAAAAAAGGGCCCGCAGAAGCGGGCCCTTTCATTTTAGATCACGGTACGCTAGAAACCATCCTTGGTATAGCGCTCCAGCAGCTCGCGCGCCAGGCCGCCTTCAGGATTGAGCCTCAGCGCCTCGTCGAGGGAAGCCTTGAAGTCCGCCTCGAGGCGGGCCCGGCCGCGAAGGCGCGGCCCTTCCACCGCGCGCAGCGCCGCCAGCGAGGCGGCCTTCAGCGCGTACGCCTCGCCGAGGAATCTGGAAGGTTTAACAAAAGGTATCAGGTTCCCGCTCCTCTGCGCCTCGGCGATCACGGCGGAGGAATCTCCGTACGCCTTATAGAGCAGCCTGGAGGCCTCTTTCTGGTCCTCTCCGGCGGCGGCCAGGGAAGCCCCCTCCTGAAAATCCGTCTCGGCCAGCTGCCGCCTGGCGTCGATCATCCCCGGGAACTGCACCAGCGCGCCGCGGTAGAAGGCCCTGGCCTGCGGATAATCCTTCTTGACGAGCGAGGCGTTGCCGCGCACCGTCATCTCCACGGCCTTCCTGAAAGCCTCGTCCGAAGCGGTCCTGGCGCTGAACGCCGCTATATCCGCCCGGCCCTGCGGGTCCTTAAGGGCGTCCGCGGCGGCCACCTCGGCGGCCGAGGACAATTCCTGAGGGGCGTGCTTCTTCAGCGACGGGTCGGAGGCGTTCAGCTTGTCCAGCTCCCCCTTGAGCTCGCTGACCTTAGAGGACCCCGCGGCATAGGAAGCGGCCTTCTCGAAGAGCGTTTCCGGGGACCTGTTCAGGCTGAGGTAAGCCTCGGACTCTATCCAGGGCAGGGCCGAAGCCCTGGCTTCCAGCGCCGCCAGCAGGGAGCAGTACCTGGTCCCCGCGTCCTTGGAGGCGAGAAGTTCCTGGGCCTGCGCCGCCATAGCCTCGAGGCCGCCGGTGTCGCCGAGGGCCCCGTAAAAGTTGGTCAGCGACTCGCGGGCGGCCCAGTTCAGCGGCGCGCCGGCGAGCGCCTTGCGCAGCGCGGCGACATGCAGCTCCTGCGCGCCCTGGAAGCCTGTGTTGGCGGAGACCTCGGCCAGGCGGCTTAACAGGTCCACCGCCGCTTCCGAGCCGGGAGCGTAGTTCAGGGCCTTGTCCACGGAAGCGAAAGCGGCCTGCAGCTCCTGCGGGGCGGGATTGCGGGCTTCAGCGGTACGGCGCGCCTTGGAGAGATAATAGCCGGCGGCCTTCTGCCTGACCAGGCCGCAGCCCGAGAGCAGCAGGACGGCCAGAGCCGCCAGTCCAAGCCGCCGGGATCTCATGCGAAGCTCTCCGCTTTGATTATCCTGCCGAAGTAGAGCGTGTGCAGGTCCGCCGGGGCGGGGTAGTACCGGCCCAGCGCCGGCTCGGCCACGGCTCCGTCCTTAAGATCGGTCCTGCCGCAGACCTCGCAGAAATAGACCAGCTCGCAGCCTTCCAGGTATTTCACCCCTCCGGCGCCTTCGGCGGCTTTCAGGCCGCAGGCGCGTATCTTGTCGTAGTCGCGGCCCGACTTGGAGCCGCAGAAGGCGAGCTCCTTCTTCAGCTCGCCGCGGCGCGGCACGCAGACGCTGAAGGTCTTGGCCTTCTCCAGCAGGCCGTGGGTGTAGCGGGACGGCCTGACCAGCACCGTCATGACGGGCTGGCCCCAGATCACTCCGGCCTGCGCCCAGCCTATGGTCATCGCGTTGACGCGGCCGCCGCTCTCGACCACGAGGAAGGCGCCGGGCCCCTCGAGGGCCTCGCAGAGCTTCCCGAAATTCTCGTCGTACCTCATAAATCATACCACCCGTAAGGGATTGACCGGGGGATGGGACCGGAGGGCCCTCGCGCAGGGTGAGGCTTGCGCAGCGCCGAACCCGGGTGGAGCGAAAGCGACACCGCTGCGCGGGAGCGCGGCCACTGTGTGGCCGATAGCGTGCCAGACGGGTCCATCCCCCGGTCGGTCCCGCCCACTAGACCCCCGTCCAGTCCAGGATTATCTTGCCGGACTTGCCGGAGGACATCACCTCGAAGCCCTCCTTGAAGTCCTTCGCCGGAAAGCGGTGGGTGATTATAGGCTTGATGTCCAGGCCGCTGGTCAGCATCGCGCACATCTTGTACCAGGTCTCGAAGATCTCGCGGCCGTAGATGCACTTCATCGTCAGCGCCTTGAAGATGACGTTGCCCCACGGTATCGTGGTGTTGGGCGGCAGGATGCCGAGCAGCGCCAGCTTCGCGCCCATCTTGACGTTGGCTATCATGTCGTTGAAGGCCTGGGCGTTGCCGCTCATCTCCAGGCCCACGTCGAAACCCTCGGTCATCTTCAGCGCCTTCATCACGTCCGGCAGCTTCTCGCGGCGGGAATCGACGACGGTCCTTATCCCCAGCTTCGAGGCCAGCTGCATCCGGTAATCGTTGACGTCGGTTATCACCACGTGGCGGGCTCCGACGTGGTTGGCTATGGCTCCCGCCATGATGCCTATGGGACCAGCGCCGGTGATCAGCACGTCCTCGCCTATCAGGTCGAACGACAGCGCGGTATGCACCGCGTTGCCGAGCGGGTCGAGGATGGCGGCCTCGTCGTCCGAGACGCCGTCGGGGATGGAGAAAACGTTCTCGGCGGGGATAGAGAGGTACTCGGCGAAGCAGCCGGGCCGGTTCACTCCGACGCCTTTCGTGTTTATGCAGAGGTGCCGGTGGCCCGCCTTGCAGCTGCGGCAGTGGCCGCAGACGATGTGCCCCTCGCCGGAGACGCGCTCCCCGACGAAGTGCCCCTTCACCGCTTTGCCCAGCGCCGCTATCTCGCCCACGAACTCGTGGCCGACGTGCATAGGCACCGGGATGGTCTTCCGCGCCCAGTCGTCCCACTGGTAGATGTGGACGTCGGTGCCGCAGATGGCCGTCTTCCTGATCTTGATGAGGACTTCGTTGTCCGCCGGCTCGGGCTTGGGCACGTCCTCGAGCCACAGGCCTTTCTCGGGTTTGGCTTTGACAAGGGCTTTCATGGTGGTTCCTCCGCCGTTATCCTGGCAGTATGCCAACGCCTACATTATAGCGATTTTAGCGCACGGCGGCAGGCGATAAAAAAGACCGGCGGTACCGGCCTTCGGTGCGTCCGCGCGGCCGCATCGCGGCCGTCCGCTCACGGGCGCCGCAGCAGGTCGTCCCAGACCTTGCCCTCGGTGCTGTAGCCCTCGTGGCCGCTGTCCGGGAAGGCCGTGTACTCCACGAGCCCGCCCAGAACGGAAACCTCTTCCCTGAAAGTATCCACCGGCACGAAGGTGTCCTTCCGGCCGGCATACAGATACAGTTTCAGCGAGGGATTCTCGGCCAGCGAGGTCCTGACCGCGTCGAGCGTCAGCGGGTCTATCCCTGTGACCGAGTCCAGAAGGGAGTCCAGGCGCTCGTTCTTAACCGCGGCTATAATGCGGCATTCGTTCACCGGCCAGAGGTCCGGGTCGTCTCCGGCCGCCCTCAGCCGGCGGGAAGCCTCGGCGCATTCCGCCACGTCGCTGGCACCCTTGTTTATCTCGACCTTGTTGATCACGGAGCTGGGCAGTTTGGAGCGGGTGAAATCGGTAGCATAGACCAGCAGGAAACCGTTCATCATGTTGTCGCTGTACTCGTTCTGCTGTGAGAGGGTGTCTATCCACCAGTGCATGTCCTCCCAGGAATTCCGGAAGCCGAGAGGATGCCTTATGGCGTCTATCATGGCCGGACCGCATATGGTACTGCCTTCGTCGGTAAAGCACTTGTCCGGAGGGATCCTGGCGCGGATAGTCTCCAAAAGCTGCCTGTCCTGCGGGTATCCGCGGAAATAATCGTCCGCTACCCGGTCCTGCGAAAGGATACGCTCCTTCATCCATTCCACCTGGTCGGTCATCACCGCGTAGCCGTGGGAATACGCCGCTTCCAGCGACCCCGGCGCCACTGCCAGATAGCGGTGCACTATCAGGCCGCCGTAACTTTGGCCGAATATGCGCCATTTGCCGTTCCTGCCCAGGAGCTTTCTCCTGACAGCTTCCGCGTCATGCACGATGGCGCGGCTGGTGTATCCGGTCAGCCGGCGCGCCGTTTCGCGGCTCTCTCCCGGGGGATAGGGCGTGGAACAGCCGGTCCCGCGCTGGTCCATGAAGACGAAATCTACGCCGGCGGAACGCGGATCCGATGAGAGCTTGCGGTACAGACCGTGACTGTCCGACGAGGGGCCGCCGTTGAAAACGGCCACCACGGGGTTCCCTGAACCCGGGCGCAGCCTGCCGTAATAGAAGACCTCTATCTTTTCTCCCTGCGGTTCGTCCCAGTTCTCCGGTACGGAAACGTGACCACGCACATAGTTGTCCGGCAGGGAAGAGATGAGCTCCTCGCAATCGTTCTGCGCGAGAGCGGCGGAAACGCCGAAGAGGCTTCCGGCGAGGAAAATAAGGGGCGCGATGCGTGTCGTTAGTCGGTGTCTCACCAGCTAAAGTATAGCTTTCGGATATCGGGAACGACAGGGTCTTTGGTCCGCCAGTTCAGAGTCAATGGGCCTATGCGTCCCGGCCCTTCCATCCCCGGAATATCCCACGGTAAGCGGAACCGCCTGGAAATGCGCGCGTTCCGGCATAGCGCTATACGCCGGCGCTGAAAAGCCGGTACCTGGTGGACCATCCGGTCGCGGGACCCGGATATGGAGACATGTCGTATTGTCGCCGAACCGTTACGCCGGCAAGGCCGCCATCATGGCAGGTTCAGCCCCTCCCCGCCCAGTGCCGTCCTCGTGACGCCCGCGCCACGGGCCGCTTGGGACCAGGAATCGGGAGCGCGCAGTTATTTGCGACCGACCTTGAGCCGGAACGACTTCAGGAACCCGTGCCAGACCTTGGCGCCGTCATAAGTGGAGTCCGGCAGGTCGTCCTCGTAGGAGTAGCTCAGCACGAAGTATCCCGAACGCGCAGGAACTACGCAGAACTCCTCATCGGCATAAGAGGCCGGCCCGCCCATGTCCGGCAACGGCAGGGAGACGGCCGCCTTGCGCTTGTAAAGCATAACCTTCTGGCCGGCCACCGCCACGTGCCCCAGCTTGCCAGGGGCCTTTCCGTCCGCGGAGCGTACCTCCAGGCCCACCAAGAAGTCAGCGGCCTTCTTGTAGCGGGATTTTTCGCCTCCTGAAAGGCGTACCGTTATCCTGTGCAGGCCATACTTTAGCACGGCCTGCGGATCCCCCTGGTTCCGGGAAAAGGTCTCCTTCCAGCCCTCGGGCAGGACGTAAGAGGCCGCCGAAGTTATCTGGTCTTTTGGCATAATCGTTTTCGCCTTCGGCGCCGTGGCGGGCGCTGCGCCCATCAGCAGCAGAACCGGGATGAACATAATACGCTTCATTTTACACCCCCGTACTGGCAGTCCTGCCTGTCCTTGTTGAGCATCTCCTTGAGCTGCTCCCAGGTCACCTGCCCGGCCTGCGGAGGCGGCGCTGTGGTCTCCGCGCTCTGGCCGGCCAGCAGCCCGTCCAGCTTCCTGCGGTTAGCCAGGATCACGGCGTCCCTGTCCTTCAGGAACTGCGAAGAAGCGCCACGTCTGAGCACTTCGAGCGTCGCTTTCCCTTTCTCAGTGGATAAATACGATATCCGCTGCTCGAGCGCCTTCTTGATGTCGGCATACATCTTTTCCGAATTGGGCAGCGCCTTGCTGGAGTTGGCGATGCTGTCGCGGATGTTCCTGAACGAAGCCTCGTCCATCTTGTGAGCGTTGACGAAGTGGTCGACTATCCTGGTCCAGTTCTTCAGGTTCTGCTGCCGCTTAGGGATATTGGCCTGCAGTTCGCTGACCTTGTCCAACCTTTCCTGGTACACCGGCAGCGGGTCCTGCATCTCATCTGTGGTGAGCTGCAGGGCGTAATACGGATGGCCCATCGTCAGGTCCTGCATGGACCGGTCGGGGTTGGCCGCATAGTCCCAGATCTCAGCCTCCGGCGGCACTCCCAACTCGGTCCTGACCAGCCAGCCTATCATCCTGGCGTTCTCCTCCTCGGTAATGGCGCAGGTGTTCACCAAGGCATCGGCCCCGCTCAGGGTACTGGCCGAAACGGCGTGCCCGAAAGTCTCGTGCGCGAAAGTCCCCACTCCGACATCCGTGTCATAGTCGAGGAACTCCTTGTTGATCTGCACTCCGGGCGGGACTTCCCTGATATGCGTCACGCCCCTCGGACCCCAGACCTCCTTCCTCCCGTTCACGGTAGCTATAGTGGTGCCCGTCATGTCCGCGAAAGAAAAGGTTATCTCGCGGCCGTCCTCCACGAACTTCCGAGCCTCCTGCCTGGCAGTAGGACTGTTCATCAGGCGGGTAAGCATGCGCTCGTAGCCCTCACGCTCCCTGCTACTGCCGTGGTCATCGAAAACGATGTGCTTCTTGAGCTCGGCCTTCAGCGCCTCGGGGGACATCTCCGAGGGCGAGGTCCCGGACTGGAGGGCTTTGTAATGCCCGGCGCCGTCGAAGAACCCCGAGCCCTGCTGCAGTTCCTCGCCTACGGCATTCGGCGCAGGGAGATAGGCAGCGCCCAGGAGGCCCAAAAGCAGCGTTAACGCGTATCGGCATCTCATAGAGTTATGGCGGCTTCGAAGCACGCGATGAAGCACAGCTGACACTGACCGCGGCGATCACTGCCTGGAACATCTCGGCCCATCTGACGACAAGCGTCCCCGAGAGATCTCCGGCCGCGGCCGCCCTACATCAGCAGGGAGAGAGCGCTCCGGAGCTCCTCCGCGCTGCGGAAGCGGGCCTCCTGGTCGGGGGCCAGGCAGCGGGCTATCACGTCGTCGATGCCCTGCGGCAGCCCCGGCACGGCCTGTGAGAGCTTCTGGAAAACCATCCTCTCCTTCTGATGGTGGAAGTCCGGCCCCTGGAACGGGAGCACCCCGCTGAGCGCCTCGTACAGGCAGACCCCGAGCGAATAGATGTCCGACTGGGCCGAGGCCGCGCCGAGGTCCTGCTCCGGCGCCATGTAGGCCGGAGAGCCGACCACCTCGCTGTGGGACAGGCGGGCTGCCGACTCCCTCGCCCTGAAGGCCAGACCGAAGTCCATGACCTTGGCCGCGCCTTCAGCGCTGAGCATGATATTGGAAAGCTTCAGGTCCCTGTGCACCACGTTCTTGGAATGGGCGTAGGCCAGCGCGTCGGCGGCTTCGGCGAACACCTTAAGCGCCTTGTCAGGGAGCAGGCGGCCTTCCTTCTCTATCAGCCGGTCCAGCGTCTCCCCGCCGACATGCTCGAAAACGAGGTAGATATCCTCGCCTTCCTCGAAGATGGTGTAGATCTCCACTATGCCCGGATGGTGCAGCAGTGCGACGGTGCGCGCTTCCTCAAGGAAGCGCTGCTTCTCCCGGTCGTTCACCTTGATCTCGTCGCTCATCTTCTTGATGGCGACCTTGCGGCCCAGCGACTGGTCCGTGGCCTCGTACACGACGCCCATAGCGCCGGCCCCGAGCTTGCGCTCTATCTTGTACTTGCCGGTGGCCACGCCCTCGTAGAACACGGAAGGAGAAAGAACGTCGGGATGGGTGCTGCGCGGCGCGCGCTCCTCCTCCGCCGCACTTCGGGAGGACATGATGTGCAGCAGGCCCGCGGCCACCAGGCCGCCGCCGGTAAGCGTGAAGAACATCAGCGTGAGGAAGCGCCGCAGCGGGCTGCCGCCGCCGGCCGGGGTAGTCCCGCCGCCGTCCTTCGCCGAGGCCATCCTGGCCGCCCCGGCTTCGGCCGCGAAGCCCGGCACGCGCGGGCCGTACTGGGCCACCGCGTCCTGATAGCGGCCGGAATAGGCCCCGCTGAGCGAGGCCGCCTGCTTGAAATCCTCCAGCATGCGCTTGTAGTCGCCCTGTTTTTCGTAGGCGAGGGCACGGTTGAACCAAGCGTCGGCGAAGCCGGGATTTATGCCTATGGCGCGGCTGGCGTCGCTCACGGCGTCCTTGGCCTGCCCTTTGCGGTTCAGCGCCCAGGCGCGCATGTTGTAGGCCTGCATGTTGGAGGGGTCCTTCTCGATGACGTAGCCGGCGTCGCGCACCGCGTCGTCGTAGCGGCCGAGGAAATTGCTTGCGTGGGCGCGCTCCAGGTAGGCCTCGTAGTTGCCCGGGTCCTTCTCTATGGCCAGCGTGGCGTAATGGGCTGCGCCCCGGTAATCGCCCAGGTGGTTCTTGGCCAGCGCTGTCTTAAGATAGGCCTTGGACCTGGCGAAGTCCGGATCCGCCTGGGCCGATATCTCCCCAGCGCGTTCCCCGCCGCCGGAAGCGGCGGCCTGGCCGCCCGCCCCGATGAGCGCGGCGTCCTCCTCCGCGTCGCCCAGCGCGCGCCTGATCTCGCTCACCGAAGAGATGGTCTTCAGGCTGGCGGTGGACCTGCGGCTCTCAAGGAGCGCCCCGAGCACACGGGCGGACTCGTCCTGCGGGTCTATGCTCATCGCCTTTTTTATATCCTCGATGGCGCCCTGACGGTCCTGCAGCGAGGCCTTGGCCAGGGCTCTGGCCTTGTAGGCGTCCGGGTCCTTATCGTTCAGCTGTATGGCCGCGGTGGCGTTCTCCTGCGCCTTCGAATAGTCCTTCTCCTCGTTGTAATAGTTGGCTGCGGCGGTCCTGACGGAAGGGTTCTGCGGGTAGGCCTGCACCGTGGCGTCCAGTATCTTCCCGGCCTTGTCCTTGTCGCCGGAGTCAGCCGCGATATGCACGTCCACCAGCGCCTCCACAGCGTCACGCTTCTTGCCGCCGGAAGGGGGCCAACCCTGGAAACCGCGCTCCGTAGGCGGATGCAGGTCGAAGGGAGAGAGCTCCGTGACCGCCTGCAGGAACTCTTCGGTGGTTATACGATGCCCCACCACGGCCCTGTGAAGGGAGACCATCAACTCCGCTATCTTGCCGCAATGCTGCTGTCTGAAGCTGTCCAGGTCATCCTTGGTTTTTCCCTGGAGGAGGCGGGCCAGAGCGTCCGCGGATTCCAGCGGATGGTCCGCGGTGTTCAGCCGGAAGACGTCCATGTCGCTATCGCCCAGCACCTCGCCAGAGCTGTAGGCACCGGACTGCAGGCTGCCGGGACCGGGCACGGTTTCGGCCGCAAGACCAGCCCGGGCGGAGTCCAGCAGGACAAAGCAAAAAAGAACAGAAAGCATCTTCCTCATAAGAATAAGGATACACTTATCTGAAACATTAATAGCATAAAGGCCAGGCTGACTTTTGTCAAGGGCCCACAGGCCCCGGACCCTGGGCCCATTTCCGGCCATAACCTGGGCCATTGGGCGCTTGCCTGCTCCCCCTCCTCGCGGTAGACTATAGCCGCATGACGCTATTCAGAACCGCCATCCACGCCCTGCTCGCGTTATCCTTCACCCTGCCGGCCTGCGCGGCCACGGCCACGGCCGAAGAGGTCGTACAGCGCAACATACTGCTCAGCGAGACCGTCACGCCGCTGACCCCGGCCGACGCCAGGGCCATAGCCGCCGCGCGCGGGGACAAGGCCATAGTTATCCCCGCGGCCCTCGTCATACTGGCCGGAGCCAAGGTCTGGAACGTCATAATGGACAACCGGCCGTCAGCCGACCTGGCCTCGGCCTACGCCAGCGCGATACCCGGCTTCGACTTCAACTGGAACGAGCTTTCCTCCTGGAAGAAGGTGACCAGGAAATACCGCTTCACTATAGACCACTGGCTGCAGGGCCGCGCGGTGGACATAGTCTACGAGATCTCCTTCTATTACGGCTCCATCTCCCTGCCCGGAAGCGGCAAGCTCCGCGGCCACTATCTGGCCAATTTCGTGATAAAACCCGAAGTCATAGACCTCAAGTGGGGCTGGAAAGTCGCGCTCACTGCGGCCATGTCCGACCCGATGAACATCGGTACCCCCGAGGAGCCGGTGGCCATGCTGAACGCGGACCTCAAATGGCAGTACGCCAAGCCCCTCAGCACCAAGCCCAATATAGGCATGAACTCCGTCTCGGTCAACGGGCTGGGAGAGATGGCCGAGGAATCATACGGCGACCTCGCCATAGCGCCGGTGCCTGCGGGCGAGCAGCGTGACTACGCCCCTGAAGTGAAGTGGGACTGAAGGCCCAGCCCGTCTTGGGCCCCGCGGCACTTGCCGCATTTTCCGGAGAAGTTAAACTATATACAAGACCTAAGTTCAGGAGACGAACCGTGAAAAACCTCTTCCTCGCAGCCGCCTTCTGCGTTTCCCTTTCTCCGCTGGCAGCCGCCGGCGCGGCCGACAATGATTATTTCAGGACAGGCCTCACGAGGCTCACCTCCGAAGTCACGGAAAGAGACCTTACGGAAGCGGACACTGTCAACGTCCCGATGAAGCCCGATAACGAACGCGTTGGCCCCGCGGCGGCGATAGTCAACGGCGGCGTACAGGCGTGGAACGTGATCAACAGCGGCAAGCCGGACGCCAACCTCTCCAGCTCCTACGCCAGCGCTATCCCCGGCTTCAGCTTCAACTGGGCCAATTTCAGCGGCTGGAAGAAGAGGGAAGCGGTCTACACCTACACCGTGACCAACCTGATGCAGGTGGACGTCATTAAGATAAAGTTCGCGGTCTCCTACTACTACAACGGCCAGAACCTGGTGGTGCAGGGCAAGCCGGGCTCCGATCCCATCAGCAGCATGGCCCAGCGCGATGTCATCAAGGGCCACTACATCACCAACTTCACCGTCCGCCCGCTGTCGATGAACATCAAGTGGGGCTGGAAATTCTCGCTCAACGTCCGCATGTCGGACCCGATGAACATAGCGGCCCCCGGCGCCGACCCGGTGGCCTACCTGCAGTCCGACCTGAACTACATAGTGTCCACTCCCTTCTCCACCGACGGCGCCGTCTGGACCTACGGCGTGGACGGCCTGGGCGGCTTCAGGGACCTGACCGCCGAGAACCGCGAGCTGGCGAAGCAGATACCCGAGATAACTCCCCTGGAGACCAAAGAGATAAAGTGGTATTGAGCCGTTAAGGCTCCCAGAAAGAAGGACCCCGGCTTGCAGGCCGGGGTCCTTCTTTTTTTCCGCCGAGCGCTACTTGCCCGCGCCGCAGCACTTCTTGTACTTCTTGCCGGAGCCGCAGGTGCAGGGGTCGTTCCTGCCCACTTTCGGCTCCTCGCGCCTGACGGTCTCCACCTTCACCGCCTCGCCGCCCTGCAGGACCTCGGGATGCTTCTTCATCCACTTCTTCACTTCCCTGTCGTCGTTGATGTTCACGTTGTCCAGCAGCATCTTGCGGTAGATGCCGATGATCAGCGCGCGCATCTGCGGGTCCCTGGCCTGCGCCAGGATCTGCGGCGACATCTTGTCCAGTTCGGCGGCCAGCTCATCGTCGGTCTTCTCGGCCGGGGACTTCTCCCTCGCCGGCGCGGCGGGCTTTGCCGCGGCGGCCGGGGGAGGGGCCGGCGGCCTGGGGGCCGCCTCCTGGCGCGCCGCCGGCTCCGCGGCGGCGTGCGCGTGGGGCTTACCCTGCTCCTCTTTCTTTATCAGCTTCTTCAGGAAGTTCCAGGCCATAGCAGTCTCCTTGTTCGTCAGGCCGCGACCTTCGCCTGGTCCTTGAGGAAGCAGGCGAGCGCGATCGAATGCAGCTTGGTCATCGGCGAATCGGTGCGCGAGGGCAGGATCACCGGTATATTGGAGCCGGCCAGCAGCGTGGCCGACTTCATGCCTGCGCCGAAGAAGCTCAGGCACTTATATACCGGGTTGCCGGAATCCAGGCTGGGGAACAGCGCTATGTCGGTCTCGCCCGGCACCCGCGCGTTCTTTATGCCCTTCTCGGCCGCCAGCTCCTTCGAGAAGGAGATATAGACGTCGTAAGGTCCCTCGACCGTGCAGTTCTTTATCTTCCCCTCCTTGTTGCGCTTCACCAGCTCGGCGGCGTCCAGCGTGCTGGGGATCTTCTCGTTGACCTTCTCGACCGGGCAGACCACGGCGACGTTGGGCTTTTCCACGCCCAGCTGGCGCATCATGTCCACCGCGTTGTTCAGGATCATCTCCTTCTGGTCGACGTTCGGCGTTATCATGATGGCCGCGTCGGTCACCGCGAAGAGCTTGTGGTAATTGGACAGCTCGAACAGCACGAAGTGGCTCAGCACCGTGCCGTCCGCCACGGCCCCTATCTCCTTGCGGAGTATCGCCTTCATGTAGAACTTGGTGTCCACCAGGCCCTTCACGAGGAAGTCTCCCTTGCCGGCCTTCACCAGGTCAACGGCCTTATTGCAGATCTCGGCGTAGTCCGTCAGGTCCATGATCTCGAAGATGGCTAGCTTGAGCCCCACCCTCTTCGCCATTTCCTCCACCTGCGCCCTCGGCCCTATCAGTATGCCGCCGGAGATGATGCCGTGGTCCACGCCCATCTTGCAGGCGGTGAGGACCTCGTCATTGTTGGCGCCCGGCACCACGATGCGGTTCGTCTTGCCCCGCACCAGTCCCAAAAGTTCGTCGAAGTTCTTGAATTTCATGCTCTCTCCCTCGGTCAGGCCACCGGTATGCCGGAAGCCTCGTATTTTTTCACGGAGGCAGGCGTTCTCAGCGCGATCTCCGCCGCGGCCCTCAGGGCCGCCATTTCGTCGCCGCCGGGATACGAAAGGACCTGCGCTATCCACCCTACCCTGCGCTTTATCTCCGGCACGATGATCTTGTCGTAGGCCAGCCCGCCGGTTAGCGCTATCGCGTCCACCTTGCCTTCCAGCACGGCGGCCATGGCCCCTATCTCCTTGGCTATCTGGTAGGCCATGGCGAGCACGGCCTCCTTAGCCTTCTCGCGGGAGAGCTTTTCCGGGTCAATTCCCGATCCCGGCACCACCTCTCCCGTAAGGATGTACTTCTCCAGCGCCTGGCAGTCGGCGGTACCGGTGTAGGCTATCAGACCGCCACGGCCCTTGAGCTTCAGTTTGATCTCCTCCTGCGTGTACTTGCCGCTGAAGCACATCTTCACCAGCCCGCCCGCCGGCACGCCTCCGGCGCGCTGCGGCGTGAACGGACCGTCTCCGTCCAGCGCGTTGTTGACGTCCACGATGCGCCCGTCCTTGTGGGCTCCGATGGAGATGCCGCCGCCGCCGTGCATTATGATGAGGCGGCACTCCCAGTACTGCTTGCCCAGCTGCCTGGCCGCATGGCGGCCTATGCGCTTCTGGTTCAGCGCGTGCAGCAGGGACAGGCGCGGGTTCTCCGGCATCCCGGAGTAGCGGGCCAGCGGCTCCAGCTCGTCCACCACCACCGGGTCGGCGATGAAGGCCTTGCAGCCGAACCTGCCCGCCAGCTCTCGCGCTATCAGGCCGCCCAGGTTGGAAGGGTGGTCGCCCCTCTCCCCGGCCTTCAGGTCCTCCGTCATGGCGTCGTTCACCTCGTAGACGCCGCCGGGGATAGGCCTGAGCAGCCCGCCCCGGCCTATGACCGCATGCACCTCGGCCGTGTCCAGGCCATGTTCTTTGAGCGCCGCCAGCGCCATATCGCGCCGCATCTCGTACTGCGCCGAGACCTTCCGCGTCTCGAACGGCTGCAGGTCCGACCTGCTGTAGCGCACGGTCTTATGGAAAAGCTCCCTGGCTCCCTTGAAGAAACTGACCTCGTCGGACGTGGAGCCCGGGTTGATCACTACTATGCTGTATTCCTCCATTCCCTCACCTCTGTTTTAGATCTACCCGGTATACGTACGGCGAGTGCCTTTTCTCGGCCGTAAGGTAGATCCGTTTCCCCCCTTCTTCAGCCAGGCCCGGCTGTTCCTTGGCGCCGTAGCAGTAGTCCCCGGCCGCGCAGGAGAACAGGCGGAAGGGCTCACCCCATGGGCCCCACGGATAGCGCGCCAGCCGCGCCATCGCCCCGCCATCCTGCGCAGAGGAATATACCGCCAGATAGGCTTTAAGGAAATCGTTGTACGAGACGGAGAACTCGTCGGACATGTCCTTCATGATATCCGAGGCCTCGGCGAGGTCAGAGGTCCAGGCGGACGTGTCGGCTTCGAGAGAGTAGTAGGAATAGGCCGCCCTGGAGGCAAGGTCACCGGGGCGCGCGCGGGCGAGCTGCACCGAATATTCGCCCGGGGCGGAAAGCACGCGGCCATAGACGTAGACCCAGCCGTCCTCGTCGGCCAGCACCGCGGAGCCGAACGCCGGCTCTATGTCGTTCCAGAGGCTGTAGCGCCCGCTTTCGCGCGACTTCACGTACGGCCCGGCCGGGTCCGCGGAAACCGCCACGCCCTGTCCTACGCGAAAGCAGTCGTACGGCTCGGGACCGAAATTGTTCATGATGGAGTAGAACACGGCGCAGCCGGCCGTACCGCAGACCGCCGAGCGCGGCCAGAACTTGCGCACCTGCCCCGACTCCTCCATCCCCGCGGAGAGCAGCGGCAGCGGCCAGCCGTTCTCGTCGGAGATCCAGGAGAGGTTGCCGGCCTGCGCGGCAGCGGAGGTGCTGGGAACGAAGGCGGCGGCGCCGTCCACCAGACCCCAGGCCTTGGGCTCGCCGCCCTCCTTGATCTCCCCGGTCCAGACATTGTTCAGTACCCAGAGCGAGCGCCCGTCCGGCAGCTGGACCGAGAAATTCCCTCCCTGGGCCACCACGGCCCCGGTGGAGGGGAGAAGAGAGAGAAGCGGAGCGCCGCTGGACACGGAAAAGAGAGGCAAGTCCTCCGCCGGGGACTGGAGCGGGGAGAAAGCCAGGATGACGGCGGCAACGCAGGCCGCCTTTGTGGCCGCCGCCCGTCCCGCTGTCTTTCCCAGGAACCGCATTCTTGACTCCGGAAGGTCGAGTTTGGATTTAAAGTTATAATATAATAGAAATCGCGTTCCGCGCAAACGGACCTGTTTTTCGTAACATATTAGTCATTGAATTTTAAAGACGCTCTGTTAGACTATATACTATGTTCTCCCGGGCCAGACATCTGATAGCGGCCGCCGCCTGCCTGCTGGCGGCGGTCGTGCCCTCGCTGGCCGCAACGCCGACGCCCGTGCTGACGGCCGTCAGCACGGGCAGCGTTAACGTCTCCTGGAGCGGGGGCTTCTCCCCCTACATCGCCGTCATCTCTACATCCCCGTCGTTCTCAGGCTACGTTTCCAGCGGCTCCGTCACTGGCGCCGCCACCGGCTACCCCCTGCTGGCCCCGGACACCACCTACTATTTCAAGGTCAAGACGGCCGCCGACCCGGACAGCCTCTACTCCCCGGTGATCACCACCGCCACCTGGGTAGCGGTCCCTTCCGCCATCTTCTCCATGCCGGCCTATTTCACCGCGGACTCCTCCTTTACCGCTACCGCCAGGCTCGGCTGGGATACCGCCGGCAATCCCGAGTGGACCAAGTACGAGCTGGCTTACGACAAGTCGGCCTCCTTCGCCTCGGCCGGCCTGGCGCTGCTCGGCTATCCGCCGGTCACTCTGGGCGGACTCGAGGCGAATACCACCTATTATTTCAAGGTGCGGGCGCTCGGTTCCGGAGGCACGAGGACCTCTTTCACCTCTCCTGTCTCCACGGCGACCCTGGCGCTCGGGCTCTCCGGCATAGCCGAGGGCGTCAACGAGACCAGCGCCACCATCTCCTGGACCCCGGTGGACGGCGGACCGGGCCAGGCCCTGTACTCGGAAGGCTACCGCCTGAAGGTCTCTGCGGACCCGCTGCTCTCGTCGCTGGCCGTGGACTGGACCACTTACGACAACACGGTCTCCTCCTCCTCCGCGTCCTCCCTCCAGCGCAACACCACCTATTACTACAAGGTCGGTTCGCTTAACTGGGGCGGGACGGCCAACTTCTCGGAGCTGCGCAACTTCACCACCCTGGCGGCGGCGCCGCAGGGCCTCTCCAGGATCTCCCTCACCGACGGCGGCGCCACTCTGGGCTGGACCGCGATGGCGGCCGGCGCGGCCATGGGGTACAGGCTGGAGGCCTCTACCGACGGCTTCTCCACGGCCGGACTTTACGAATCCACGGCCACCTACGCTCTGCAGCAGAGCACTCTTTCGCTGAACACGCTCTATCCTAACACCACCTATTATTTCCGGGCGGGCTCGCTGAACAAGGCAGGCGTCCCCAACTACGGCGCGACGCTGTCTTCGGTGACCCTGGCGCTGGGCGTGTCCCCCGAGCTTACCTCCGCCTACGCCGATCCGCAGCTGATAACGGTGAGCTTCACGCCGCTGCCGGCTTTGCCGCAGCCCTTCGCCTGCGAAGGCTACCGGCTTGAAGGCTCCAGCGCGCCGTTCGGCTCAGGCGCCGCCGTCTATTCGTCTTCGACGTATATCTATCAGGACGGCCTCAGAACGCTGACCCTTACCGGTCTGCGCCCGAACACCACGCACTATCTGCGCCTGGCGACGCTTAACTGGGAACGCACGCCCAACTATTCGCTGCTGCCTTCCACGGCCACCGGCTTCCCAGGCCAGCTCACCGGCGTGACGCTGGGCAGCGTATGGAGCTCCAGCGCGGCCATCTCCTTCACGCCCGGGACGGCCGCCGAAGGCCACGTGGCCGAGGCGTCAGTGTACCGTTTCTTCACCTCGATAGCGGCGAGCTCCGCCACTCCGAGCGCCACGGCCACCGGACTGGTGATAAGCGGCCTGGACCCCAACACCACCTATTATTTCCGCGCAGGCGCGCTCTATAACGGCACTACCATCTACACCAACACCGACGTTCCTTACAGGCAGACGCTGCCGCAGGCTCTGGGCGGCCTGGCCTATCCCGAGGTATACCAGTCCAGCGTGACCGTCTCCTGGACCCCGCTGGCGGGATCGCCTCAGAGCGCGTCGGCGGAAGGCTACGTGCTGCAGGCGGGCACCGACCCGGCGTTCGGCTCCGCCGCCTTCTCCTCCGCCACCTCCCGCATACAGCTGGACCGCCTCGCGATAGAGGGCTTGTCCCCTAACACCAGCTATTATTTCCGCGTCGGCACCGTGAACATGGAGGGCTCGGTCAACTACTCGATGCTGCCGGCCACCGCTACCATGGCCAACGCTCCCGTGGAGCAGGGCTTCTCCATCACCTCGCTCACGCTCAATCTGAGATGGTCGGCGAATTCCAACCCGGCCGACACGCGCTACCTGGTGGAGATGGCCGACAACCCGGCTTACGGCTCCCCGCAGCCGTCCTCCACCACGGTGCTTTCCTCCGCCACCTTCTCCGGGCTTATTCCCAATACGACCTATTATTCTCGCGTTACCGCCATCAACCGCCTGGGACGCAGGACTACCACGGTGGATTTCAGCCCGACCGCCACCGGCGCCTACGACCCGACCGCTGGGACCTACTCCGGCATAGGCGCGAGCTCGGTCACGCTTAACTGGGGCCGCGGCGCTAACCCGGCCGACGTAACCTTCTATACGGCCTACGTCTCCTCAAATTCCGATTTCTCTGGAACCGTGCATTCCTCCACGACGCTCTCCCTGTCGGCCACGTTCTACGGCCTCCAGTCGGACACCAGCTATTATCTGCGTGTCTCGGCCCTGAACCTGGCCGGCCTGCCCACGGACCCGCCTGTCCCGCTGGGCTCGGCATTGACGCTGCCGGCCACGGCCTACAGGCTCTCCCAGGAAGGGACCTTCACGGGCATGCTGACGGACGGCTTTACCGCGAACTGGGGCCCCAACGGCAACTCCTCCTCCACGGTCTATTACGTCCAGATCTCCTCTACCGACGAGAATTTCGGGGTGGTAAGCTCCAGCTGCCTGGTACGGGGACTGGCCTGCTCGTTCACGGAGCTGGCCATAGACGCCACCTATTGGCTACGGATACAGTCCCGCGGACAGGGAGGAGCGCAGACCGGCTACGTCGCGCTGGGGTCCACCGTGACGCTGCTCTCCGCCAACGCGAACGCGCTGGCGCAGGAAGGCACCCTTATTCCTCTTGAAACCTCCTACGGAGAGATCTCGGTGCTGATACCGCCGGGCGCCATCGGCAGTTCCACGCGACTGACGCTCACCCCTTCCACTTCCACGCTGCCCGGCCCGGCCTCCGCCGTAGCGAGCCTGACGCCTACCGGCATAGGCCTGACGCTCGCCCATTTCCCTCCGACGCTGGTGCTGGGGGCCATAACGATAACTCTCCCGTACAGGCCTTCGGACCTGCCGGCCGGCATAGACGCCTCCAGGCTGGTGCTGGCGCTATACGACGAGAACAACGGCGTCTGGGTCCCCCTGCCCTCCGTATCCGACACGGCCCGCAACAGGGTCATAGGACAGACCTGGCACCTGTCGACCTTCCAGATCATGCAGAGCAATCCGCCGGCAGGACTGAGCGCGGTGAAGATATACCCTAACCCGTTCAGGCCCAACTCGGCCACCGGCGTGATGAACTTCGCGGGGCTGCCCCCGTACGCCAAAGTGAAGATCTATACGTTCCTCGGAGAGCTGGTGCGCGGCCTGAAGGCAGACGTCAACGGCATGGCGCACTGGGACGGCAGGAACGACAGCGGCAACAAGGCCGCCAGCGGCGTGTACATAGCTTTCGTCCAGACCAGCGACAAGAAGAGCTCGAAGAGCTTCAAGGTGGCACTGGAGAGGTAGCGCGGCACTATGGAAAGAGGAGCATTGGCCAAAGTACTGAAGGCGGCCCTGCCGGCCCTGGCGCTCTGCGCCCTGGCCCTGCCGCGCCAGGCCGACGCGGGCTTCGACGGCTCCTCGGCCGGTACCGCCTCCGGACAGTTCCTGAAGATAGCGGCCGGGGCGCGCGGAGCCGCTATGGGCGAGGCCTATTCCGCGCTCGCTGACGACGCCTTCGCGCTGGACTGGAACCCGGCCGGGCTGATACACGTGAAGAAGAACTCGATGGGCCTGATGCACTCGCCCTACCTGTCCGGCTCGAACCTGGAATATTTCGGCTACACTGAGGCCGCAGGGGACGTGGGCGCCTGGGGCGTGGCGCTCAAGTACATGAACTACGGCAAGATCGCCCGGACCGACCCGAGCGGCGTCGCGCTGGGCAGCTTCTCGCCGTACGACACCTCCATCGGCGTAGGCTTCGCCTGCTACATAACCGGCTTCAACAAGGACCCGGAGGACAGGTTCGTGCTGGGCGCCACCGGCAAGTTCGTCAAGTCCAAGATACTTTCCGACGACAACACCGTGTCGGCCGACATAGGTCTGAACTTCCCCTACATGTTCGACAACCGCTTCCTGATGACGATGTCGGCCCAGAACATCATGGGCTCGCTGCGCTACGACAAGGAGGAAGCTCCCCTGCCGCTGATACTGCGGCTGGGCACCCTGACGAAGCTCGGCGACTATTTCTCCGTAACTGCCGACATCATCGGCACGCGCGATTCACTTCCGTTCCTCGCGATGGGCTCCGAGCTCAGGATACCGGCCGGGACCGACGTGGACGTCGCGCTGCGCGCCGGCTTCAACACGCGGGCCATCTCCGACATGGGCGGGCTGCGCAACGTGTCCTTGGGCGCCGGCGTCCGCTATACCTCCTACCAGTTGGACTACGCCTTCTCCCCGTTCGGGGACCTCGGCACGGTCCACCGCTTCTCCGCCTCCATCGTCTTCTAGGGTTGTGCCGGAAAATAAAAAGCCCGGGACCAGCCCGGGCTTTTTTGCCGCCGCGCGTCCTTAAGCGGCGGCTTTCCCCTCGGGCGGCTCCCTGTCCGCAGTGAGCGGGAAGGACATCACCAGCCACGCCGCGGCGAAGATGGCCCCGAGCGCCGGGTAGAAGCCCTGCGCCACCGAGCCTACCGTCTTCAGGACGGAAACCCAGGTCGCCGTCAGGCCCTTGGCGAACCTGTAGGTGAAGGCCTCCGCCACCTGCTTGGCGCGGTAGCGCGTGTCGTAGGAGAACGGGATGTAGAGCGTTTCCTTGGAGGCGCGGAAGATGGAGTAGTCCATCCCCTTGAAGAGCAGGAAGGCCGCGGAGGCCAGCCCCAGCGTCGGGTGCACGAACAACAGCAGGCAGGTGACGATGTGCACGGCCGGGATGAAGGTGAGTATGCCGCGGCGCGGTATCCACCTCAGCAGGAACGGAGTGGCCAGGAACTGCATCGAGAACGAGAAGATGTTCACGCGCATCCAGAAGCGGCCCATGTAGGCCGTGCGCGCGTCCATGTCCGGCAGGAAGTCCTGCAGCAGCTGGGTCCAGCGGAAATCCAGCGCTGTGGCCACCACCTGCGCCGAGAAGATGATGAAGGCGATGAACAGCACGGTGCGGTTCTCGGTCAGGATGCTCAGGTGCAGGTGTCCTTTCCTGCCGCCCGCCTCTTCGGCGGAGGGCTTGGGCTCCCCAGCCTTCTCGTAGCCAAGCCACGACAGGACGGCCGCGGGCAGTATCACAAGGCCGGCGAACAGCACGAACGCCCTGGTCCCCAGCCCCACGGCGTAATGGCCGAGCAGCCAGCCGCCGCACAGCGAGCCGAGGGCGCCGAGACCGGCCACCGGGCCGTTGTAGATCTTCCCCTCCTCGTCCTTAAGCACGCTGTTGACGAACGACCAGTACTGCTCGGAGATGATGACTACGTAGGACTCCTTGAAGACCAGCAGGAAGAAGGCGAACCACCTCCCGGCGCGGCCCAGCATGGCCCAGGCGACGAGGAAGAAGGCCGCGCTCAGCAGCATGGAGGCCGTCATCGCCTTCTTGGCGCCCACCGCGGAGAGCAGCCGGCCGTAACCGTAGATCATCGCGGCCATCATGAACGGCACCAGCGCTATGGCGTACGGCTTCGCGCCGGCGCCGAACTTCTCGATGAAGATGGATTCCGCGGGAGAGCGGATGAACTCGTAGCCGCAGAAGAGGAACATGGCGGACAGGCCCGCCAGGAAAACCGCGCCCGCCACGTGGCGGCCGCGCTCGGTCTTTAAAGCCTGAAGCAGTGTGCTCATGGTCGTATATTAGACCATATATCCGCGCGCCGCGAAAAATCACACCAGCTCCGCCGCCCCGCCCGCGGCAGTCGGGCATTTTGATAGAATATCGCTCCATGGACACTACCGCCGCTGCTGACAACGAGAAGCTGGCCGGCGGCTCGCTCGGAGTCTGGGAATCCATAATCATGGGCGTGGCCGGGACCGCGCCGGCCTTCAGCATAGAGGTCACCGCCTCCACCATGGTGGCAGCGGTCGGCGCGCTGTCGGCCGGCAGCATACTCTACTGCGGGCTTATCATGTTCGGCATCACGTTCGCGTTCATCCACCTGAACAGGATGAACCCGGACGCCGGAGCGTCCTTCGCATGGGTGGGGCAGATCTTCGGGGAGACGTGGGGCTTCTTCTCCGGCTGGGCGCTGCTGACCGCCTCGTGTCTGTTCATGGTCTCGGGGGCGATACCGGCGGCCAACGCTTTCCTGCTGATCTTCGCGCCTGCCAGCATGAACAACGTGCACCTGATAACCATGATCGCGGCCGCGCTGCTGACGCTGATCTCCTTCGTAGTGCTGAAGGGCATAAAGCTGACCAGCTACGTGCAGGTACTGATGACGGTAGTCGAGGTGGGCATACTC
The DNA here is from genome assembly GCA_021812825.1 of bacterium. Next base: position 32,070 of record JAKAMO010000005.1, on the reverse strand, counting down.
GGGGTGATAGCCGCGGCCAGCTTCTACGTGTTCCCGAAAGCGGCCCGGCACCCGTTCTCCTGGGGATGGCTCTCCCCCTCCGGTTTCACCCCGGCCCTGTTCGCCAGCGGCGCCCTGACGGCGATGTTCTTCTACTGGGGGTGGGACGTCGTGATGAACCTCAGCGAGGAGACCCGGGACGCCGGCCATACCGCCGGCCGCGGCGCTTTCTGGGCGATGACCTACCTTACGCTCTTCTTCGTCGCGTTCATGATAATAGTCCTGCTCGGGCTGTCGGACGCCGAGATACAGCATTACAACACCAATGTGATCTACGCGGTGGCCGAGAAGCTCTACGGCAGGAAGTTCGGCTACCTGGCCATCATAGCCGTGCTGATGAGCACCGTGGGCACGCTCGAGACGCAGATACTGCAGTTCACCCGCACGCTGTTCGCCAAAGGCAGGGCCGGCGCGCTGCACCCGCGCTACGCCAGGGTGCACCACAAATGGAAGACGCCTTACGTGGCCGTGATCTTCATCTGGGCCTTCGGCATGGCGCTGCTGCTGCTGTCCTCGTACATCCCCACGGTCAACCAGATACTCAAGTGCTTCATCAGCGCGATAGGTTTCCAGATCTCGTTCTACCTTGGCCTGACCGGCTGCGCTTGCGCCTGGCACTACCGGGACAGGCTACGCGCCGGGCCGCTGACCGCGCTGACCCACGTGCTGTGGCCGCTGCTGAGCGCGGCCTTCCTGTTCTTCATAGCCGTTTACAGCATCCCGACCTTCGACGCTCTCACTAACCTGCTGGGGATAGGCGGCATCGCCGCAGGCGCGCTGCCCTACTTCCTGAACAGACGCCGCAGGCGCGCGACGCTTGCCTGAGCGTTTGACGCCGCGGACAGGCAGAAGAAAGGCCCCCGTTACCGGGGGCCTTTTCCCTGCGCCGAAGATGCTCAATACTTGAACTGGCCTTTCTCGTAGAGGGTGACCTTTTTCCCGTTCTTCAGCGTCGCGGTCACCTTCTTGTCCTCGGTGTTTATCATGTCCCAGTGCACCGCCGAGTCGTTGTAGCCAAGCTTAGCCTTGGTCTCCTTCGTCAGCTTCGCGGGGTCCCCGGCGAAGGTGTCGCTGTAGGAGTTGCCGATGGCCACGTGGCAGTTGCCGTGCTTGCCGCCGTGGTTCTCGTCGAACAGTATGTCGGCCATGAACCTGTCTATCTTCGAGAAGCGGCGGTCGGTCAGCGAGTACTCGCCTATCTGCGAGGCGCCCTTGTCGGTGGCCATTATCTTCCTGACGTAATCCCCGCCCTTGGCCGCGGCCATCTTGACGGCGCGCCCGTCCCGGAACTCCAGCCGTATCTTCTCTATGTAGTTCCCCCCGCGGAACGTGGGCAGGTTGGCGTAATAGACGCCGCGCGTGCCGCGCCAGTCCGGCGAGGTGAAGATCTCGAAGCTCGGGATATTATGGCCGCTGACGCCGAGGAACTTCCGCTTCTCGCCCAGCTTCACCTCGAAGTCCATCGAGGAGGACTCCGTGCGTATCGTATCTATGCCGAGGCCGTTTATCCACTTCTTGATGGACGTGACCTCCTTGTAGACCTGCGCCCATTTCTTGGCCGGGGAAGGCTCGTTCAGGTAGCAGGCCTTGGCGATCTGCGCGGCGTACTCCTTCAGCGACAGCTTGGCCTGCTTCGCCAGCTCATCGGTAGGATAGGTGCACAGCGTCCAGGCGAACTTGCCCTTCTCCTCGCGCTCGTCCCGGATCCTGAAGAGCGGCTTGCGGGCTATCGCCACCTGGCTCTGACGTTTCGTGTCTATGCCCTTCAGGTGGGTCAGGGAGGCGGGCGCGTTGATGAAGACGTAGCCGTTGAGGTTCTCGTAGAGCTCCTTGTCCCAGGAGCCCAGGAAAGCGCGCTGATCCGCGTCCGAGAACTCGTAGAAGGAACGCTCGAGCCCGGGAGTAGGAAGGAAATTGAAGATCACGTTATAGCCGCGGCCGACCAGCTTGCGGTACACCACCTCGCCCAGTTCCCTGGCCTCGAGGTCGCAGCGCAGCAGCACGTTCTCCTGCTTCCGGAACGGCTTCTTGCGGGCCGTGGTCAGCCCCCAGATAAGGGCGTCGGCATATTTCTCGAGCTGCGCTTTGGAAAAGACTCCCATGTTCCCTCCTGAAAAGTCGGTCTGTGCTCCAGTGAAATTATAGATAATTGGCTCCCGCAAATAACAGTTGCGCAGATCCCCGCTATCTGCTAAATATTACTACAGGAGACATTATGAACCTGCCGCTCCTCACCTCTCTGGCCTTCCTGCTGGCCGCCCCCGCCGGCGCGCAGCAGGTCACGGTTTCCTCCGCGCCCCTCGCCGGACCGCATATAACGGCGATAACGAAGGCCCTGGTCTCCCCTGTGGTCTACGTCACCGGCTGGGGCCAGGCCTCGGTCAAAGCGCGGCTGGAACTGTGCCGCCAGCTGCGCGAGCGGTTCCCTCAGCGGAAGCCGCCTGACAAGGCCCTGGTGCAGGTATGCATGCGGCTGACGCTGCGCATGAACAACTCCTGGCTCCAGGGGATGGGCGGCAAGCGCGCCTTTCCGGGAACGGAGGACTTCGACCGTTTCGCCGACTCAGGCCTGGCCGTCCTGCAGAAATATTCGGCAGGCCTGCCGGAGGAGCATGTCTGGGGCCCTAACGACGACAAGGCCGCCCAGGACATCCTGGACCGGGAGCTGCGCCTGGGCGTGAACCGGCTGCCGTACTGCGGCGCCAAACCCTGCCGGCAGGAACCGGAGCCCTCCGCAGATGAGCTGAAGTACCTCCCCGCCAGGGGAGCCGCCCGCCCGAAACGCTGAACCTAAGGTCCTATAAAGGCCTAGGAAACTTGCCGGAAAAAGCCGGGACCTTGGCCGCTCCCGTCCAGCCGCCCGGCAGGCTATCCTATATCTATGCTAAAGAACCTTTCTTTCCTCGTGTTGTTCGCCGCCGTGCCCGCCGCAGCCCAGACCAGCTTTGAAGCTCTCGAGACGCTGAACGTCTCCCAGATAAGGCAGCTCCCCTCCGACCTGCAACTGCCGGAGGACAAGAGCTGGGGCGCCAGCTACACTCTCAAAGGGGTCATCTCCGTCACCGAGGACGGCCCTTATATCAACACGGTGAACGGACGCCTGTTCAAGCTGGACCTTTCGGAGAAGAAGGCCAGCAGGTATGAGGGGAAGACCGTCATCCTCGAGGCCCAGGCCCGCCAGGCGGACGACCTCTCCATCCTGAAGGTCGGCAAGATAACCGAATATCTCCCGAAGGCCGGTGAGATAGAGCCCGCCCCTTACCAGCCCCGCCGCCGCCAGGCCATGCTGCTCGAGGACAAGGACGGCATTATAACCATGGGCAACGTCCGCACCATGCACACCCAGGTGCCGCCCGCCGATTCCTACGACTGGACCTCGATGACGATGCACCCAGAGAAGATCAAGAACGTCTATTTCGTCAAGAAGCCGTTCCCGCCCGAGTTCATCGCGGCCCATTCCTTCCTCGTCTTCACGTTCGAGAAGGGCGCCCTTAAGGACGCCGACGGCAACGAGCCGATGGCCCTGGCGCTGAGCATAGAGGGCCGCACCCGCGTGGGCCAGAGCTTCTCGCCGCTGACCGGCCTGGGCAAATCCTTCGGCATCATCTGGTCCCTTTCCACCTGGGAGGAATACGCCGCCCGCACCGTCTATCACGAGAAGTTCCACCTGATCACCTACCCCGTCCTCCTCACCCACGACCAGAAGGCTGACCTGCTGCGCGAGGCCATGCAGCTCTCCGCCGTGGACCGCGAGGGCGAGTTCTACCACACTATCAAGAACAACTGCACCAACAACCTGCTGATCCTGATGAACCGCGTCCTGCCCAAGGAGCGGCAGATCAAGATGTGGACCATCCCGTACATGGTCTACAACGTCCGGGCCACCCTGCCGCAGTTCGTCATAGGCAACCTGCAGAAGCGCGGCCTGCTCGGGGACGAGTTCGCGGACATCCACGACGCCCAGACCCTGAGCACCGTTCTGCCTTGAGCCATGCGCCACAGGATCCTGCTCGCGGCGATACTGCTCTGCTGCTCCGCCGGCGCGGCCAGGGCGCAGTTCTCCCGCACCGAAGACCTGCGCGTAAGGCCGCCCGAGGCCTGGCAGCCCCATTCCAGCTACGGCCTGAACCTCGGCCTCGGCGGCGGCTACCTTAACGGCAACGTGCGCAGCAAGAGCTTCTACGGCACCCTCGAGCTGGACTGGAAGCCCGCCGAGCGCAATTCCATCTTCGTACAGGCCTCCGACAACTACGTGAAGTACGGGGACTCGGCCGTCACCGACAAATCCAAAGGCTCGCTGCTCTACGCCTACGGCGCCAGAAAATGGCTGAACCTCTTCCTACAGACCACGCACAGCCACGACAAGTTCCGCAGCGTCAGCTACCGCATGACCAACACCGCCGGCGTCTGTTTCCACAACTTCCTGCCGGGCCCGCTGAAGCCGGTGATGATCAGCGCCGGCCTGACCCCGGAATACGAGGAGAGCGGCGGCGGCGCTTCGAAACGGGATTTCAGGGCGACCGCCCGGCTCAACTTCGCAATGCCGCTGACCGACACCGTGAAGCTGAGCGGCGACGTCATCTACGCGCCGCGCACGGCGGATACCGGGAATTACAGGATCTACTCAGAGGATTTCCTGGAGTTCAAGGTCTGGAAGGATTCGGTGGTCTTCAGGATCACGGCGACGGACGAGTACGACTCGCGTCCGTACCCCGGCGTCAAACGCAACGACTTCGGCCTCAACCACTCGCTGGTGGTCAAGTTCTCCGACTGACCGACAGGCCCAAACAATAAAAAAGCCGGGCAAGCCGGCTTTTTTCATGCCCTGCTGCGGTCAGACCTTCACGCGGCCGTCTATCACGCGGCGGATCTTGCCGGTGCGCTGCACGCGTTCTATCGCGCCGGGCTTCAGCACCTCTATCTCCGGCTTCTCCAGCCACTTCATGCGCACGCTCTCGTGCAGGTCCTCGCAGTGCTTCACCATCTCCTTCCAGAGCAGGTCGCCCAGCTCTCCGGCGCGGGCAAGCGCCGCCGGGTCGGCCACCTCGGTCCTTATGGCGAGGGTATCGCGGTGGCCCTTCTTGCCTATCACCACCTGGAAATTAAAGGTAAGGTCCGGCACCTTGCCCAGCGCCTCCTGTATGTCGTTGACGAAGAGGTGCGCGCCGCCCACGTGTATCCTGTCGTCGCAGCGGCCCAATATCTCGAAAATCGGCTCCTTGCGGCCGCAGGCGCAGGGGCGCCGCAGCCAGCGGCCCAGATCGCCCACGCGGTAGCGGATGATCGGCATGTGCTTCTTGGCCAGCCCGGTCACTATCAGCTCTCCGACCTCCCCCTTCTGCACGGGCGCCAGGGTCTCCTGGTCCACGAACTCTATGAACTGGCTGGCGGTGAACAGGTGGTGCTCCCCCTTCACGCAGTGCGGGCACTGGAAGCCGATCACGCCGGCGTCCGCGGTGGCGTAGCCGGCGGAACGGACGTAGGAGCCGGGGAAGGCGTCCCGGAAGAACTTCTCCATCTCCTCGCCCACGTACTCCCCGCCGTAGAATATCTTCTTTATGTTCAGCTTGTAGCGGGCGCGGTTGGCCTTGGCGAACTCGGCCAGCTTGGCCAGGAAGGACGGCAGGCCGATGACGGCCGTCACCTTGAAGTCCTCCAGGTACTCGACGATGCTGCTCAGCGGCAGGTTGCTGCCCACCGGCACCGAGATCGCCTTGGTGTACGCTATCGCCTTCTCCACCGACAGCCAGCTGGACCACAGGTTGCCGGCTATGAAGAGGTTGGCTATCACGTCCTTCTCGTTCAGCCCGGCCGCCTCGTAGGTGTAGGCGAGCATCCGGCAGGTGTGGTCGTACTCGTGCTGGTCGTAGAAGACGTACTTGGGCTGGCCGGTGGAGCCGCCGCTGGCGAAGAAGATGCCGCGCTGCACGTTGGAGGTCAGCAGGTCGGCGCTGTCCGGCGGGGTGTTCTCCAGCACGTGGTGCTTCTCGAGGAACGGGACCTGCTGGAACTGCGGAAGCGAGACTATGCGCCGCCGCACGGCCTTAAAATGCCTTTTATAGAACGGGCTGCGCATCCTGGCGTGGTCCACCAGCTCGCTGAGGCGATCCAACTGGGACGGGACCTCCTCGATAGGCAGCCAGTTCACCAGAGACATCATCGGGAAGATGCCGTCGTGCGGGGAACCGTTGGACTCCTCCAGCATCTTGCCGAGCTTGACCACGCGGGCTATGCCGGCCGGGCCAAGCGTCTCCATGACCGCCTTGCGCTCTATCGAGCCTCCCACGCCCACCGTCTGGATGTAGCCGCGCAGCGGCAGGAGCTGGTCGCGCATCTCTTCCAGGCTCTCCACCGTCTTGACGTAAAGAACCCGGTTCAGCGGCGAGACGCGGTAGACCGGGTCCTTCTCGTAGATGACCGTCCAGGCGGTGGTCGGGGCCGAACTCTCGTAAGCGCCTGCGCCCAGGGCGGCGTCCACCCGGGCCAGCTCGCGGGCCTTGGTTATCTCCACCTCTTCGTCGGGGGACAGCCTGCCGGGCGGCAGTTTCTCCGCCAGCTCGGTGAAATGCTTCCTGGCGTACTTGAGGAAATCCGAAGCCAGCGCCTTATGCTTCTTGGCCGGGGCGACGATGTAAAGCGTATGCAGCGAGGAACAGGCCGCCTGGTCCCAAAGGGACGCGTCCAGCGCCGCGCGCCCGGCCACGTCGTCCATGCCCTCGTATTCTATGCAGCTGTCGAAGACCACTCCCACGCTGGTCTTCGGCCCGAAACCCTCCACGCGCACGTCGACGGGAGCGATCCTCCTGTAGCTTTGCACGGCGTCGTAGCCGCCCCAGACGAACACCGCGTTGACGTGCTTCAGCGCCGCTTCCTCCAGTCCCTGGCTGCCGCCCTTCCAGGAGAGCACAGCGCAGGATCTCGCCAGCAGTCCCTTCTCGTCCGCCTCTTCGAGCGCGGCCATGAAGAGGTTCATGAAGTTGGAGCCGCCGGAAGAGAGCTTGACTATATTGACGTTCCTGGTCAGCAGGCCTATGACCATGGAATCGAGTATGCCCAGGAAGACGTTGCCAGCGCCGACGTGCAGAACAACGCCCTTCGGCATCGCGCGTACCAGGCCTTCGTAGCCGCGCCGCTCCACGGAGGCCTCCAGCGCGTAAGGGATGAAGAGCTCCATGTTCATGCGCTTGGACATCGCGCGCTTGTCCAGCAGTTCCGGGATGACGTCGAGGCTCTTCTCTATGACCGGTCCGGAGAACGTGATGTGCTCCTTCAGGTGCGCCAGCGCCGCCTTGCGGTATTTCGAGCCCTTCCCGAACAGGCGCCCGGCCCTGGCCAGGGTCTCCAGGATGTATTCCTGCGGCGCCGCAGCCAGCAGGCCGCGCGCGGCCTGGGCCCGGCGGCCTATCTCCTCTATCTCTGCCGGGGACCAGGAGGCCTTGTCGGAAGCTTTCCCGAACAGGTAGGTGTTGTGTATCTTCATAGCATCGTAGCGGCGGAGATCGCGCACCCCTTGAGCTTCTTCACGCCGGCGCGGCCCTTTATCTCCAGGACCGGCCCCGGCAGGCCGCAGGAGCAGCGCGGCCGCACCAGCCCGAAATCGGACGACAGCACCGACAGCGACGGGTAGCTGGTCAGGTACGGGGTGATGAACTGCAGCAGGCCGGTCTCGTTGAAGCCGAGCGGCTCGAGCGTTCCGGGGTCGCGGGCTATCCCGCGGCCGTAGTTGGGGATATGGAAGTTGCCCAGCCGGCAGTCCACGTACGGCACGCCGTGCTCCACCATGCCGAAGAGGTCGCGCACGTTGGCCACGGGGATCCCTAGACTGTCGGCCAGTATCTTCCTGTACACCTTCTTGTCCACCGCCTCGTCGGCCAGCGTCTTCCAGCCGCCGCCGGTCACCACGCTGCTTTCGGGGTTAAGCTTAGGGTAGCGGCCGTGGCGCTTCTTGAACTCTTCGGTGAGCTTCAGAGCGAAGGCGGGGAAACCGACCAACCGCACCAGCGAACCGGCCTCTTCGAACCTCTTCATCGCGTCCACGGCGCCGTCTATGTCGAAATAGAAATCCTTCTTCTCCCTGCTCCACCTGAAGGTATAGAAGATCTCCCCCTGCTTCGTGAAGCCGGAGAGCAGTTTGTCCGTCCAGGCCGTACCGAGGTCCTTGGCCACCGCGGGGTCGTAGGTGAAGCAGATATAGTCGTGCGCGCGCTTCAGGTCCGTGAGCCCCAGCCCCTCGAAGACCTTCCAGGCCATGCGCCGCACGCGCATCAGCGAACCCTTGTCCAGCTGCATGCGGCTGCGCTGGCCGCTGGTGCCGCTGCTTTTGAGCTCCAGGACTATCTTTGAATACGGCAGAGTGGTCAAGTCGCGCTCCTTGAGGGCCGCGACGAAGATGAACGGGATCCCCGCCACGTCCTTTTCGGTTTTCACCGAGGCCGGGTTGAAGCCCTCCGTCTTATAGAGCGCTTTGAGCACCGGGGACCGTTTCCCCTGGAAGTCCAGCGCCGCGCGCATCGAGGCCAGGAAAGCCCTGGAAGTGCGGGGAGAATACTCGAAGGCCGGCGTCTCGAACAGCGCGTCGAGCGCGGCGCGGCTCTTGAGCGGTCTGTGGAACGGCGGGAGGCGGTCCTCCACTGAAAGATCTGCCACGCTTGTCTCCTTATTTACCGGGATCGCGGGACCCTATTTCTGCTCCGTCTGGAAGGCGGACTCTATATAGTTCTCGCGCCAGAGCTTCAGGTATTCGTTGAGGAAGTCCTTGTAGTGCGAGATTATCTTCACATTGCGGAAGTCCAGGATATCGAAGGTGCGGGAGAAGACCACGGTGTCGTAGCGCTGGGCCTCCATGCGCTTGCCGCACGGGAAATAGGCGCTGGGGATGAAGCGCGCGTCCAGCGCGTCGCGCTGCGCCTCCGGGGCGTAGGCGTCTATGATGACCTCCACGTAGGCCATGTCCATCTGGTTGACGGCCTGCGCTATGCTCTCGAGCACCACGGCGAAGCTCTTTTCGTTCGTCACGCCGCCCACCACCACGCTGTACTTGTCCTTCTGGTTGAACGTCAGGTACACCTCGGTGCCCTGGTCCGGCGTTATCAGTATCAGGTTCGGCTCGTGAAAAGGCATGAAGGTATGTTCGAAGAAGCTGTTGGACACGGTCTTCTTCCAGCGGTTCTTCACGAACTCCGGCGCCGTGATGGCCTCGAAGTTCAGCAGCGGGATCTTCACCTTGTGATCGCTGTAATCGCCTTTCACGTCCAGTATCTCGGCGTCTTCCAGCTTGACCTGCTTGCGCACTATCTCGTAGAACGGCGCGAGCTCTGGTATTATCCGCGGGGTCCGGCGGCGCAGCCGCATCGCCTTATCCGTGAAGTAGCCGGTCAGGCAGTGCGTCTCGTTGTACTGCAGCCTGTTGGAATTGGGGAAGATGCCGAGTTTTATGAAGCCGAGGCTCTCGGTCAGTTTCTGCGGGGCGTGGTTGGCGGTGCGCGTGGTGGCGTAGACCAGGTCCACGAGGTCCTTGTTCTTCGTGATATCGTCAAGGACCAGCTTCATCATCATGTAGGCCAGGTCGTGCTTGCGGTACTCCTGGCTGACCACGGCGCCGAAGGCCTTCGAGTTGCGGTAGAGCAGGTCCACCGCGTAGACCAGGCTGCCTATGACGCGGCTCTCGCATTCGGCGACCATCCAGTAGTAGTCGTCGTTCTCGATCGCGCTGCGCATCTTGTCCTTGTCGGTCACTATGGGTATGGAGTAGGAGCCGCCGTAGACCTCGGCGTAAAGCATCTGTATGCGCCTCATATCCTGGACCTTGGCCAGCCTGATGACTATGTCCGGCTTGCCGTCGGTCTTTATCACATGCTCTATCTTTTTATGCGCCATGGTATCCCGCCAACCCTTCCAAAGGATGAACTTAATATAATATAGTAAAAATGACCCGTTTTTGTTAATGATAACGGTCAGACGACACCGGACAAGATGAAAGACATCAAACTAGCCGCCTTACTAGCCCTGCTGCCCGCCCTGTGGGGCTGCGCCTCCTTCAACTCGGGGGACATGCTGGTGGACAGGAAAACCGCCGGCGCCATGCTCGAGGACAAGGAGCTGGTGCCGTTCTCCGCGCTGGAGGTATCCTGGCGCAACTACCCCTACAGGGCACCCACCGACTCCATAGGGGAAGGGTCGGTATCCCATACGAACCGCGTCATGCCGGTACAGGTGGACCCGGGGGACGAGGCCGCCTTCAGGAGGAAGGCGGAGGAGATCTTTGCCAAAGCCGGCCTGCTGGACAAGGTCCGCGGAAAAGGCAACCTGCGCCTGGAGCTGACCAGCTTCGGCCGCTGGACCTACGGGGACCTGTTCCGCTCCTTTCTCGTGGACACCGGCTTCGTCTTCATCATACCGGCCTCGCTGCGCGTGAACTACTACCTGACGGCGGATTTCGCGGTCTCCAGCGGGACGGTGAGAGTGGAAACGGAAGCCAGGAACAAGACCACCTTCCACCTGCTGCTCGCCCCTCTGTACCCCTTCTTCTCCCCCGGCGCCAGGGAGAACGGCCTGCTGAGACAGATGCTCTGGCGCTCGGCTACCGACGTCTATTCCAAGCTGAAGGCCGCGGGCTCCGCGCCGGCCGTCCTGCAGCCGAAAAAGGCGGAGGAGGAAGGACAAAGACCGCTTTCAGGCCCGCCCGTGGAGCCGGACCGCTCCTGGCTGCCGGGACAGCCGCTGGGTCCCGCGCCGCAGCCGGCCGAGGCCCCGGCGGCGGTTCCGGCCCAGCCGCAGCAGCAGGCGGCTCCGGCCGCCGCCCCTTCGGCGCAGCCTGCCGCGCCTCCCCAGGCCCCTCCCCCTTCCGCCGGGCCCGCCGAACCCCTGGACGACTGAGGAACTTCCGGATTTAGTACAAGTGATTGCACTTTGTCTCGGCGGCGCCACGTGGACCGGAACGCAAAACGCGCGGGGACCTGTCGCTTCGCTCCATCCGTCCACACCGTGGCCTCGCTCATCATTCGGGCAAGAAAGTGTCGCTTCGCTCCACGCGGCGCTGTGCAAGCCTCGCCCTCACGAAGGTTTTGCTAACCCGGTCCCAGCGTCGCCGCCGGGGGACTGTTCAAGTGATTCCCGGAAGAACCTAAAATAAAAAACCCCGCTTTGAAGCGGGGTTTTTTACCGGCGCCGGAGGCTCTCAGTCGCCGCTCTTGGCGTCCTCTTTCTTCTCCGCCTTATCCCCTTCCGTCTTCTCTTCCTGGGCGGGCTTAGCCTCCCCTGCGGGCTTTTCCTCCGCGGCAGGCTTGACCGCCTCCTCGGCGGGCAGGTTGGCCAGCGCGTCCTTGGCGTCCTGGACGAAGAAGCTGTCCGGGTTGTCCTTCAGGAACTTCTTCAGCGCCGCCCGGCCGCCCTCCACGTCGCCGTTCACGACCTGTTCCACCGCGGCGGTCAGGCCGGCCTTCTCGTCGGCCAGCTTCTTCTGCGCGCTTTCGGAGACGGTGTCCTTCCAGTAGGGCGCGAAGGCGTCCTTGTTCTTGTCGGCCCCGCGCACGGCGGCCACGGCGCTTACGCGCGTCTTGGACTGCAGCCTGGTCTGCACCTTGGTCTTAAGACCCTTGAGCATGTTGTTGTACCAGGACTTCCAGCCGCCCTGATCCGCCGCCTGTACCGTTCCCACCGCGAACATCAGCGCCAGCGCTGCTATGATCTTCTTCATGGCTTTACCCTCCTCCCGCTACTTCGCTATCAGCTTGGCAACCTCGGACTGGTTGCCGTCCATCTTGACCGCCTTGTCCGCAAAGACCTTTGCATCCTCTTTCTTGCCCATACGGGCCGCGTTGCGGGCCAGGTTGAGCCAGATGCCCGCGTCGGCCGGATCGGCCTTGGAGGCCTTGAAGAAGTAGTCCTGGGCCTCGTCGTATTTCTTCTGCAGGTAGCGCAGGCTGCCCATGTCGTTCAGCGCCCCGGCGTTGTAGGGCTCCTTCGCCAGCACCTTGGCGAAGCTGGCGTCGGCCGAGTCGTAATCCCTATAACCGGCGTGCAGGATGCCCAGGTTCAGCGCGGCGCCGGTGTCGTCAGGGTTCTCCTGCAGTATGGCGCCGTAATACTTCTTCAGGTAGTCGTAGCGGGCCTGCGCCAGCGCCTCTATGGCGGCCTTCACCCTGGCCGCGAGGCCCGGATACTCGAATTTATCGCCCTCGGCCTCCGGCAGCGTCACGGGCTCGAACTCCGTCAGGGCCTGGCGCACGTCTATCACGTTGGCGTCGGCCTGCGCCTTGCGGTACATCTCCGCGGCGGAGACCACAGCGTCGTAGAAGCTCTTGCCCACCATCGTCGTCTCGACGCCCACCCAGAGGGTGTTGCCGTGCTTTATCAGGTATTCCTCCGGTATGCCGACCTCGTTGGCGTCGGTCTTGCCGGTGTCGAACATGATGGCTATGTGGCCCGGCAGGTCGAGCAGCGCGGTATGCAGGCCGGCGGCCTCGAACAGCGTGGCGAACAGGGCGGTAAGGTCGTCGCAGTCGCCGCTCTTGAGCTTCATCGTGTTGCGCGGGAACTGCACCGTGTCCAGCACCGGCACGGAGGTCGACTTGACCGTCGAGTAGGGGCTGACCGGGTCGGCCATGTAGGTCACGCCCATCTCGCCCACCGTCTCCCATACCATCAGCGCGTCGAGCAGCGATTCGTTGATGTCCTGTCCGTCGGACAGCTCCTTCTTGTCGCGGAGCGCGGCGGCGCGGAAGGTCATGATCGGGCCGTCCTTCACGGTGATGAAGTTGGCCAGGCGCGCCGGGTTGTCCCAGACTATCGCGTTCTTGGAAAGGACCTTGACCGGCTGGTTCAGCGTGAAGGTCTTCTCGGCGCCGTCCTGGTAATAGGTCAGCGTCAGCTGGCACTGTATCGGCGTGTCCTCGACTATGCTGAGGATGCGGTTGTTAAGCACCGCGGAAAGCGGCACCTCCGCCTGGGAGCGGGCCTTCACCTCGGGGACCACGGTGTCGCTGGGGAAGTCCATGAAGTCCTTGAAATTGAAGGAGAGCTTCACGTTGGTGAAGTCCGTGTCGGTATTGTTCTTCACGGTCACCTTGCCTACCGGGTTCTTCTGGTAGTACTTATAGTTGGCCGAGAAGATGAAGTTGAGCGCCGTCGGCACTATCTCCATGGGCGCGACGTTCTTGTTGACCGCGGCCGGGGCGGCCGCGGCGGTTTCCGGGACTTTCGGGCCCTTGTAGTAGACCTCCGCCGGGGCCGAGAGGCCGCCCTGCATGCCGCTCACCGAAAGCGCGGCGGCGTAATAGTAATAGGTGGTGTCCGGGGCCAGGGAAGCATCCTCGAAGGACATGTCCTGCGCGGCGCCGATCTCCTCCGTGTCGCCGCCCGCTCCGACCGCGCGGTAGACCTTGAAGCCCTTGGTCCAGGCGTTGGTCCTGGCCTTCCAGGAGAGCTTCACGTTCTTGTCCTCCGCCTTGCCGGCCAGGGCCGTGGGCTCCTCCGGCAGATAGCTGATGTCGAAGGCCAGCACGCGCGACATCGCCGGGTCCGAGACGTAGATCCTGTCGTCGGCGAAGGAAAGCGATTCCGGCTCCCAGAGCTCGCGCTCCCCGCGGCCGCGGGCAAAGAAGCTGGCCGTGAACTTGCCGTTCGCGTCGAAGATCTTGACGTTGAACGCGCCCTTGTCCAGGATGTAGAAGAAGCCTTTGCCGTCGTAGACCAGCGAGGCCGGGTCCTGCAGGCTGCCCGAATCGTCCCAGAGCTTAACGAACTTGCCCATCGAATCAAGGACTATCATCTTCTTCAGCTTGGAATCTAGGACGTAGAGGTTCTTGTTCTCGTCGCAGACCACCGAGACCGGGCTCTCCAGCGTGACGTTCCCCAGCTGCGGCCCTTTGGCGAACATGAACATGCCGTCGCCGCTGAAAGCCTTGATCATCTTGTTCCTGGTGTCGGCGACATAGATGTTGCCGAGGGAGTTGACGGCGATGGAGCTGGGAGAGCGGAACTCGCCCTCGCCGGAGCCGCTCTCGCCGAACATGTTATCGTAGGTGCCGTCGGGGTTGAAGATCTCCACCCTGTCGTTGCCGGTGTCGGCCACGTAGATCTTCCCGCCCTTGCCGACGAAGATGCCGCGCGGCGAGCGCAGCTGCCCCTGCTGCTTGCCCTCGCGGACCAGCGTCTTCTTGGTCTCCCCGTCGAAGAGGTCCAGCTCCCTGGCCTTGGGCATCCAGGCTATCACCTTGCCGCCCGGGACGGCGGTGAACACGTCCGCCTCGTACGGGAACTTGGCGGCGGGGCCTTTGGCCATGAACCGGTCCAGTATGGCGGCCTCCTTGAGCCTCGGGCCCTTGTAGGCTGTCTCCACCGTGATCAGCACGACCTTCCTGTTGTCGGAATCGCAGAGGTACAGCGTCCCGTTCCTGTCTATGGCGATGTCGCAGAGGTTGCGGAACTCGCTCTTACCCTTGCCCCGCGTGCCGAAAGTGCCGACCTTATCGCCGGTCTCGGACAGCTCCATCACCTTGCCGTCCTTGGCGTTTATCGCGTAGGCGAAACCGTACTTGTCGAAAGCCGCCCCGTTATTGGGCATGTTGTACTCTTTCAGCAGCTTGCCGGTGCGGTCGTAGCGCTGCAGCACGCCCTTGTCCGGGTCTGACACCAGGATGTCGCCCGCCCGGCTGAGGGAGATCTTGGCCGGCTTGAGTTTGGCGGAACCGTCCTGCTTCGCCACAGGGAAGCCGTACAGGTAGATGCCGTCGGCGTTGAACACGTCGACGCTGGAGTTGCCGGTGTTGGAGACGTAGACCCTGTCGTCGGGGCCGTAGGCTATGCCCTCGGGGGATTTCAGCTGCCCGGGATCGCTGCCGCCGCTGGAGAACGTCCACAGCAGCTTGCCGTCCGCGTCGAACACGGCGACGCGGGAGTTGCCCGTGTCCGCCACGTAGATGCGGCCGTTCCCGAAAGCAACCGCCTCCGGGGACTTTATTCCGCCCTCCATCTTGGCGAGCTGCTTGCCGTCGCCGTCGAACGCGAATACAGCGTTAGCCTTTGAGTCGGCCACGAAGATCCTGCCCGGGGCGACCGCCACGGCCGAAGGCCGCTGCAGGGCCTGGCTCTGGACCAGGCTCTTGAACTCTATCTTCTCGTAGGCGTGGACGCTCGCGGCCGACGCCAGCAGAACGGCAGAGAATATCGTACGGATCATTACAGCCTCCCCTTTTTACGCGCGGAAGGCCGCCTGACGGCGGCCGACCCCACCGGGAGCGGACGTCGGCCCCGGTAAAGGCCTTACGCGCATATTCTATTAAATATTCGCTGCCGGTGCGCAAGCGCGGCCCGCGCCGGGCCGCCCTGGCTTGCCTCCTTCGCGCGTTTTATTTTATTATTATTAAGTCGTCACTTCCGCACATAAAACTGGAGCATTCACCGTATACTATGGATATTACCTTCTTAAAACGCTTCGTCACGACGTCAATAGGCAGGAAGGCGGTCATGGCCCTGACGGGCCTCATGCTGGGCGGCTTCGTGGTGGTCCACCTGGCCGAGAACCTCCTGCTCCTCAAAGGCCAGGCGGCCTACAACGGCTGGGTGGAGATGCTGCTCTCCAACCCGGCCACTCCGCTGCTCGAACTGGGCCTTCTCGCTATATTCGTGGCCCACATCATAACCGGCGCCTGGGTGCGCGTGGAGGACTTCCTGAACGCCCCGCGCGGCTACGAGGCCCGGCGCTGGCAGGGCGGCAGGACGATAGGCTCGGCGACGATGCTCTATACCGCCGCGGCCATCCTGCTGTACCTGGCCTACCACCTGCTGACCTTCCGCTTCGTGGACCACTCGATGGGCTTCTACGAAATGGTCACGGCCGCTTTCCGCAGCCCGGTATTCGTCGGCATCTATGTCGCCGGAGCGCTCGCGCTGGCGCTGCATCTCAGCCACGGCATGCAGAGCGCCTTCCAGACGCTGGGCGTCAACCATCCCAAGTACACGCCCGTCATCAAGACCGCCGGGATGATCATAGCCGTCGCGATGCTGGGCTTCGCCCTGATCTCGGTGCATTTTCTGCTCAACATGGACCTAAAGGCCGCCGAAGCCGGCTTCCCGGTCACGGTGATAAAGTAACGGAGGAACGATGAAACTCGAAGCCAACATACCCGACGGCCCCATAGAGAAGAAGTGGGACAACCATAAGTTCAATCTCAAGCTCGTAAACCCCAACAACCGCCGCAAGTACGACATACTCGTGGTGGGCTCCGGCCTGGCCGGCGCCAGCGCGGCCGCGGCCCTCGGCGAGCAGGGCTACAACGTGAAGATCTTCATGCTGCAGGATTCCCCCCGCCGCGCGCATTCGATAGCGGCCCAGGGCGGCATCAACGCGGCCAAGAACTATCCCGGCGACGGCGACTCGGTCTGGCGCCTGTTCTACGACACTGTCAAGGGCGGCGACTTCCGCTCGCGCGAGGCCAACGTCTACCGCCTGGCGCAGATCTCCAACCAGATCATAGACCACTGCGCGGCCATAGGCGTGCCGTTCGCCCGCGAGTACGGCGGCCTGCTGTCCAACCGCTCCTTCGGCGGCGCGCAGCTCTCCCGCACGTTCTACGCCCGCGGCCAGACCGGCCAGCAGCTGCTGCTGGGCGCCTATTCCGCGCTGATGCGGCAGGTGGCGGCCGGCACCGTGACCGTCTTCCCGCGCCGCGAGATGGTGGACGTGGTGCTCAAGGACGGCCGCGCGCGCGGCATCACCGTGCGCAACCTGGTGACCGGGGACATAGAGTCCTACTCCGGCCACGCGGTGCTGCTCTGCACCGGCGGCTACGCCAACGTGTTCTACCTCTCCACTAACGCCGCCAACTGCAACGTCTCCGCCGCCTGGGCCGCCTACAAGCGCGGGGCCGGCTTCGCCAACCCCTGCTTCACGCAGATCCACCCGACCTGCATCCCGCGCTCCGGAGAACACCAGAGCAAGCTGACGCTGATGAGCGAGAGCCTGCGCAACGACGGCCGCGTCTGGGTGCCCAAGACGAAGGGCGACACGCGCAAGCCCGGGGAGATACCGGCCGAGGAGAGGGATTACTACCTCGAGCGCCGTTATCCCGCCTTCGGCAACCTGGTGCCGCGCGACATAGCCAGCCGCGCCGCCAAGATGGAGGTGGACGGCGGCAAGGGCGTCGGCCCCAACGCGCAGTCCGTCTACCTGGACTTCGGCGACGCTATAAGGCGCAAGGGCGAGGACAAGATCCGCGAGGCCTACGGCAACCTCTTCGACATGTACTACCAGATCACCGACGAGAACGCCTACAAGGTGCCGATGCGCATCTACCCGGCCCCGCACTACTCGATGGGCGGCCTCTGGGTGGACTACAACCTGATGACCACGGTCCCGGGCCTGTTCGCGCTGGGCGAGGCCAACTTCTCGGACCACGGCGCCAACCGCCTCGGGGCCTCGGCCCTGATGCAGGGCCTGGCCGACGGCTTCTTCGTGGCCCCTTCCACCGTGCCCGGCTACCTGGGCGCCAACAAGTTCGAGCCGGCCACCACGCTGGACAAGGAGTTCACCGAGTCCGCCAAGCAGGTGCAGGACAGGATCAACCGACTGCTCTCGGTAAAGGGCGAGAAGACCCCGTCCGAGCTGCACCGCCAGCTGGGCAACGTGATGTGGAACGACGTCGGCATGGCCCGCACCGAGGCCACGCTGAAGAAGGCGCTGAAGAAGATCCCCGAGATCCGCGAGGAGTTCTGGAAGAACCTGAAGACCGTCGGCGCGGACAAGGACGTCAACCAGACCCTGGAGAAGGCCATGAAGGTGGCCGACTTCCTGGAGTTCTCCGAGCTGTTCGTGCGCGACGCGCTGGAGAGGAAGGAATCCTGCGGCGGACATTTCCGCGAGGAGTCCTGCACCCCGGAAGGCGAGGCCAGGCGCGACGACGAGAACTTCTCCCACGTCTCGGTCTGGGAGTACCAGGGCGAGGGCAAGGAAGCCGCGATGCACAAGGAGCCCCTTGCCTTCGAGAACATCAAGATAGCCGTGCGGAGCTACAAGTAAACCGGAGACCGACATGAAAAAAGAGAAACACTTCAACATAACCGTACGCGCCTGGCGCCAGGCCGGCCCCGGGGAGCCCGGCAAGATGGTCTCCTACAAGGTCAAGGACGTGTCCCCCGACATGTCCTTCCTCGAGATGCTCGACGTCCTGAACGACGAGCAGCTGAAGAAGGGCGACGCCCCGATAGCCTTCGAGAGCGACTGCCGCGAGGGCATCTGCGGCTGCTGCGGCCTGGTGGTGAACGGCGACGTGCACGGCCCGGACGAGCATTCCACCGTCTGCCAGCTGCACATGCGCCGGTTCAAGGACGGCGACGTGGTCACGGTGGAGCCGTGGCGCGTAAAGGCCTTCCCGGTCATCAAGGACCTGGTGGTGGACCGCTCCGCCCTCGACCGCGTGATGCAGGCCGGCGGCTTCATCTCCGTGAACACCGGAGCCGCGCCGGACGCCAACTCCATACCGGTGGACAAGGACAAGGCCGAGGAAGCCATGGACTCCGCCGCGTGCATAGGCTGCGGCGCCTGCGTCGCCTCCTGCCCCAACGGGGCGGCCATGCTGTTCACCGGCGCCAAGATCTCCCAGCTCGCCATGCTGCCGCAGGGCGAGCCGGAGAGGCGCGTGCGCGCGCTGAACATGGTAGCCGCGATGGACAAAGAGGGCTTCGGCAACTGCACCAACGAGTACGAGTGCGAGGCCGTCTGCCCCAAGCAGATCAAGGCCGCCAACATCGCCCGCATGAACCGCGAGTTCCTGCTGGCGAACCTGTTCTCTAAGCGCTGAGCCCGGAAGGGCCCGGCAGTCGGCGCGGGACCCGCTTCGGCGGGCCCGCGCTTCATTATCAGAAAGGAGAGACCCATGCCCGAGTTCAAGTACGCCGAACTTTTCGAGAACGCCAAGCCCAAGTGCTCCTTCCGCCTGGTCACGAAGGAGGGCGTAAAGGTGACGAAGGCCGGGGACCGCGAGGTCCTGGAAGTCTCCCCGGGAACGCTGACGCTGCTGGCCCGCGAGGCCATGCGCGACATCTCCTTCCTGCTGCGCCGCGCGCACAACGAGCAGGTGGCGGCCATCTTCTCCGACCCCGAGGCCTCCGACAACGACAGGTTCGTGGCCTACTGCATGCTCGAGAACGCGGCTATCTCGGCCGGGTTCGAGCTCCCGTTCTGCCAGGACACCGGCACCGCCACGATAGTGGGCAAGAAAGGCGAGCAGGTCTGGACGCGCAGCAACGACGAGGAGCTGCTGACCAAGGGCGTCTGGGAGACCTACACCGGCGAGAACCTGCGCTATTCCCAGAACCTGCCGAAGGACATGTACGCGGAGAAGAACTCGGCCAACAACCTGCCCGCGCAGATCGACATCTATTCGAAGCCCGGCATGACCTACGACCTGCTGTTCGTGGCCAAGGGCGGCGGCTCCGGCAACAAGACGATGCTCTACCAGGAGACCAAGGCCACGCTCACCCCGGAGAAGCTCAAGCCTTTCCTGGTCGAGAAGATGAAGGCCCTCGGCACCGCGGCCTGCCCCCCCTACCATATAGCCTTCGTGGTCGGCGGCACCTCCGCCGAGATGTGCCTGAAGAACGTCAAGCTGCTCTCGGCCGGCTATTACGACGGCCTCCCGGATAGCCCGGGCGAGACCGGCCGCGCCTTCCGCGACCGGAAGCTCGAGGCCGAGCTGCTGGAGGCCTCCCGCCATATCGGCTTCGGGGCGCAGTTCGGCGGCAAGTACTTCGCCCACGACGTACGCGTGCTGCGCCTGCCCCGCCACGGCGCGTCGGCGCCCATAGGCATCGGCGTCTCCTGCTCGGCCGACCGCAACGCCTTCGCCCGCATAGACCGCGACGGCGTCTGGCTCGAGGAGCTGGACCGCAACCCCGGCGACCTCATCCCGAAGGAGATACGCGCGAAGTACTCCTCCTGCACCAACTGCGTCAGCGTGGACCTGAACAGGCCTATGCCGGAGGTACTGAAGCAGCTTTCGCAGTATCCCATAGGCACCAGGCTGTCGCTCAACGGCCGCATAGTGGTGGCGCGCGACCAGGCGCACGCCAAGTTCAAGGAGCTGCTGGACGCCGGCAAGCCGCTGCCCGAGTACCTGCTCAGGCACCCGGTCTACTACGCCGGCCCGGCCAAACAGCCGAAGAACAAGGCGTCCGGCTCGTTCGGGCCCACCACCGCCGGCCGCATGGACTCCTACGTAGAGCTGCTGCAGTCCAAAGGCGCCTCGATGGTGATGATAGCCAAGGGCAACCGCTCGCAGGCCGTCACCGACGCCTGCAAAAAGAACGGCGGCTTCTACCTGGGCTCCCCCGGCGGTCCGGCCGCCCTGCTGGCCGACCGCAACATCAGGAAGGTGGAGCAGCTGGACTACCCCGAGCTCGGCATGGAGGCGGTCTGGGCGATCGAAGTGGAGGACTTCCCGGCCTTCGTCCTGGTGGACGACAAAGGCGGAGATTTTTTCAGGAACCTTAAGTAGACGGAACTTCTATCGAGAGCGCTGTTCCAGGCGGATCATCGGGGACTGAACCCCGCGTTTCACGCCGAGGGAAATGCC
This sequence comes from bacterium, assembly GCA_021812825.1. The sequence goes on along the minus strand of JAKAMO010000005.1, from coordinate 11,461 downwards.
GCGCGGCGGTCGCTATAGCCGCCGGCACTCGCATTTAAGGAGGCCTATTGTTCAGGATCTCCGGTCCGGACGGCGACGCCTGGCTGGAAGCCGAGGCTTCCGGGCCGGGACCGCTGTTCGAGGACCTGGCCCTCGGCCTTTACGCCCTCAGCTGCGGCGCGCCCGGCATAGCGCCTGCCGAGTCCCGCCGGGTCTCGCTGTCCGCGGAAAGCCCGCAGGCGCTGGCGGTGGCCTTCCTCAACGAGCTGGTCTTCCTGATGGACACGGAGGGCTTCGTGGCCTCCTCGGTAAAGGCGGAGGTTTCGCTGGCCGTGGGCTGCGCCGTCGGCGCGGAGCTCGCCGGGGAAACGGGCGCTTTCGCCCGGCGTAAGGGCATACTGGTGAAGGCCGCCACCTACCACGGCCTGGAGGTAGCGGAAAAGGACGGCCGCTGGAAGGCCAGGGTGATGCTGGACATATGATAGCCGGTCTAAAGCGGCTGGACGAGTTCAGACTCGAGGTCCCCGCCTCCTACAAGGAAGGGATGAACGGCCCCGCCGTCATCTACGCCGACGCCGCTATAGAGAAGACCCTGGAGCCCGGCGCGGTGGAGCAGGCCGCCAACACCGCCACGCTCCCCGGCCTCGCGGGCCCGGCGCTGGCGATGCCGGACATACACTCCGGCTACGGCTTCCCTATAGGCGGCGTGGCCGCTTTCGACGCGCGCGACGGCGTGATCTCCCCCGGCGGCGTCGGCTACGACATCAACTGCGGCGTCAGACTGCTCTCCTCGTCGCTCGAGGCCCCGGCCGCCGCGAAGAAGCTGGAGGACCTCGCGCACAAGCTCTATTCCGGCATACCCGCCGGCGTCGGCGCGGGCGGAGGATTGCGTACCGCCAGGCGGGAACAGGAAAGCCCGCTGACCGACGGGGCGGCCTGGGCGGTCAAGAACGGCCTCGGCCAGCGCGAGGACCTGGACTTCACCGAGTCCGGCGGCGCGCTGCCCGGGGCGGACCCGGGCGCCGTCAGCGCCCGCGCGCTGGAACGCGGCCTCGGACAGCTGGGCACGCTGGGCTCGGGCAACCATTTCCTGGAGGTGCAGGAGGTCACGGACATCTACGACGAGGCCCGCGCCTCCGCTTTCGGCCTTTTCAAAGGCCAGCTCACCGTGATGCTGCACACCGGCTCCCGCGGCTTCGGCCACCAGGTCTGCTCCGACTATATCGAGGTCATGCGCGCGGCGGCCCGCCGCTACGGCATCGCGCTCGCGGACCCCCAGCTGGCGGCGGCCCCGTTCCGCAGCACGGAGGGACAGCGCTACTTCGGGGCCATGCAGGCCGCGGCCAACTACGCCTGGGCCAACCGGCAGGCGCTGACCGGGCTGACCAGGGAGATCTTCCAGAAGGCCTTCGGCCTGGGCGCGAAGGCGCTGGACATGCGGCTGGTATACGACGTGGCCCACAATATCGCCAAGCTGGAGGAGCACTCGATAGGCGGAGCGAAGACGAAGGTCGTAGTCCACCGCAAGGGAGCCACTCGCGCCTTCGGGCCGGGCCACCCCGAGCTGCCGGCGGCCTACGCCGCCAGCGGCCAGCCGGTGATAATCCCCGGCGACATGGGCCGCTGCTCCTTCCTGCTGGCCGGCACCGCCAAGGCCATGAGCGAGACCTTCGGCTCTTCCTGCCACGGCGCCGGCCGCCTGATGAGCCGCGGCGAGGCCATGCGCCGCGCGCGCGGCCGCAGGATAGCCGACGAGCTCGCGGCCAGGGGCGTGTGGGTCAGGGCCTCCGGCAGCGGCACGCTGGCCGAGGAGATGCCAGAGGCCTACAAGGACGTGGAAAGCGTGGTGAACGTGGTGGCCGGGGCCGGCATAGCCGTCCGAGTGGCCAGGTTCCGCCCGCTGCTGGTCATAAAGGGCTGACCCGGCCGATTTGTCCGGCAGGCCTTCTTACCGCTATAATTATCCTCCGACGCGACGACAGATGAACCAGAAAGAACGCATAAGAGTGCTTTACCTGATGCAGGACCTCTCCCCGTTCGGGGCCCAGAGGATAGCCCTTTACACCGTCAGGAGCCTGCGCAAGGACATTTTCCACGTCACCGTCTGCCCGTTCGGCAGCGACGACACCCTGGCCCCGGAGTTCGCCGCCGCCGGCGCCGAGATAGTTCCGCTCCGGGGACGCTTCTACCCCGACGTCTTCGCCTGGTTCAGGCTGGTCCGCCTCCTCTTCTCCGGGAAGTACGACATAGCCCATACCTGCCAGCCGCGCCTTTCGATGCCCCTGCGCCTGCTCACGCTGTTCATCCCCCGCCTGCAGATAGTGCACGCGGTCAACAACCCGTTCTCGTCGGAACCCTGGTACGTCAGGTGGCCCGACCTGTTCACGATGCCGCTCTGCTCGGCGCTGGCCTTCAGCTCCAACGGCCTTATGACCCGGGAGCTGCGCGAGCGCGGCCAACTGTACGCGAGACCGGTGGCCATACCGGACGGCGTCGAGCCCGCCTCGGGCGACGGCGGCCTGCGCGGAGAGCTGGGCATCGCGCCCGGGGAAAAGGTGGTCTGCTGCGCCGCGCAGCTGACGCGCCAGAAAGGCCAGGACATACTGATAAAAGCCTCGGCCGACCTCAAACGGCGCGGCAGGGACATCAGGCTGCTGCTCGCGGGGGACGGCCGCGACATGGGCCGCCTCAAGTACCTCGCGGTCTCGCTGGACGTCAGCGACCGCGTTATCTTCCTCGGCAAGCGCACCGACGTAGGCCGCGTACTGGCGGCCTCTGACGTCTATGCTTCCGGCTCCCGCTGGGAGAGCTTCGACCTGGCCCTCGGCGAGGCCATGCTGGCCGGCCTGCCCTGCGCCGCCACCGAGATCCCCGGCCACGAGGACCTGCTGCTGGACGGCGAGACCGGCATAGCCGTGCCGCCCTGGTCCCCCGGCGCGATGGCTTCGGCCATCGAATGGCTGCTTTCCAGGCCCGACGAAGCGGCCAGGCTGGGAACCGCCGCCAAGGCCCTGATACGCAGGGAATACAGCACCGCGGCCATGGCCGAGAAATACCGCAGGCTTTACATGGAAACGGTGGCCAAGAACTACTGAGCCGGCCGCACGAGCGCCAATGAAGCCGCCCGCCGTCAAGGCGGGCGTTCTCATTCACGGCGGCCAAGCCGGCTTCAGGCCGGGACCGGCGCGTCCTTCTTCACCAGCTGGGTCACCCACCAGGCGCCGGCCAGGGCCAGCAGCAGTCCCGCCAGCTGGTAGACGTGCAGCCGCTCTATGCCGAAGGCGTGCGAGAGCAGCGCGGTCAGCACCGGGTAGGAGAGCACTATGGCGGTGGCCTTGGACAGGTCCATGTTCAGGATGGCCCGGTACCAGAGCACGTTGTTCAGCGCCGTCAGCGCCACGCCGAAGACCAGCAGTATGCCGAGCAGCTCCAGGCTGGGCGTGAACAGCGCGCCGGGCCGGGCCGCCGCGAAAGCCACCAGCGGCAGTATCCCGAGGGACGCGAACAGCGTGCGGGCCGAGGCCACGAAGACGTGCGAGAGCTCGCGCGGCAGTTTTTTGCTGAAAAGGTGCGAGATCTGGTAGAACAGCGGCACCGCCAGCACCATCAGGTCCCCGGTCCAGCGCACGGTGAAGCGCTCCTTAAGCGCTATCAGCATAGTGCCCGCCAGCACCAGCGAGGTGCCGGCCAGCTGGCTCGGCGTGACCTTCTCCTTCAGGAAGATCCCGGCCAGCACCAGCGCGTACACCGCCTCCACCTGGCAGAGGATGGCGGCGTTGGCCGGAGTGGTGTATCTAAGCGCCGTGACCAGCAGCGCTATCGGCAGCGCGCTGCCGAAGAAGCCCACCGCCAGCAGCCGCGGCCAAAGACCGGGGCGGAAATAAGTCTTGAACACCCCGTTCCTGGCGATCCAGGGCAGGAAGCAGGCGAAGCCTATGGCCGAACCCGCGAAGGCGTAGAGCGCGGGCGAGATGCGCCCGGCCGCCAGCCAGCCGAATATAGGGAAGAAGGAATTTATGCAGACTGTAAGCCAGATGGCCGCCAGCGGGGAAATGTTGTTCATCGTATACAGAGCCGATGCGGTGCAGGGGCCGGACGTCAGGCCCCTTATTGCCGGCCCGGGTTCTGGTTCTCCATACTGCGCCGGTCCCAGGTCTCCATATTGCGCAGCACCCGCTCGAAGCCGACAGGCCTGATGGCGTCCGGCCCGCTGAAAGGACGCTGCATTACCACTATGAAGTGGAACACCAGGCCGAAAGCCGCGGCCACCAGGCCTATGATGATGCGCGTGGACACGGCCGGCGGCATCACGAAGGTCAGCGCGATGCTGATGAGCGCGCCGAAGGCCGTCACCAGCCACAGCGTCCCCGGCACGGTGGTGCGCCCGGCCTGCAGGCGCTCCCTGCGGCAGCGCGACATCTCGTTGGCGCGGGCCCAGATCTCCCCGAGCAGCACTTCTTCTCGCCCCGACCTCGGCTCTATCCGCGCCGTGAGGCGGAAGGCGTCCTCGAGCTTGGCGAGGCAGACGGGATTGGAATCGCCGCTGGCCATCATCCCCCATTCGTCCTTCAGAACGCAGTCTGCATAAGCGCGCACGCCGTCCCTGGCCGCGGAAGCGCTCTTGCCCCCGTAATAGGCCAGGTTGCGCCCCAGCAGGGCTACAGCGGTGGCCTCGTTCATGGCGGAATTGTCCGCCGCCTTGTACGTCTCCCAGACGGAGATGGCCATGAAAGCCAGGAGCAGCGAATTGATGGTAGCCACCACCCCCATCGACTGCATGGCGAAAGAGACCTGCGCCTCGCCGAAAGGGATCCTTCTTATAGACCTGAAGAGCGAGTAGGCGAGGTTGGCCGTTATCCCCGCTCCGGCCATGACCAGCAGGGCCGTAAGAACCTGAAGAATATTGTCCGCCATATCGTCGGCACCGCCCTTAGTACTGACGGGTCCGTATTTAAACGATCCTCCCGCGCGCGGCCAGTTAAAGGCCGGCCTACGCTATAATAACAAAAAGAAGGGCGACCTTCAGCGGGCAGGTTCCGGCGCGGTAATTTATATAATGGCTGTGTACTCCAGATGAAAACCTATCATTTCTTTCCTGTCTTCCTGCTGCTGGTGGCCTCCTATATCGGCCTGCACTTCTACGCCGCCCGCTGGCTGACCCGCGGCTTCGCCATAGCGGCCCCGGCCGCCGCCTGGCTGCGCCTGCTGCTGCTGGCCGCTGCCTTCACGTCCCCCTTCATAATGTTCCTGAAGCGCTTCTACCACGGCCACGCGCTGGAAGCGCTGTACGCGGCCGGCTACGCCTGGATGGGGATAATACTGCTGGCCGCCTTCATCTTCGCCGTCTCCGACCTCGCCGCGCTGTTCATAAGGAACGCGGCCTGGTTCCAGCCCCGCCAGTACGCCTTCTTCACGCTGGGCGCGCTGGGGCTGGTGCTGGCCTGGGCGGTATACGGCGGCCAGCGCACGCCGCCGATAAAGCCGGTCACCGCGGCCTTCAAGGACCTGCCGCCGGAGCTGGACGGCTTCAAGATAGCCCAGATCTCGGACATGCACGTGGACTCCTCCTGGAAGCTGCGGCAGTTCGCCGGCATAGTGGAGGAGATAAACGCCGCGAAGCCCGACCTGGTGCTGGTCACCGGCGACCTGATAGACCCCGGCATAGCCTGCCGCGAGGACCTAAGGGAGCTGACGGGGAAGATAAACAGCCGCCTTGGCCTGTACGGGGCCCTCGGCAACCACGAATATTATTACGGCCTCGAGAACGCGATGGCCTGCTACAAGGCCTTCGGCATAAAGCTGCTGAAAAACGACGCCGCCGACCTGGGCCCCCTCCGCCTCATAGGTCTCGGGGACATACATACCGAGCACCTGACCAGGGAGGACGTTAAGAGAATACTTAACGCCCATAAGGACGGCAAGTTCACCCTGCTGATGTCGCACCAGCCGGTCTTCTATGAAGATATAGCCTCCACCGGCGAATACATGGGCTTCTCCGGCCATACCCACAGGGGCCAGATCTTCCCCTTCCATATCTTCACCCGCCTGTTCTACCCGGACTTCTACGGCCTTTACCGGGTAGGGACCAGCGCTTTCTACGTCACCTCCGGTGCCGGCACCTGGGGCCCGCCCCTGCGCTGGCTGGCCCCCTCCGAAATACCCCTGATAACCCTGAAGAAAGGCTGACCTGTACCTGGGCAGCCGGACCTCTTGCCGGATAGTCCCATTTTCCCAGTTACCAAAGGGCCCACGCGGGCCTAGTCTATTTAACTCCGGCCCACTGGGACCTGCGTAACTTGTGGTTTTTTCCTCCTGTGATAGACTATAGATGTAGCCAGCACAAGGAGGAAGTAGATGAACGGCACCATAAAGAACCTCGCCCTTACCACCATCCTTTTAGCGATATCCGCCTCCGCATATTCCTCGGAGACCGATCCCTGCTCCGGGATCAACGCCCTTGCCACCACCAGGGGCATAGCCTCCAACCTGATGATAGCCAGTCTTGTGAACAGCCCCAATTCAGAGATCCAGTCCTGCGCTATACGCGCCGCCGGCCGGACCAAGAACCAGGAGGCCGCCGCCGCCCTGCTCGATAACGTAAGGTCCTACACGGGAGCCCGCAACACCAAGGGTCACTACGAGGACAACCTGAAGGCCAGGCTCAAGGCCATGGACTCCATCTGGGCGCTGGGCGAGATCGGCAACCCCGAGGTGATGGAGAAGCTGCTGAAGCTCTTCAACGAGTCGGACGACATAGCCAAGATCAACATGGCCATAGGCGCCGGCAAGACCAAGTCCAGCGGCGCGTCCAAGTTCCTCTACGACCTGGCCGCCAAGGCGAACGAGAGCAACGTGGTCCGCGCCGCGGCCTACGAGATGCTGGAGCAGCGCAGCGAGCGCGGCCCGGACCCCAGGCTTTCGCCCTATAACGGCATGGAGAAGGGCGACCTGATCTATACCGGCGGCATCTTCGGCATACCGCAGGGCTGGATCGGCGACATGCCGGTGGGCCACGCGGGCATCTACGCCGGCACCGAGGTCAAGGACGGCAAGATCGTAGTGGTCATCTACGACTGCGTACCGGACAACTTCAAGCCCTACGGCGGCGTCCGCAAGATCTATTCCTTCTATAACTTCACCCACCACACCATCTACGCCTTCTACGGCAACCGCGTCCCCAAGGTGCGCCCCACCGCGGAGCAGCGCGACAAGATCGTGGCCGCCGCGGCAGCCGTGGTCGGGCACCATTACAGCGACACCCACTTCACCCAGAAGGGCCCGGTGGACTTCGACTGCGTGGGCTACACGGAGTACGCCTACGAGAAGGCCGGCCTGAACCCCACCCCCAACGACCAGGAGACCGGCTGGGGCTGGCCGCTGACCCCGGCGGAACAGTACGCCGCCACGGTGGCCAACGTCCGCCCGCCGCTGGCCGTACCCTACGCTGCCCAACCTGCGCCCGTAGTGTACACCCCCTCGCCGGCCATCATCACCAACGGCGCGGCGGCCCTCGGCAACGCTTTCGGCATGCCGATACTGCCTACCGTCCAGGACCACACCGTCGCGGCGCCGGTAGCCGTGAACTGAGATCCTGACGGCGGAATATATAGCCATGGCCGAAAGACCTCTTCTGGCCTTAATGCTGGCCCTGACAATCTCAGGGCCAGCCTGCGCCCAGGACTTTTCCTCGCTCTATTCCGCCCCCCTCCCCCGCCCCGCGGCGGAACTGCCCTCCGACAGGCACGCGGTCACTTACCAGTTGCAAGGCCTGCTGACGGTATACCCCGACAGGACCGTGCTGAACACCCCTGACGGGCGCGTCTTCGCGCTGCAGCTCTCCGCGGAGGAAGCGGCCGCCTTCGACGACCATCTGGTAGAGGTCTGGGGCAAGGCGGAATCCTCGGACGACGTCGGCACGCTGAAGGTCTACAGCATAAACGATTACTCGCCCGACCCGCAGGCCCCGGAACTCCCCCCTTACAAGTCCAAGTTCCGCCCCGCGCTGTTCGAAGGCGCCGCGGACGGCGGGCTCAGGGTCTCCAATATGCGCTGGACCAACCCGGAAGCGCAGACGCACGACTTCACCTGGGAATCCGCAGTGATACGCCCGGAACTCATAAAGGAAATATATTTCGTCACCAAGGTGCAGCCGCCAGGCATAGCCGGGCATTCCCTGCTGTTCTACGAGTTCGAGGACGGGGGCGTCGTCTCCGCCGACGGCCGGAGTTCCAGGGGCTTCTTCCTTTCGGTTGAAGCCTACGCCCGCGAAGGTCAGGCATATTCGTTCTTCTCCGGCTTCAAGAAGACCTACGGGATAATCTGGCTGCTGACGAACTTCGAGGATTACGCGCTGCTCAGCGCTTACAGCGGCGACTGGATGAATTTCTACCCGCTGCTGGCCGACAGGGAAGGGAAGATAAAGATGGTGCAGGATACGGTGGAGCAGGCCACGCTGAACCGCGAAGGCGAATGGTACCATTCCACACGCAACAACTGCACCAACAACCTGGTGATGATGATCAACCACGCGCTGCCCAAAGACCGCCAGGTGCGCATGTGGACCATCCCCCACCTCATCTACAGCATCTACGCCACCACGCCGCCGCTGGTCCCGGGACATCTCCACCGCAAGGGCGTCCTGGGGGAGAAAGCCTTCACGCTGGACAAGGACAATTTCAGGGACTTCATACCGCTCCCGCAGCCGCCGGTACCTCCGCAGGAGCCGGCGCCGCTGAACGTCTCCCCGTCTCCCACTCCGGGAACCTGACAGCGGGGAATTTGCTAACATATATCTATCGGGGAGCTTGGTAGTTACCAGGCTGAGAGTTCCGGTGTTGCCGGAAGACCCTTAAAACTTGATCCGGGTAATACCGGCGGAGGGAAAATGAAAGGGTCCATGCGACTATTGCCGACTGCAGCCATGCAGCCGGCTTTTTTTCGTCATTTTTCCTTCAAAAAAGGAAAACATGACGCAACTCGAAGCCGCCCGCAAGGGCAAACTGACGCCTGAAGTAGTTACCGCCGCAGCCCGCGAGAAGGCCGAGCCCGGCCTCCTGCTCAGGGAGACAGCGGCCGGCCGCGCCGTGGTCCCCGCCAACGTGAACCACAGGAACCTGTTCCCCGCCGCCATCGGCCGGGCGTTCAACTGCAAGATCAACGTCAACCTCGGCACCTCGGACGGCCGCTCCGGCCTGAAAGAGGAGCTGAAGAAGCTGGAGCTGGCCCGCCGGCTCGGCGCCGACGCCGTGATGGACCTGTCCACCGGCGGCGACCTGCCCGGCATACGGAAGGAGATCCTGGACCACAGCCCGATGCCCGTGGGCACCGTGCCGGTGTACGAGGCTATCAAGCGCGCAGGCGGCGTTAAGGGCCTTACTCCCGCTCTGCTGCTGGAGGTCATAGAAGAGCAGGCCGAGGCAGGCGTGGACTTCATGACCGTGCACGCCGGTCTTCTGCGCGAACATCTCCGGCTGGTGAAAGGGCGCACCACCGGCATAGTATCCCGCGGCGGAGCGGCACTCGCCCGCTGGATGGAACTGCACCGGGCGGAGAATCCCTTCTACGAGCTCTTCGACGACATCTGCGCGATATTCCGGAAATACGACGTAACGTTCAGCCTGGGCGACGGCCTGCGGCCCGGCTCGCTCGCGGACGCCTGCGACGCGGCCCAGTTCGCCGAGCTGGAGACGCTGGGCGGGCTGGTGGAACGCTCGCGCGCGGCCGGCGTGCAGGTGATGGTGGAAGGCCCCGGCCACGTGCCGCTGGACAAGGTGGCGATGAACATGCGGAAGGCGGAGAAGGTCTGCCACGGGGCGCCCTTCTACGTGCTGGGGCCGCTCGTCACGGACATCGCCGCGGGCTACGACCATATAAACGCGGCCATAGGAGGGGCGCTCTCGGCCTGGAACGGCGCCTCCTTCCTCTGCTACGTCACCCCCAAGGAGCATCTCGGCCTGCCGGAACTCGAGGACGTGCGCCAGGGTATCGCAGCCTCGAAGATAGCGGCCCACGCGGCCGACATAGCGCTGGGCCGGCCCGGCGCTGCGGAGCGGGACCTGGACATGTCCCGCGCGCGCTACGCCTTCGACTGGGAGAAGCAGTTCTCGCTAGCGCTCGACACGGACCGGGCGCGCTGCTGGCACCAGGGCGACGTGAAGAAGAAGTACTGCGGCATGTGCGGACCGGATTTCTGCTCCATGCGCGCCTCGCGCAGGCTCGGGAAGGGGGCGAAGAAGCGCCTCGTCGGGGCCGCGGCATGAAGGCCCGCGCTCTTACCATAGCCGGCTCGGACCCCGGCGGCGGGGCCGGGATACAGGCGGACCTCAAGACCTTCGCCGCGGCGGGGGTGTACGGGCTGTCGGCGATAACCTCGGTGACGGTACAGGACACCCGCAGGTTCTCCGGCGCTCTGCACGTGCCGCCGGAGGTGGTGGCGCGGCAGGCGGAGGCCGCGCTGGACGACATCGGGGCCGACGCGGCGAAGACCGGCATGCTGGTCTCGGCGCCGGTGGTGAAGGCCGTCGCCTCCGTCCTGCGCGCGCACCGCGTGAAGAAGCTGGTAGTCGACCCCGTACTGGCCTCCAAGAGCGGCAGGCCGTTGCTGGAGCCGCGCGCCGTGAACGCGCTAATCAAAGACCTGCTGCCGCTGGCGCTGGTGGTCACTCCCAACGCGCCGGAGGCCGAGGCCATTACCGGAATAAAGGTAACGGACGCGGACAGCGCGTGCCGGGCCGCGAAGGCCGTCCGGGAGATGGGACCCGCCTTCGTGCTGATCAAGGGCGGCCACCTGGACGGCCCTTCCTGCGAGGACCTGCTTTTCGACGGGAAGGCTTTCACGGTCTTCCTCTCGGCGCGCGTTAAGACCGCGCATACGCACGGCACCGGCTGCACGCTGTCGGCGGCCATAGCCGCCGGGCTCGCGCTCGGCCTGGACGTGTCGCGCGCGGTTAGCCGCGCCAAGCGCTACGTGGACGGCGCGATAAAGCACGCGCCGGGGCTGGGCTCGGGCGCCGGACCGCTGGAACATTTCTGGGAGAAGCCATGAAGATAAGACTGAACGGGAAAGAGGCAGAAATAGGCACGGGCCTCACCGTGGACGCTTTGCTCGCGGGCATGGCCGTAGTGCCTAAAGCCGCGCTGGTGGAGCTGAACCTCAAGGTTCTCCGCAGGGAGAGCTGGCAGAAGACCGCGCTGAAGGAAGGCGACGCGGTGGAAGTTTTCTCTTTCGTCACCGGAGGCTGATATGGAAGACACTTTCAAGATAGCGGGCAGGACCGTGCGCAGCCGCTTCATGCTGGGCACCGGCAAGTTCCACTCCGACGAGTGCATGACGGAGGCCATCAGGGCCTCCGGCGCGCATATCGTCACCGTGGCGCTGCGCCGCGTGGACACCGGCGCGGGCGGCGGCAACATACTTAACAATATCCCCCCCGGCCGCATCGTCATGACCAACACCTCCGGTGACGAAAGAGAAAACTTCCAC
>JAKAMO010000284.1 GCA_021812825.1 bacterium | reverse complement strand
CTGGAGAAGACCTTCGAGGAGCGCAGCTCGCTGCTGAAGCAGTCGCTGGAGGAATCCTACAAGATCCGGGAACTCAGCCTCGCCAAGAAGTACGAGGAGGTGGAGCGCCAGCACGCCGTGCTGAAGGCCCAGAAGGACGAGGCGCTCTCCAAAGCCGAGTCGCTGGTGCAGGAGACAGCCCGCCTCAAGGAAGCGCTGGTCTCGCGCGCCTCCGAGGCCCGCGTGGTGATAGACGCGGAGAGAGAGCGGCTCGAGGCGGATTTCAGGCGGGCCGAGGCGATGCTGGAAACCCGGGCCGCCAAGATGGAGGAGGAGGAGGAGAAACGCGAGAAGGCCGCGCGCGAGGACTACGAGCGGCGGCTGCGCGCCGAGTCGGACAGGCTCGCCTCCCAGCTCAAGGTCAAGGAGGAGGCGCTGGAAAAGGAGCGCGCGGCGCTCTCCGCCAAGGCCGCCGAAGCGGAGTCCCGCCTGCTCGAGACGCTGAAGACGCGGGAAGCGGAAGTGAGCGAGAATTTCAGAAGGCACGCGGAGTCGCTCAAGGCCCAGGCCGAGGCCTCCAGGACGGCCTGGGAGGAGGAGCGCGCGGCGCTGCTGAAAACGGCAGCCGACGAGGCGGAAAAGGCCAGGGAACGGCAGACGTCGGACTGGCGGCGCCGCGAAGAGGAGATGAAGGCTTTCTACGAGGCCAGGGAAAACGAGTTCAGGGCGGAGGCGGCGGCCGTCCTGGAGGCGGCGCAGCGCGCCCTGGAGGAAAAGCACGCGCTCGGGGAGAAGGACTTGAAGGACAGGATAACGGCCCTGGAAGAGGTCCTGTCCAGGGCCCGCGGCGAGGCGGCGGCCGAAGCTTCCTCCTCTACGGCCCTGCGGGATGAGATCTCCCTGCTGGGCGGCCGTCTGGAGGAAAGCGAAAGGGAGAGGCAGAAGCTGATCCAGGAGAACCTCACCAAGGCCCGCGACCTGCGGCAGACGCTGGAAAAGGAGTTCCTCGACAAGGTCAGGGAGATCGAGCAGAACTACCTGGGCCAGCTCACCGATCTCTCGAGGCGCTCCGAAGAGGCCAGGCGCGCCGACCAGGACGACTATTTCCGCAAGCTGCAGTTCGTGAAGGACGATTTCAACTCCCGGCTCGCCGAGCAGGCCAAGGAGCTGGAGACCGCCTACCTGCGGCGCGAGAAGGACCTGGCGGCCGCCCTCGACGAGGCCTTCAGGCTGAAGGAAAAGGCCCTCGAGGCCAGGCAGGCCCAGCTCGAGAACAACTACCAGGCGATGCTCTCCGATAAAGCCTCCCGCATAGACACCGACAGGGAACTGGCCGAGGACGTAGGCCGCCTGAAGGACGAGCTGGAGCAGAAGAACCTGCAGCTCAGGGAGACCATAGCCTCTTACAACACCCGGCTGGAGGAGCTGGAGACCAAGCTCCGCGCCGACCACGACGCCCGCAAGAAGGACCTGGAGGACGGCCACCGCATGCGCGCCGCGCAACTGGAAGCGGAGCGCGCCAAGCTCAAAGGCGTGCTCGAGCAGGAGCAGCGCCTCGTGGCCGACCTGCAGAAGCGGGAGGCAGCGCTGCAGGAGAGCTACGCGGCCCGCGAGGCCGAACTGGCCAAGCGCTTCCGCGAGGCCAGGGAGCGCCTGGAGAAGGATTACCAGGACAAGCTGAAAGAGCTGGGCAACGGCAGGAAATAACCCCCACACCCCGGCACGGAGCGCGGCGCCCGACGCCGCGCTTTTCTTTTATATTTTCTTTTTTATTATAATTTAGCGCGGCCTCTGCGGGCCGGCGCGGCCGGTCTGGCGCGGATCAAAACAAAGGCGGTGTTACGGACATGAAAAAATTCTACAACAAGATACTCTTCGTGGGCTACGGCTCCGTGGCGCAGTGCGCGCTGCCGATACTGCTGAAGCTGGTCAAGGTGCCGGCGAAGAACGTCACCGTGATGGATTTCGAGGACAAGCGCAAGGCGCTGAAGCCGTGGACGGCGAAGGGCGTGAAGTTCGTGCGCGACCAGATAACGAAGAAGAACATGGGCGCGCTGCTCGGCAAGTATCTGAAGCCCGGCGACATGCTTATCGACCTCGCGTGGAACATTGACGCCTGCGAGATCCTGCAGTGGTGCCACGACCGCGGCGTACGCTACATCAACACCTCCACCGAGCTCTGGGACCCCTACAAGGACGCCACCAAGAAGCACCCGACGGAGCGCACGCTCTACGTCCGCCACATGGCGATGCGCCGGATGATAGCCGGCTGGAAGAGCGTCGGTCCGACGGCCGTCATCGAGCACGGCGCCAACCCCGGCCTGATCTCCCATTTCGCGAAGAAGGGCCTTATCGACATCGCCGAGAGCCTGCTGGCCGACAAGAAGGTCCGCGGGGCGAAGGCCGAAAAGCTGCGCCAGCTGGTCAAGGACCAGGTTTTCAACCGGCTCTCGATGGAGCTCGGCGTGAAGGTGATCCACGTCAGCGAGCGCGACACGCAGATAACCAACAAGCCGAAGGAAGTCAACGAGTTCGTCAACACCTGGAGCGTCGAGGGCTTCCGCGAGGAGGGCGTGGCGCCGGCCGAGATGGGCTGGGGCACGCACGAGAGGGAACTTCCCCCGCTGGCCGTGGAACACAGGAGCGGACCGAAGAACCAGATCTGCCTGGCCCGCATGGGCATGAACACCTGGGTCTCCACCTGGGTGCCCGGCCACTGCATCCACGGCATGGTGGTCCGCCACGGCGAGGCCTTCACGCTGTCCGACCGGCTGACCGTCTGGAAGAACGGCAAGGCCGTCTACCGCCCCACCGTTCACTACGCGTACTGTCCGTCCGACTCCGCGATAGCCTCCCTGAACGAGCTGCGCGGTTACGACTACAAGCTGCAGCCGAAGGTCCGCATCCTCGGCGACGAGATCATCGGAGGCTACGAC
>JAKAMO010000283.1 GCA_021812825.1 bacterium | reverse complement strand
CCCAACGGCCGCCTCTGGATAATAGACCCCCTGGACGGCACCACCAATTACGCCCATGGCTTCCCCGCGGCGGCGGTATCCATCGGCTTCGCGGAAAAAGGCGTGGTCAGGGCCGGCGGGGTTTTCGACCCGTTCCGGGGGGAATTCTTCCACGCCGGGCTGGGCGGAGGCGCCTTCGTCAACGGCCGCAGGCTGAGGATCTCCGGGGTCAGGGCCCTCTCCAAAGCGCTGCTGGTAACGGGCTTCGCTTACGACAGGGCCGAGAGGGCGGATTTCTACTGCGGCTTCTTCTCGGAGTTCATGAAGCTGTCCCACGACGTAAGGCGCATGGGCTCGGCCTCGCTGGACCTGTGCTGGCTGGCCGCCGGCCGCACCGACGGCTACTGGGAGTTCGGCCTCAAGCCGTGGGACGTCGCGGCCGGGGGACTTATAGCTTCCGAGGCCGGCGCGCGGGTCACCGATTTCCGCGGAAAGACCTGGCGCGTGGACGCAGCGATGGGCGCGCAAACGCTGGCCGCTGGCCCCGGCCTTCACGGCAGCATGCTAAAGCTGATCCGGCGGCGGCTGAAGGCGGCGCGCTGATGTGGCTGCTGAAGGCCCTGGCCTGGTCCACGGGCTTCGCCCTCGTCTACTCGTGGGTGGTGGTCTGGATCCTAGAGCGGAGGGAAAAGAAGTACGGGCAGGGGGAGACGGCCTTCAGCGACACCTTCCTCTCCGGGTCCGTCACGCTTATCTTCGTCTATCTCGCCAATATAACCGTCTTCGCGATGCGGCCCGACTCGGCGCTCTCTTTCAACATCCTGCTCGTCACCGGCCTTGCCGGCTTCTGCCTGTACAGGGAAAGCCTGTATAAGCTGGACGCCAGGAAGATAAAGCACCGCCTGCTGGCCGAGGTCAGGCTGGTGAACATCTACATCTCCAAGGACCCGTCGAACGCGGCATACTACGGCCGCCTCTGCGACATCTACATAAAGCTCGGCGAGCGGCGGGAGGCTCTGGAAGCCGCCCGCATGGCGGCCAGACTGGAGCCTACCGAGCGCAACCGCTGGAAGATAAAGCAGCTCGAAGAGGGGAAGTAGGACCTAGCGCGCCAGCTCCGCGGCCAGCCTGCGGGCGGCCTCGCGGAAGAGATAGTCTTCGGAGGCTTCCGTCGAAGCGGTACGGAGCACTTCCCCGGAGTAGACGTCGTAGAGACTTACAGTAGCCAGATACCCCTTCTTATCCGTGCCGAGCGTGCCGAATACCGCCAGCCCCGCTCCGGCGGCCTTGCCCATCTCCGCCGCTGCCTGCCCGCCGGCGAGCCCGGCGTAGGCCAGCCGCTTCTCCTCGAGGATGAAGTCGAGCTTTTCGCGCTCCACGAGCCGGAAGGCCTTGGTCTTCAGCAGCTCGGATTCCACAAGATTTCGCATGACCGCGGCCTGCGTCTCGGTGGTTCCCTGCCCGGCGGAGAACGGGGCAACTACCAGCAGCGGGGCCGGGGGCAGAGGGCGCTTCGAGGAAGGCGCCTCCGGCAGCGGCGTGCCGCCCCAGGCGTAGCCGGCCGTCACCCTGTGCGCCGAGCCGAGCTCGCCGTACGGGGAGAAGGCGTAGTCGAAGGTCAGGTCGCCGGACCTGAGCCCGACGCCGCCCGCGAAAGCCCCCATGACGCCGTGGTCGTCGTAATTCTTGAAGTTCAGCCCGGAGCGCAGGTAGAGGCCGGAGCGGCCGGAATAAGGCAGGTACAGCTCGCCGGCGAAGACCAGGTAGGGCGAATGGTCGCAGGGCAGGCGTCCTTCCGCCAGGATATTGAAGTCCGCGGCGTATTTCCACTTGAGGCCGGCGGCCAGCTCGAAAGGCAGAGGCGCCGCCTCGGAGCCGAGCTTCAGAGGCGGGCCGAAATTGCGGGCGCCCAGGCCCACCTCGGTGCGGGAGCCCCGGCTCTCGCGGAAGATCAGGCCGGCGTCCAGGGCGGCCGTGCCGCCGGAGGCGTCCGCCAGCCTGGAGCGGATATATTTGAGGGCGACCCCGAAGTCGGCCCACGGCAGGCGCCTCGCCCAGCCGGCCGCCAGGGCCGCGTCGTAGGCGGCGATCTGCCCGCCGGCCCCGCCGGCGGCGTCCACCGCGTCGAGGCCGGGAGAATAGCTGTTGTAGATGAAGCCCGCTGAGGCGATGCCGCCGCGCGCCGGGAAGGAAAGGGCCATCGAGCTGCGGTAGGAGCCCTCCAGCAGCGCCTCGTAGGAGAGCAGCAGGTCCCTGCGCCCCGCCCCGAAAACGCCGGCCGGGTTCAGGAAGAAGGAATCTATCCCGTACAGGGAAAGGCCGCCGCCGGAAAGGGCCGCGAACCTGGCGGAAGGCGGGACCTTCAGGAACTGGGCGGACGTAAGGCCGCGAGCGTCGTCGCTGAAGGCGCCCTTCGGGAAAAAGCCGGCGCCGGCGGTCCCGGCGCAAAGCGCCAGCAGCGGCAGCGAGGCGTATATCCTTCTCACGGAAGCTTACTTCTTAAGGTCGGAAAGGAGGTACTCGATCCGGGCGCGGATCTTCTCTTTTTCCAGCGAGTCGAAGTCCTGCAGGACGTCCTCCAGGAACTTGACGGTGAAATCGTTGTTGACGCGGCTCTTCGAAAGAGCGTCCTCTATGCCCTTCATCCGCTCGTCCAGGTCGGAGATGCCCTCGTAGATGCCGCGCACGAAGTTCTCGGCGCGGTTGAAATCCTGCGGGGGCCTTGCCTCCGCCGGCTGCGGCGCCGAATAGGCCTGCTCCGCGTCCGGCCGGGGTTCCTCGTAGGCCTCCTGCTGCCCGGGGGCCTCGGCGGCGTATTCCTCCGCAGCCGGCTGGGCTTCCGCTAGCTCAGGCTGGAACGGCGGCGGTACCACCAGCGTCTTCTCGCCTTCGTCGGCGGCATCGGGCAGGACCGCCGCGGCGGGGGGCGGCTCCACG
>JAKAMO010000004.1 GCA_021812825.1 bacterium | reverse complement strand
TAGCCCAGCATGATCTCCAGGTGGAAGACGCGCTCGCCGTGGCACTGGAAGCGGAAATGGCCCGGCTCTATCACGCCGGCGTGCACCGGCCCCACCGCCACCTCGTGCACCTGGCTGCCGTGTACGGTAAAATAGTCCGCCACGCCGGGCTCGGCGCCGGGAGAGTCGAAACGCACCGGCTTCAGCCACGGGTGCCCCTCCGGCTTCAGGCCCGACTGTTCGTATATCTCGCGCTCGAACAGGTGCAGTTGCGGGAAGGAGGAGGTCAGGGCCGGGAACGGACCGGAGACCAGCGTGGAGTATGCCTCCAGCCTGCTTTCCCGGTCGAAGGCCAGCGCCAGCACCAGCCGGTGCGCCGCGCCCTCCGGCACCGCGAAATAGGCCACGGCCCTGCCGCCGGCGCCCAGCCGGGCCGCCGCGGCCGCGAAGAACTCCGCCGGCTCCAGGTGCGAGCCGCGCGGATCGAAGGAGGAGAGGTGCTCTATGTTCACAGCGCGCCTCCCATGCAAGCCGCCGCGCCCTTCAGCAGGGCGTCCAGCCAGCCAGGTATGAACAGCCCGGCCGCCGCAGCCAGCGCGAAGAATACCGCCGCCGGCAGCAGCGCGCCGCGGCTCTCTTCGAACGGCCTCTCGTCCGGGCCGGCCTCCCGCTCGCCGAAGACCATCGCTATGAAGTAGCGGGCCATGCTGGCCACCAGCACGGCAAGGAAGAACAGGAACACGGCAGCCGCGGCGTAGCGGCCGCGGGCCAGCAGCTCGCGCAGCACTATGAACTTGACCAGGAACACGCCGGAAGGCGGCATGCCGGTTATCAGGAAGAAGCCCGCCAGCCACAGCGCGGCGGTGAGCGGAGCCCGGGCGCGCAGGCCCTTTACGGCGGCTATCTCCTTGGTCCTCTCGGCGGCCAGCACCCGGCCGGAGGTGAAGAACAGCCCGGCCTTGGTCAGCGAGTGGCTGACGGCGCCCAGCACGGCGCCGTAGGCCGCGGCCCCGCCCAGGCCCGCGCCGGCCGCCAGTATGCCCATATGCTCTATGCTGGAATAGGCCAGCATGCGCTTGTAGTCTCGCTGGCCCACCATGAACAGCGCCGCGGTGGCCACCGAGAACAGGCCGAACAGCAGCAGCAGGCCGCCGGTGAAGTCGGCCAGGCCCGCCCCGGCGCAGACGGCCGACACGCGCAGTATGCCGAGGAAGGCGCAGTTGAGCAGCGCGCCGGACAGCAGGGCCGACACCACCGCCGGAGACTCGCTGTGCGCGTCGGGCAGCCAGGTGTGGAACGGGGAAAGGCCCATCTTGGTGCCGTAGCCCACGAACAGGAACAGGAAGGCCGCCTTCAGCAGCGGCCGGTCCAGCGAGGCCGCGCCGGAGAGCAGCGCCCGGTAGTCCAGCCCGGCGCCGCTCTTCAGGCCCGCCGCGCCCAGCAGCAGGTTGCCCATCAGCGCCAGCGCTATGCCCACCGAGCAGATCAGCAGGTACTTCCACGTGGCCTCGAGCGAGCGTTTGTTGCGGTGGAAGTATATCAGCGGCGCCGAGAGCAGCGTGGTGGCCTCCACGGCCGCCCACAGCATGCCCAGGTGGCGGCTGGCGGCCACGGCCGTCATCGCCGCCAGGAAGAACAGCAGGCAGCCGGTGAAGACCGCCTCCGGCGCGTTCGTGAACAGGAAGAGCCCGTCGCTGCCGGCGGCCCGCTTCTCCTCGGCCAGGTAACGCACGGCGTAATGAGCGGCGCCCAAAAATAGCAGCGAGGTCGCGCAGAGGAATAGCAGCCCGAGCGCGTCCAGGCCGAAGTAAGCCCCGGCCCCGGCCGCGCCGCCGGCCAGGAAGGAGGCCGTCAGCCGCGCGGTAAGCAGCGAATGCGTCCAGGCCGTCAGCAGCAGCAGGCGCCGGCGGGCGGAGTCGCTCCGTATCAGGAAGGCCAGCCCTCCGGCGGCCGCGGGCAGGATCAGCAGGGCCGACGTCATCGCCCGTCCTCCCCGTGCCGCCAGTCGGAGAGTTCGGAGAGCTCCGCGGTGTCTATGTGGTCGAACTCGCGGCTGATGTGGAAGATGGCTATGCCCATCACGAACACCGCCACGAAGACGTCCAGCAGTATGGCCAGTTCCACCATAAGCGGCTGCTCCACGAACAGCGCCAGTCCGAAGATGTAGATGCCGTTCTCTATGACGAGGTAGCCGAGCACCTGCGTGATGGCCTTAGTGCGGGTGGTGATCAGCAGGAAGCCGGAAAAGATAGTGGCCAGCGAGGCGGGCACTATCCAGGCCACCTGCGCCTGCGGCAGCGGCAGGCGGGAGCCCATCCATGACGAGGCCAGAAAGGCGCCCAGGCAGAGCAGTATGGAGGCCGGGTAGCTTATCAGCGGTTCCACGTCCTTGCGGGCCCCGCTGCGGTCGCGCGCGCGCATCAGCAGCCAGGGGAACACCGCGCCCTTCAGCAGCGCTATCCCGGCGGCGAAGGCGGCCGCCCGCGCGTGCGGCTGCCCGTGGCCGGCCAGCAGCGGCAGCAGCGCGGCCAGCACGCCCTGCACGGCCACCAGCCTGATGCAGCCGGCCAGCGAGCCGGTCACCGCCAGCGCCAGGTCCAGCAGTATTATCAGCACTATCGAGAGCTCGGCGAAGGTGTGCATTAGGGCTCGTTAAGAAATAACCGGCATAATTTGGAGGCCCGGATTTGAGACGGGTTCGAGGCGCGACGAGCGAGCATGCCGGCGGTCTGTGAGTGAGGAACAACGAAGAAACCGGCCAAAGACGGGCCTCCCCCAGGGGGCTGGGCGATCTTTGGCTGCAACTGCGTCACTCGGCGCTTACGTAGCTCCGCTACGCCGCGCTCCTCGTTCCTTGTTTCGCTCATAAAATCGCTAAGCCAAATTGCGCCCGTTATTTCTTAACGAGCCCTCTATCTCCCCAGCTGGAATATCAGCGCCAGCGCCGCGAAAGCGAAAGCCGTTATCAGCATGTAGGGTACCTTCAGCAGGCGCAGGCGGGCCATGGCCGACTCCGTCACGCCCACCGCGCCGGTCACGCCCAGCATAACGCCAAGGTAGAGCGCGCCCTCGTACGCGCCGCCGCCGGCGCGCGGCAGCAGCATGCCCGCTATCAGCGAGCTGAACAGCCAGAGCTTGAGCGCCGCCCCGTAAAGTATGCAGGCCAGGTCCGGGCCGCTGTGGTCCAGCACCATGACCTCGTGTATCATCGTCAGTTCCAGGTGCGTGTTCGGGTCGTCGGCCGGCACGCGGGAGTTCTCGGCCAGCAGCACTATGAAGAGCGAGGCCGTCAGCAGGGCCAGCACCGGCGCCGCGGTGCGCCAGGTGTCGCCCGTGAGCGCAGCGAATATCCCGGAGAAGGACAGGCTGCCGGTGATGTGCGCCAGCGCGGCCAGGCACAGGAAGAAGGCGGGCTCGGCGAAGACCGCGAACTGCATCTCGCGGCTGGCCCCCATCCCCTCGAAGGCCGAGCCCGTGTCCAGCGCGGCCAGCACGGTCAGGAACCTCGCCAGCCCCAGCAGGTAGACCACCAGCACCAGGTCCCCCTCGAAGCCGAACAGCGGGCCGGCGCCGGCGAAAGGCAGCGCGGCCGCGGCCGCCAGCAGGGCCGCCAGGCCCGCGGCCGGCGAGGCGCGGAACACCCAGGTGGTGGTGCGGCTGTACACCGGCGTCTTGCCGGCCAGCTTGAAGAGGTCGTAGTAGAGCTGCAGCAGCGGCTGGCCGCGGCGCCCGCCGAAGAAGGCCTTCACGCGGTTTATCACTCCCGGCAGCAGCGGGGCGAGGAGCAGCGCGGCCAGGAAATGCAGGGCGGGCCTCATAGCTTCCATAGCAGCAGCGCCAGCAGCGTCAGCACTATATAGAGGATATAGATCTGCAGCCTCCCGTGCTGCAGCCAGGTGAAACGGTAGGCCAGCTCGCGCACGCGGTGCGCGGCCGGGCTGTAGATCTTGTTGTAGACCAGCGCCTGCGCCTCGGTGGAGAACGAGGCCCCGCTGGGGAAGTAGCCGCGTATCTCGGGCTCGCGGCCCAGGCTGCGCAGCAACGGCTGGAAGAAGTCGGTGAGCGGCTGCGAGAACGAGGAGGCTCCGTACTGCATGCGCGCGGTGGGCCTGGCGTAGCCGCAGTCCCAGGTGGGCCCCTCGGCGTAGCCGCGGCGGCACATCAGCCAGGCGCGCAGCGCGGCGGCCAGCGCCAGCAGCCCGCACAGCGCGGAGAAGCCGGCCGAGACGAAGGCCACCGGCAGGGCGGCCAGCGCGTACAGCGCGGCGCCGGCGCCCGGGAAAGCGGCGTCAGCCGCGTTGGCCAGCGGGAGCAGCAGGAAGGGGGAGAGGAGGCCGGCCGCCAGGCAGGCGGCGGCCAGCGCGTACATCGCGGCCAGCATCGGGGCGCCGGGGTCGTGGGCGGCCGAGCACTTCGTGGAGCGCGGCTCGCCCAGGAAGACCGAGCCGAAGGCCTTTGCGAAGCAGCCGCCGGCCAGCGCGCCCGCGGCCGCCAGCGCCAGCAGCGCGGCGGCGCCCCAGTGGGCGGTGGCCCGCCCGTCCAGCAGCGCGCGGAAGGCGGCCAGGTAGATCAGGAACTCGCCGACGAAGCCGTTGAAGGGCGGCAGCGCGGTGATGGAGGCCGAGCCGGCCAGGAAGCAGGCCGAAGTACGCGGCATCTTCTTCGAGAGGCCGCCCAGCGCCTCCAGCTCGCCCAGCCCGGCGGAATGTATGACGGCGCCGGCCCCCATGAACAGCAGGCCCTTGAACAGCGAATGGTTGAAGGCGTGCAGCAGCGCGCCGGCCAGGCCGAGCGCCGCCAGCGCCGCCGAGCCGCGGGAGAGCCCTATCATGCCGAGGCCCAGCCCCAGCAGTATGATGCCGATATTCTCTATGCTGGAATAGGCCAGCAGGCGCTTCAGGTCGTGCTGCGCCAGCGCGAACAGCACCCCGCCCAGCGCGGAGACGGCCCCCAGAACCAGCACCAGCGCGCCCCACCATTCCGGCCACGGCGCCAGGAAGCCCAGCGTCCTCAGCAGGCCGTACACGCCCATCTTTATCATCACGCCGCTCATCACGGCGGAGACGTGGCTGGGAGCGGCCGGGTGCGCCTCGGGCAGCCAGACGTGCAGCGGCATGAAGCCGGCCTTCAGGCCGAAGCCCGTCAGCGCGATCAGGAAGACGGCCGCGGCGCGGGCGCCGGTCGGGCGGAGGAAAGAGGAGAAGTCCAGCGAGCCCGAGGGCGCGGCCAGCAGGCCGAAGGCCGCCAGCAGCAGCAGCGCGCCGCCGGCGCCCACGGCCAGATAGATGAAGCCGGCCCTGCGGGCCTGCTTCTTTTCTCCTTCGAACAGCACCAGCAGGAAGGAGGAAAGCGCCATCAGCTCCCAGCCGGTCATGAACAGCACCGCGTTGGCGGCCAGCAGCACCAGCGCCATCGAGGCCGTCAGCAGGTTGAACTGCGCCCAGGCCGGCGCGGCGCGGCCGGAGGCCTCGTAGCGCTCCATGTAGCCCGCGCCGTAGACGGCGGCCAGGCCGGTCAGCAGGAACAGCGGCACCAGGAAGAAGGCGGCCAGCGGGTCCAGCGAAAGGGAGAGGGAGCCCATAGGCACCGGCCAGGGCAGCGACAGCGTCTCGGCGCGGCCGCTGAACAGCACGCCGGCCGCGGCGGGCAGGCCGGCCAGCGCGGCGCCCACGGCGCCTATAACGCCGAAAGCCCGCGCGCGGGCGGGGCTTCCACTGAAAGAAAGGGAGAGCGCGGAGCTGACTAGCAGCAGGGCCAGGGAGAATAGGACCAGGGGCATTTTAGTCGACTGAATTTTTTGTTCAGCAGTGGGTCCGTTCTTCCCGTCGTAGTCGCAGCCTTAAAAGGAACTGCTTATAGTCTAAAAAAGTGCCCGCTCGCCTGTCAAATTCCCCAATGAAGGGCGTAAAAGGGAAAGGACCGCGCGGACGCGGCCCTTTCCTTAATATGCGCGCCGCGGCTAGCGGGTGTGGGTGTCGCCGTAGTTGTCCGTCCAGAGCAGCCTGCCGTCCTCGCGCAGGTCGAAGCTCTGGCAGCGGGAGACCAGCTGCTCCTTGTTGAAGTACAGGGCGCTGTAGCTGTCGGTCCAGGCCACGTCGCCGGTGCGGTCGGCCACCATGTAGCGGCTGGCGCGGCCGAGCTCCGCGTCGTTCTTGTGGAGCGTGCTGTAATTGTCCATCCACACCACGTCGCCGGTGTGGCCGGTGATCTGGTAGTTGGAGGAGCGGCCCAGCTCCACGGCGTCCTTGTAGAGGGTGCCGTAGTTGTCGGTCCAGGCCACGCTGCCGGTGTGGTCGGAGACCTTGAAGCTCTGCGCGCGGCCTATCTCGTCCTTGTTCTTCATCAGCGTGTTGTAGTTGTCCTTCCAGAAGACGTCGCCGGTGTAGAGCGCTATTTCGGAGCTCTGCGCGCGGCCCAGGGCGGTCTTGTTGTGGTAGAGGGTGCCGTAAGTGTCGGTCCAGGCGGCGTCGCCGTTGCAGGCGCCCTTGTACTGGGAGACCCTGTCGCCCAGCTTCTCGCCGTCGGCGTAGAGGTCGCCGTCGTGCACGTAGAGCACGGGCATGTTCCTGCAGTCCTCGGGCAGGACGTAGGGATGCGGATGGCGCGGCGCGACGGACGGCGCGGGCAGGGCCGGGGCCTCGAGGGCCTGCTCGGCGGCTGCGGGCAGGCCGAGCGCCCTGGCGCCGGAAAGGGCGCTGCTATAGACGGCCGAGCCCTGCGCGAAAGCGGCGCCGGCGCCGGCCAATACGAGAACGAACGTTAATACCTTCTTCATCGACTTCCTCCTGGTAAAATAAAGCTTCAACCCCAGCGGTTATTCTAGTTTTATTCCGCCTCGGAGCGCATAAGGCGAAAGGCCCAGGCGCGGATAGGAAAAAGGACCTATATCAGCTGTCCTGCAGGCGGCGCAGCTGCTGGTCCGTCTCGCTCAGGCGGGCGGCCTCCACGGCGGCCAGGCGCCTGTAGAAGGCCGCGCCCACGGCCGGGTCCCGGCGCGTCAGCGCGTCGAAGGCCGGGCCGTCTATGGCGTAAAGCTCGGCGTCGGTCAGCGCCAGCGCGTCGGCCGTGCGCGGCGACCCCGCCAGGAAGGAGGTCTCGCCGAAGAAGTCGCCGGGGCCCAGCACGGCCAGGTGGTGCAGGCGGTGCGTGCCCTTGAGCGGCAGCACTATGCGCACCTGACCGCGGCGTATCAGGAACAGCTCCGCGCCCTTGTCCTTGCGGCGGAACACCGCCTCGCCGGCCTTTACCCGGCGCTCGGAGAAGGCCTCGCGCAGGCCGGCCAGCGAGGCCGGCTCCAGCCCGCTCAGGAAGTCTATGCCGGAAAGGTCCAGCGGCGCCCCGGCGGCCGCGCGCTCCAGGCCGGATCCCTTGAGCGCCTCGGCCTCGGCCCACTCCAGCGCGTCGTGCAGCGTGTCGAAGATGCGCCCCTGCCTGCCTTCCCCGGCCAGCCCCAGCGTCCTGAAATAGGCGCGCAGGTCCTGGCCGCTGGGCAGGTTGGGCGGCAGGTGCGAGAAGGCCAGCTTGCCTCCGCGCTCGCGCAGCATGCGCTCAACCTGCTCCAGCATGTGCACCGCGGTCAGGTCCACCGACGTCACGCGCCGCATGTCCAGTATCACGCGCGTATAGACGCCCAGGTCGTCCTCTATCTCGCTGAAGAGCTGGTCCGTGGTGCCGAAGAAGAGGCTGCCCTGCAGCTCCAGCACCAGCGTCTCGGCGCCGCGCTCGGCCAGCGCTTCCCGCTCGGCCGGCAGCCGGCGCTGCGTGGAGAAGAGGTGGTCGCCGGAAGTGCGGCGGCGTATCACGCTGCTGCGGGTCTGCTCGCGCAGGAACAGCAGTATGGAGAGGCCTATACCCACGCCGGCCGCGGTTATCAGGTCGGAGGCCAGCGCGGTGCCGGCCACCGCCGCCACCACCGCGAAGTCCAGCACGGTGGAGCGGTCCAGCGCCAGCTTCAGGCTGGGGCGGTCTATCATGCGCGCGCCCACCACCGTCAGTATGCCGGCCAGCGCGGCCAGCGGTATGTGGCCTATCGCGGAGCCCAGCGCGAAGGCGGCCGCCAGCGAGAACAGGCCCTCGAGTATGCCGGCCCAGCGCGTCTTGCCGCCGCTCATGATGCTGATCATGCTGGCGCCTATCTCGCCCGAGCCCGGCATGCCGCCCGCCAGCGCGGACAGCGCGTTGCCGGCGCCCTGGCCGGCCAGCTCGCGGTCCGAGTCGTAGCGCGCGCCCACGAGGAAATTGGTCACCACGCAGCTCTTCAGCGTGTCTATGGCCAGCAGCACGGAGAGCGTCAGCGCCGGGGCCAGCAGGGCGCGCAGGTCGGAGAAGTCCAGCGCGCGCAGCGCGCCGAAGGCCGAGGAGGCGTTGGCGAAGATGGCCCCCGGGCTGACCGACAGCGCGCCTATCACCAGCGGGTTGCCGCCCAGCCGCATCAGCTCCGGCCGCGACAGCGAGAAGGCGGCGAATACCAGCGTGCCGGCGCCTATGCCCACTATGGCCTCGGGGATCTTCTTCGTCACGCGGGGCGCGGCCAGCGTGGCCGCCGCCGTAGCCAGCGCGGCCGCCACGGCCGGCCATTGCCACAGGGCGGGGGTCAGCAGGCCGTGCAGGGCGTGCGCGCCTTTCGGCAGGCCCAGGAACGGCCCTATCTGCGAGAGCATCACTATCAGCCCCACGCCGGTCATGTAGCCGGCCACCACCGGGTAAGGGATATATTTTATGAGCTTGCCGCCGCCGAGGGCCCCGTACACGGCCTGCAGCAGGCCGCAGAACAGCCCCACCAGCAGCAGCGAGGCTATCACGGCGGAAGGCTCCATGCCTCCGCCGGCCAGCCTGGCGCAGAGCGCGGCCATCACGGCCGCCGCCGGGGCGCTCGGGCCCGAGATCAGCCGCGGCGCGCCGCCCACGGCGGGTACGGCCAGGCCTATGGCCGCCGTGCCCAGCACGCCGGCCATCGCGCCGGCGGCCGCGTAGCCGGGGCCCAGCGGGGCGTACATGGCCACGCCGAAGGCTATGGCCGAAGGCAGCGCCACCAGCATGGCCGCCAGCCCGGCCCACGCGTCCGACCACTCGAAATTCTTTTTCATATCCCCGTCAGCTCTCCCCTTGGCGTCCGGGAGTATATTATCAAAAATTTGCCGGGCAGATAGCGCCGCCCCGACAAGCCCTTGTCGGGGAGCTCTGTTAAGATATTTCAGGGCGTCACTTGCCGCGCTTGGGATAGGGGCGCAGAGCTTCGCGCAGGATGAGGTAGGTCCGCTTCTGCTGGTCTTTGGGGCGGTCCTTGACTATTCCCATTATGCGCTTCTCCCAGGTGGAGGGGGAGATGCTCGGCGGCCTTTCCTGGAGAAGGTCCGCGATCTTCACCTTTAAGGCGCGCGCCAGCTTCTCAAGGGTGGCTATGCTGATCTTCTTGGTGCCGCGCTCTATCTGGCCTATGTAGCTGGGGTGAAGGCCGGCCCTTTCCCCCAGTTCTTCCTGGGACCAGGCAAGCCTCTTCCTGTGGGCGCGAACGGAGCAGCCTAACGTGATGTAGATATCGTTCTTCATTAAAGTGCCTTATATTCTTGCAATAAGCGGCCATATTTTCTAGATACTTAAGGGTTTTAAAATAAAAAACCTTTTAGCATTGACATTCCGGCCTCTATTTTATAAGTTTATGGTGCGGCCTGTCGCCGCGGGGGACATCATGGACGGAAAAACCATACTGGTGGTGGACGACGAACCTGTATGGTTGAACATACTCTCCAAGTTCTTCGGGCATTACGGCTACGCAGTGCTTACGGCCTCCACCAGCATCCAGGCGGCGGAGCTGCTGCGCCGGCATCGTCCCGACTGCCTGCTGCTGGACTATGTGCTGGCGGACGGCGACGCCGGGGAACTGTGCGTCCTGGTGCGTAGCGACGCGGCGCTTTGCGGCATCCCCATAGTGATCTTTACCGGGGACCCCGAGGCCGAAACCTGTCTGGAAGGCCCTTACCGCGCCGACAGGCTGTTCTTCAAGGGAGAAGCTCTGCCGCATCTGCTGCTGCTGGTGGTCTCGTTGATCCGCGGGGATCATCGCGACAAGCCCTTGTCGGGCTAATATCTTATAATTAGAGCATGGGGAAAGCTAAAGCGGCCGGCAAGGCCGCGGAGAAGCCCGTGCTTGAGGGGGACAAGACCCTCAGGTTCCCGCATGCCCTGCTGATAAGCGCCTCCGCCGGCTCCGGCAAGACCTATACCCTCACCCAGCGCTACGTGCAGTTCCTGCTTTCGGAGAAAGTGCCGGGCAACGACCTTTCCGGCATACTGGCGGTCACCTTCACCAACAACGCGGCCAAGGAGATGAAGGCCCGCATACTCTCCTGGTTGAAGGACCTCGCCCTCGGCCGCGACGAGGAGAAGCTTAAAGAGACCATGGAGCTGGTCTCGCTGCCCCGCGCGGAGATAGTCAAGCGCGCGGGCGTCCTTGTCGAGCGCATCATAGACAACTATTCCGATTTCCACATCCAGACCATAGACAGCTTCCTCGCCCGCGTGATGGCGGCCTCGGTGGACGAGCTGAAGCTGCCGCTCAAGGCCGAGATCACCATGGCCTACGACGTGCTGATAGACCTCGCCTTATACAGCATGTTCTCGCGCATAGGCAAGGCGGACCTGCCGGCGGAGACGGTGGACAAGTTCCTCGCCGTCCTGCCCAAGAGCACGGCCTACCCGTGGAACCCGGCCCAGCGCATAAAAGAGAACTTCAACAGCTTCCTCAACCAGGAGGGCAAGACGGCTGGGGAGCTGGCCGCGGCACCGGTGAACTACGAGGATCTGCTCAAGGCCAAGTTCCGCGCGGTGCATAAGCACGCTGAAGGCCTCATAAAGCATTTCGGCAAGGAATTCGTTAAGGAGAAGGCCGCCGCGGCCATGGAGGCTGGCAATATCACGGATTTCCTCGCTTCCTACAGCTTCAAGTTCGGCATATTCAACGGCGTTAAAAAGGGCAAGTTCCCGCCCGGCTGGGAAAAGGACATCGCCCACTTGAGCGACCTGGTCATAGAGCTCACGGAGTTGAACGCCGTGGCCTATTACCACCCGTACGTCGGTATATACGACAGGTTCAAGGCCGAGCTGGAACGCGTAAAGCGCGGCAAGACGGACGTCATCCACATAAACGACATAGCCAAAAAGCTCGCGGCCTATATAAACGCTAAGAACGTGCCCGAGATCTACCTTAAGCTGGGCGAGCGCATCTCGCACTTCCTTATAGACGAGTTCCAGGACACCAACCGCCTGCAGTGGGACGTGCTGCGCCCGCTGGTGGAGGAGGGCATCTCCAAGACGGGCTCGCTGTTCGTGGTGGGGGACATCAAGCAGGCCATCTACATGTTCAGGAACGCGGACTACAAGATAATGCGCGACCTGCTGGACAAGGCCGAGGGCAAGAAGGAGACGGCCGACAATCTTTCGCTCGAGCCTTTGGGGGGCGAGCTCAAGTACATCAACCTGCCGGTGAACTACCGCTCGGACGGCGAGGTGCTCGGCTACGTGGACAAGCTCTTCAAGGAGAAGCTTAAAGGCTCGCCGCTGGTGGGCGAGGATATTACGGAGCTCACTTCTTATTCGCAGCATGTGCAGGCGGCCAGGGTTAAGGACGGCTACGTTAAGACCACGGTGCTCGAGGCCGAGGACCTGGACGGGCCGGACGGCAAGCGGGACTGGCTGGTGGGGGCGGTGAAGGACGCGCGCAAGCGGCACCGCTACGGGGATATAGCGATCCTCGTGGGCAAGAACAAGCGCATAGAGCCGGTGGTGGAATGGCTGACGGCCGAGGGCATACCGGTGGCGTCGCTGAGTTCGCTGGACATCCGCAAGCGCAAGGTGGTGGCGGAGCTTATCAGCTACCTGAGGTTCCTGGAGACGCCTTCGGACGATCTTTCCTTCGCTGACTTCATCACGGGCGATATTTTCACGCGGCTTACGGGGTTGAAGCGCGGGGAGCTGCTGGACTTCATATTCAAGGCGCGGCAGGCGGACAAGGGCGGCCTGCTGTACGCGGCTTTCCGCAACGACGCTAAATATAAGGAATACTGGGACCGCCACCTGGACGAGGTGTTCCGCAAGGTGGGCTACCTGCCGCTATACGAGCTGGCGGCCCTTGTGTACGCGAACCTCAAGCTCTTCGCCAATTTCCCGGAGGAGCAGGCTTTCCTGTCGCGGTTTCTTGAGGCGGTGAGCGCCCTTGAGGCGGAGGGCGTTACGAGCCCGCGGTCTTTTATTGAGTACGCGGCTGGCGAGGACGAGGACAAGGCCAAGGTTTTCGCCATCGCGCTGCCGGAGTATATAGACGCGGTGCGGGTGATGACTTTCCACAAGGCGAAGGGGCTGGGCTTTCCTGTGGTGATAAACCTGCTCTACGAGGAGCGGGGCCAGAGCGACCCTATGTATTTCGAGGAACGGGACGGGGCTATAAACGTTTATCACATTACTAAGGACGCTGCGGCGGAGTCCGCCAGGCTGCGGCCTATTTACGAGGCGAAGAAGGCGGACGAGGCTGTGCAGGACCTGAACGTGCTGTACGTTATCAGTACGCGGGCTAAGAACGAGCTTTATAATCTTGTGGTGCGTAAGGCGAGGAAGACGGAGGCCAAGGAGCCTAAGCTGCTGGATATTTTCGAGGATTACGAGGCGGGCAAGCCGCCCAGCGTGAAGCCGGAGGCGCGTGTTACGGCGCCGCCGGTGGTTATTGCGGGGGTGGCGGGCAGGCCGGAGGCGCGGTTCGAGGCGGCTAAGCCTACTTACGGGAGTTTCTTTGAGACGGCTGAGGGCGAGCTGGTGCATGGTATGCTGGCGCGGTTTGTGGAGCTGCCGGGGGATCTTGAGGGGGAGCTCGGGCGGGCTTTTGATGAGCTGGCGCCGGGGTATCCGTTCGTCTTTAATAAGGAAAAGATAATTAAGGGGCTGTTGGGTTTTCTTAGGGGCGGGGAGGCGGCGGGGTTGTTCGCGGCTAAGGCTGGGCGCGAGGTGCTTATTGAGGCGGAGTTTATCGATAAGGGCGGCTCGCTGTTCAGGATGGACCGCGTTATTGTGGATAGTGACGCCGTTACTGTTGTGGACTTTAAGACGGGGGCGGAGAATACGGAGAAATACACGGCCCAGATGAAGAACTACCTGGGCATTGTAGGCGAGGTCTACGGCAAGCCGGTCAAAGGCCTGCTAGCGTATGTGGATTTGGGGAAAATCGTAATAATTTAAAAGCAGTGCAGGGGATTATGGGTAAAACTATTTCTAAAGTGAAAGTCTTGGCCTTTCTGGCAATTACTTTTACTGTTCCTGTCTCTTTGTTCTCCCAATCAGTTTCAACAAATACTATCAGGAGTAAGTGGAGTAAATCCGACTCGAAAATATTGTATTTAGATGCATCTGGTCGTGTGGCCAAAGAGTTGGAAACAGGGAGTAAAGAGAAATTGATTACTCCGCCTACTGCCACATCTTATATTGAAAAGTCCGGAGTGACTATTGATGGCGGAGTTAGCTCTGATGGAAATTATGCGTGGATTGATCGGCGTGAGTGGGCTTGGCTTCATGCTGGAAATCATGGTGAGAACCTGTTCCAGTATTTTGGGCCGGACGGGAAATTGCTTTGGGAGAGAAATGATGTGTACGGTGTTGCTGTTTCCAGTGATGGTGAGCTGGTCTTTCTGTTGCAAGTCGATCCTGAATTTATAGAAACGCTAGAGTATGGGAATGGTCCTTCTGAGCCCGCCGTATATACTAGCACTGGCGGCGTTGTGGTAGAGTTACCAGATTGTGCGACATATCAGACAACATGGTATTTATCCAAGAACGGAGATAAGGCTACTGTCGAATGTTATGTTTTAGAAGATCATCGCAAACAATTTACAGCGGTTTATGATGTGTTAAAGAGGAAATTAGCTGTTAGCGCAGTTATTTCGGACTAGGTGGTTTGTGAGGGCTGCCGGGGGTATGGGCTCCTCGGGCACGCGGTCTCGCACTGGCCTATGGCCGTGCCGCATCAGGCGCTATGCGCATCAAGCGGCCACCGTGCAGATGGTCGCCCGGGATTCGACGCTCGCTCATAAGCGGGCGCGCAGAAAGAGGGCCCTTGGGCCTCCGCCGGCCTCGAACTCGCTCGGCACGCAGTGCCTCGCTCAGACAGTCTCGGCCGCGGCCTTAATGATAGGCCGTCCGCTCCGGCCGCCCGGGCCCTGCGCCCTAAAATCGCTCACGGCCGATTCTCCCTTGCCTCGCTTAGCGCTTTCAGCCAGGACTGCGTTTTGGCCGATACTTTTAAGGGGGGTTGACAAACCCCATGTATCTGCTATAATATGGTATCAAATGATACCATATTGAGGGAAAATGTCACAGGCAGCACCTATGGACGGGAGTTTACGGCAGAAGATACTTCTGCTTTGTCAGTGCCCCTCAAAGGTTACGCTAACTGGTTCGGCAAAAAATGACTCCGGTCGGGTGGGGGTTACCAAAGAGGGAATATTGCGATGCATTGAAAAACACATCCAATCCGATGGGGTAATAGAAAAAATTTTACAGAAAAAAACAGGAAAACCCGCGTATCTGATGTTTATGCAGGTGTTAGCAAATAAATATTACGTTAAAGTTCAGTTCTATGGACCAGATAATAACATGATAGTCCTTTCCTTTCATCCCGCGAAATGGTAATTAGGGAATCATTCGCATGGTTAAAGAGAGGCTGATATGAAAACAAAAATTGAAGAATGTCCAGTTTGTGGATCTAAAAATATGGTGACTGTTAGGGGGCAGCGACGCTTTCCTATTGGCGTTGATGGGAAAATCCATAATATTGTTGTAAAAGGACTGACTTGGGAGGAATGTTCTGATTGTCATGAGATTTTTTTAGATGATAATGCCACAAAGATTATTGAGGCTGCTCAATTTCAAGAATTGTCTTTGCTTAGTCCAGCAGAGTTGAAATCAATCCGGCAGGAGCTTAATTTGAGCCAGACTAGTATGGCCCGGCTTTTGGGAGTAGGTGCTAAAAGTTACTTGCGATGGGAGACTGGCCTTTCTGTGCAAAATAAGGCTATGGATAATCTGATCCGTCTGATTGTGGAAAAATTCAAAAAGAAAGAAGAAAATACGAAATATGGGGTTGATCTCTCAGAACGTTTTGAGTATTTAGATTCTATTGAAGAGTGTCAAGAGCAAGAATCTAGTTTCCTGAATCGTACCCCAGTTGATTGTAGCCCTGTAGCGATGTATTGCGATTCTGGGAGGCATTGATGCTTAAATTTATAACTTTCTATTCATACAAAGGCGGAGTTGGGCGGTCTCTTGCTTTGGTAAATGTTGCGCATTCGTTAGCGATGAAGGGGCGTAAAGTCGTAATTTTAGACTTTGATTTGGAGGCTCCTGGCCTTGATACAATGCTGGAATTCCAGAAGTCTAACCATGATGGCAAAGGGGTAATCGAATATATCTCGGAATATAAGCAAAAAGCAGTGCCGCCTAAAAATCTTAGGGAATACACTCGAGAGGTTATTGTTCGTGGTTCCGGAAGTATCGTGTTGATTCCTGCTGGAAAAAAAGACTCTAGCTACCAAGTTGAGTTGAGCCGGCTAGACTGGAAAGACTTTTATAGAAAAAAAGATGGTTTTTATTTTATTGAAAATCTTAAATCTCAGATTAAAAAGGAATTTAATCCGGACTATGTTCTGATTGACTCAAGAACAGGTCTGACGGATATCGGTGGCGTATGCACATTGCATATCCCGGATATGGTGGTGTTGCTCTTCGGCTTGAACAAGCAAAATCTTGAAGGGATTGAACATGTGAAAAACACTATCCAGTGTAACCCACTGGGCAAAGAAATTGATCTGCTGTTTGTGGCTAGCCCAGTCCCGGATGGGATTAATCTTGTTGAACAGCGCATCAAAGAGGTCAAAGATAGGCTAAGGGTTGAAGAACAAAATTTCAAAATCGTCCACTATAATTCTGGGCTTGCACTAGAGGAGAAAATCGTTGTTGCCGGAGAGGCCTATCTGCCACAAAAAGCTGAATATGAGGAAATATCAGCTTGGATTATTCGTAAAAATAGTAGTGATTTCGAGAATACGCTTGAGAAATGTAGGGAAAAAATGGCCGAAGGTGCTGTCGCTGAGGCAGTGGTTGGTTATATGTCGGTCGCACGCAATTTCCCATCAAATGAGCATGTCTGTATAGAGTCGGCCAGGGCGCTTGCCTCAATGGAGAAATATAAAGAGGCTCTCGAGTGTATTGCGGGGTTGGTAAAGACTCTTCCGGATAATGCTGCATATATTCTGGAAACTGCCCGGATTTATGAGAGATGGGGAAAGAGAGCCCAGGCCACAAAAACGCTGGCAACTCTGTCTCCGAAGATGTTTTCGAGGAATCATGGGAGATCGGTGTTGGAAGTGGCGCGGATATATGACAAATTAAAAAAGCAATCACCTGCGAGGGAATGGCTTGGTTATGCTGTTGAATTCTATACTTCAATGCCCAGTTGTATATTTGCATTTACCATTGCAGAATTCTCGATGGCTTTAAAAGAGTACTCGCTTGCAAAAGAGTTTTATGAGAAGGCATGTGAGTCAGGGGAATTTGTGCTGCCCGCTGCATACAATATGGGGTATGCGATGTATAAATTGGGGGATATCGGCTATAGGCAGAAGTTTGAAACAGCTATCGGTCTGTTCGAAAAAGCGGCTACGAGTAATAACCCATTAATGGACGCCAATCGGTGTCAGGCGATGCATTATGCTTATAAATATCTTGGAGATTATGAGAAGGCAATGTCGTGCCTCTCAAAAGTAAAGATGCTGTTGTTGCCCTTAAGGGATTATGGGTCCAAATTCACTTTGTTTTCCCCAACGAAATACCGCTGGGTCACATATGTTGAGTTTTTAAAAGAAAATAAAAAAGAAACTGCTGCAATCGGTTCAATGTTAAAGAATAAAAGGGGAGGCGAAGCAGGTAGGCAAGAAAAAAAGTAGGAAAGTTGCTGGTGATGGGAATTTGCAGAGCATAGACAGTAATATGGAAAACATCAGCATTCTTTTTTGATGGTAAAACATGAATAAAAAAGTGACATGGCATTTCGAAGGTTGACAATAAATTAATAGGAGGAATGGTTAAATGGCAGATGATAAGAAGCCGGTGACTATAATTGTGAACGGTACGCCACACGAGTGGCCTAGGGGATCAAAGATCTCTTATTCGGAGGTCGTTGTTTTCGAGTACTCCGACTATGCGCAGCATCCTGAAATTACGTATTCAGTCAAATACAAGAACGGGCATGGGAATAAGCCAGAAGGAACTCTGGTGCCCAGCGCAACGGTCGAGGTAAAAGAGGGGATGATCTTCAGTGTTTCAAGAACTGGTCAGTCATAACGACGACATTAGGCGGCTGGTCGAAAAAGGCTATGCAGTCGCTTTTGATGGTGGCCACCTAATCGTGCGTGACATTCCCTATCTGGATGCAGAACTAAAGCTCCAGATTGGGGCTATTGTTGCAGAGCTTGTCTTTGTCGACAAAACGCATGTCAAACAGAACGACCATCAGATATTTTTTGCGGGTTCCGCTCCGTTTAACTTGGATGGTAAGCCAATCCCAAATCTTGCCGGAGGGCCTACAAAACGTGTGCTAGGTGATGCGAGTAAGGATGTGGTAGTGCAGCGCTCTTTCTCGAACAAGCCGAAAGACACAGGCAAGTTTGTTGACTTCTTCGATAAAATAGAAAACTATGTCAGCATAATATCTGGTCCGGCTATTGAGTTACACAACCCAAAGCCATATCCATACACATTCCGTGCAGTTACGGAAATTATCCCTGATTCAATCTTCAAATTCCACGACACTTTAACAAGTCGGGCAGGAATTGGGGACTTGTCTGGTAAGCTGAAGGATGATGTTATCGCGGTTATAGGTTTGGGCGGAACAGGTGCTTACTTGCTCGATTTTTTGATTAAGACCCCGGTGAGGGAAATCCGCGCCTTCGACCTCGATCCGCTTTATGTGCATAATGCATTTCGCTCGCCTGGTAAATTAGATCCCGCTGACTTGGGCAAATCTAAAGCGGAAGTATATCATGCGAGGTATGATAATTTTCGGAATGGACTGATTGTCACTCCGAAGTTTATTGATGCTGAATGTGGTGCTGATATGGACGGGGTGACATTTAGGGAATTGGGGTCAGGTCTTGATTCTTGACATCGAAGCCGCCGGAAAGTTCCGGCGGTTTTGTTTTTAAATTAACATAATCCACCAAAAAGGCAGCAGGAGCCTTTTTTGCAGGCGGGATTCGGCAACGAGTTCTCATTGGGGAGAACGTGTCCAACGTGACGCATGCGTATTTGACAATCCGCCGGTTGTCCATTACACTATTTGCGCTTATATACTCGCGAAGTTATATTTATGAGCCCATCACGCCTGAAAGGTTTACTCAAGATAACATTGTGCGTGTCACTGCCGCTTTTTGCCTGTCTCGTATCCGTTAACCCCGTCTTCGCGCGCACATCGACGGATTGGGGTCAGGTCTTGAATCTTGACATTTGACATCGAAGCCGCCGGAAAGTTCCGGCGGTTTTGTTTTGTAGAATGTTTTCGTTAGGGTGCCCGGGTATATTTTAGATGAAAATATTCAAGGCCTCACTTCATATGGCCGCTTTCCTGATCTTTCACGGGGCAGTGGCTGCAATGGCACAAGCCCCTTTTAATTCGTCTTTGATCTTTGGCCAAGACATCATTACGGATGGCACGTCTGTTGCTTTGGATTCTCTGGGAAATCCGCACATCTGTTTCAATAATACAAACATGAATCTTGTGTACGCCAAACGGACAGCGAACTCCTGGATCACACAAGTGGTGGACAATGCGGCAGGAGTCGGGGAGTACTGCTCCGTCTCTTTGGATAGTTTTGATCGACCGCATATCAGTTATTATGATTCGACCAATAAGGATCTGAAATACGCCCACTGGACAGGAACTGCCTGGGAGATCCAAACAGTTGACAGCGCGGGGGAAGTTGGCAGGTTTTCTTCTATTGCCATAGATGGCGCTGGAAATCCGCATATCAGCTACGAAGCTGCGCTCGTGAATAAACTCAAATACGCTCACTGGACAGGGGCTGCCTGGGACGTGCAAATAGTGGCGACTGGGACAGGGGCATGGTACACCTCCATAGCTTTGGATTCTTCAGGAAATCCGAATATCAGTTATTACACCGCGATTTGGTATATTGCCGATCTCGCGTATGCCCATTGGAACGGAAGTTCCTGGGAAATACAGACCGTGGATGCGGAGGGAGATGTCGGGCTGGAGAGTTCTCTTGCGCTGGATGGGTTGGGGCGGCCTCATATCAGTTATAGGGACCTGACAAATCTGGACCTTAAATATGCTTATTGGACCGGAAGTTTCTGGAGTACGCAGACCGTAGTAAGTTCAGGAGAACAGGGGTGGTATTCTTCTATCGCCTTGGATGGTTCAGGGAAACCGCATATTACCTACGGAGATGGTTTAGGGCTAGCGGTAAAGTATATTTACTGGGACGGTTCTTCCTGGAATTTACAAACAGTTGATGCTGTTACTGGCGGGCACACGTCTCTAGCTTTGGATGGCCAAGGGAACCCACATGTAAGTTACGAGGTTGGGGCGTTAGGGGTTAAATATGCGACCGCCGCTACGGGCTTTGCTCCGGCTATGGGGGGAGGGAATGGAAGAAGTCGTCCACAGGCCGCCAGTTCGTTAGGGGCAACCTTTGTCTCGACCGGGACTATTGTGTGGGGGTGGGTTGATAATGCCGTCAATGAGTTGGGATTCAGGCTATACGGCTCTCAGATCAGTTCAGGGCCATATAGTCTTGTCGCGGATACGACAAGCATCGGCCCGGACCAAAACAACTTCACGGAAAGCGGTTTGGCGCCTAATACCACTTATTATCGTTATCTTGCGGCGGTAAATGCCGGCGGCCACGTTTTTTCCAATCTTATCAGCACAGTTACTCCGGCTTCCCAGCCTGCTCAGAGCGATCCAACTTTTATATCAGTTGATTTTACAACTATCGCAGTTCAATGGGGACCGAACGGCAATCCGCTCGGAACTAAATACGCTCTGCTGACCTCCACCGGAGCTGATCCGGGAGTAAATGGTTTTTCCGGAAATTTGATCTCTATCGTTTCTAATTCTCAAGCCGACATCGGGTCTTTAAAAGATGGCACAACCTATTTTTTTGCGGTTAAAGCCGTCGGGCATAATGGATATTCGACACCGTATACAAACATCGGTTCCACTAGGACCCTGGCTTTAACCACGCCGGATCCCTTCGGCACTGCACTGGGGGTCTCCTCCATTGCCTGGAGTTGGACTGATGGGGCCTATGAAAGCGGCTATCGGGTCATCAACTCAAGCGATGAAATTCTGTCCGGTGATCTGTCACCGGGAGCGACTTCATGGCTTGAGGGCGGTCTTTCGACCAACACAGTCTATAGCCGCAGGGTTCTAGCGTTCGCGCCGGTCCTTGCCGCAACTTCCGCTCCGGTTTCCGTCTACACTTTGGCCGTGCCGCCGGAGGGGAGCTACGTGTCGCAGGCGAGTTCTTCCTCGGTATCTTTGGCCTGGTCGGCCAACTCCAACCCGGGATATACGGTCTATGAGATATCGCGGTCAACCGACGGCTTCTCGACCTCGTTCTCCACGCCTGTCCCTTACGGGAGCTCCTTTACTGGCACGGACTATTCGGACTCGGGTCTGTTGCCGGAAACGACATATTTTTACCGGATCAGGGCTTATAACGGCGATGCGGTCCCTACGGATTTTGACTCAGTAGTTTCAACCATTACGCGGCCGGCATTGCCGAATGTCGCGGTTATTTCGCCTGGCAGCATTGGTATTTCATCCACCGCCATCAATTGGAATTGGAGCATCCAGACCCCTCCCTCGATAACCGGAGTGCGAGTGGTTTCTTCTACCGGGGGGGCGTTGTCGGGGGATCTCCCTGGGTCTGCTACTTATTACGTCCAAGCCGGCCTTTCCGCTAACGCCAGTTCACAGGTTATGATCGAGGTTTTCAATATTACAGGGGTTTCCACCTCCGCACCAGTAATTCGCTATGCTTTGGCCAATTCCCCGGTAAGCCCTGAGGTCACAGAGGTTGCCATTACCTCGGCTTCCATTTGCTGGGGGAGTAATTCAAACCCCGCTTATACGACTTATGACATTGGCGTTTGGGAGGCGGATTCTTCCACGGTCACCATGCGGGTGTCCACGTGCTGCACCAATATCACCGGGCTTTATTCGGGAACCACCTATTTCTTCTCTGTTACGGAAGTTAACGGAAACGGGGTGGGGGGGCAAGGGACGGCGGGGATATCTACCGTGACCCGCCAGGTCCCTTATCTGGGGATTGTTTTTCCGGGGGCGCCGGCAACTGTATCGTACCACTCTTCGCACGGCGAAGTCTCGATAGGGATATCCCCCGGGGCGTTCGGCGAAACGGTACAGCTTGCGGCTTCGGCACCGGGCGCATACCCTCCTGATACGTCACTGATGGGAGAGCTGCGCGGTTCAGGCGCGGGGGTGGAGATAGCTCTGGATAAGCCATTGCAGCCCTCAAATAAGGTTCGGCTGACCGTATCCTATCGTGATGCGGATGTGTCTGGTATGGACGAGAACAAACTGCTCTTGGCCCGCTATGATACGGCCGGCGGAGTATGGGTTCCGCTGGTTTCCTATCCTGATCCGGATAACAACAGGGTAATGGCATTGGTCGACCATTTTTCCACGTTCCAGATAATGCAGGCCATCCCATCCGCGTCTGTTAAAGAGGTTAAGGTGTCGCCCAACCCGTTGCGGCCCGCCCTAGGCCATACGGCCATGGTGTTCTCCAACCTGCCGGGTTTCGCGGTGTTGCGGATCTATTCTTTGTCGGGGTCGCTTATCCGGGAAATACATGCGGGCGCGGGGGGGATAGCCAGCTGGGACGGCAGGAACAAGTCAGGGGTATACGTGGCAAGCGGTGTATACTTTGTCTTCGCGGAGAAGGGCGGCGATAAAAGGACCTTTAAGGTGGCGGTACAGAGATAATATGGCCTTATTCCTGATATTGCTTATCTTCCTGACGGCGCCGCCGGCGAGCGCGTCTTTTAACGCTGCGGCGAAAGGCACCTCTTCCGCCGGTTTCCTCACCCTTGGCTCCGGGGCGAGGGGGGTGGCGATGGGCGGGGCCTATTCTGCCGTTGTCGATAACGCCGAAGCCATGTTCTGGAATCCAGCGGCGTTGCTGCGCGTGAAGAACAGGTCCGTCACCTTCATGCATGCGGCATATATAGCTTCGACCTATTATGACTACGGGGCGTATGTACAGAATTTGGGCGATGAAGATGCTTTCGGTGTCGGGTTGCAATATTTTTCTTCAGGCGACATGATGGAAACCGATGTGAACGGCGTCGATCTGGGGAAGTTTTCCCCTGATGATTACTCTTTGTCGTTCGGCTACGCTATGCTGGTGCGCGATATTAAACTTGGGTTCGTTCTCAAGTATGTGCATTCCACGATACTTTCTACCGCTAAGACGGTTGCCTCGGATATAGGTGTAATGTTCCCGCCTGTTTACGATGGGAAAGTGAGATTTGCGGTAGTGGGTTCGAATATCGGGGGAGGGCTGAAATATGAAGAGAAGACGGAAGCGCTGCCAGGGATAGTGAAGCTTGGCGGAGTGTATACAAGCAATGGCTTCGGATTATATAGTCTGGATGTCGGATTTCCGCAAGATGACTCCCCGTATTTAGCGATGGGATATGAATATCCCCTACGAATGAGTGATCCTTGGAGACTGCTGGTCAGGTGTGGATTCAACTCTCAGACTGTAGGTGATATCAAAGGATTTACCGGCGCTTCTTTCGGCTTCGGGGTGGGTTACGATAAGTACGTTTTTGATTATGCTTTTTCCCCGTTGGGGGATCTTGGGGCCGCTCACCGTATGGCCGTTTCCGTAAAGTTCTGAAAAGATTTATCCACTTCCGCCTCCTCCAGGTGGCCTACCATCAGCCGATTGGCCGCGGAATCGTGGTCAGGTCTTGAATCTTGACATCGAAGCCGCCTGCGGGAGAATTGGGGTCAGGTCTTGATTCTTGACATCGAAGCCGCCGGGGAAAATGCCCGGCGGTTTTGTTTTGTCCCGACAGGCCGTTGACGGGGTGGGCTGCTATGCTATCTGTGGGAAGGGGGGCTTATGTCCAAGGACGTTATCCCGCAGGAAGCGCTGGAGTTGAAGATACTGCTTGTTCGCGGCCATAAGGTGATGCTGGACCGCGACCTGGCCGCGCTGTACGGGGTGGAAACGCGGGTTCTGAATCAGGCTGTTCGCCGCAATATCAGGCGATTCCCGAAAGACTTTATGTTCTCGTTGACCCGGGAAGAGATCGGGAACTTATCACAATTTGTGACAAGTTCCCGGATAAAGCACGCCCCTAATGTGTTCGCATTCACGGAACATGGCATAGCGATGCTTTCCAGCATATTGAAGAGCGAACGGGCCGTTCAGGTTAATATCCATATAGTGCGTGCTTTCGTGAGGCTGCGCGGTCTTCTGGCCTCGCATCGGGACCTTGCCCGCAGGTTGGACGAGCTGGAGCGGAAATACGACTCACAGTTCAAGAGCGTGTTCGACGCCATCAAGGCGCTGATGGAGCCGCCTGACGGCCCTGAACCGAAGAGGATCACTGGCTTCAAGCCGTAGCTGTATCCGAAGCCGCCGGGGGAAAACCCCGGCGGTTTTGTTTTGTCCCGACAGGCCCTTGTCGGCGTCGCATGCTATGTTATTTATGGGAAGGGAGGGTATGTCGAAGGATATTATCCCGCAGGAAGTATTGGAATCCAAGATACTGCTTATACGCGGCCACAGGGTGATGCTGGACCGAGGAATTGGGGTCAGGTCTTGATTCTTGACATCGGGGACTTGGGGTCAGGTCTTGAATCTTGACATCGAAGCCGCCGGGGGAAAAGCCCGGCGGTTTTGGTTTTTGTAGAATGGAATTGGGGTCAGGTCTTGAAACCTGACATCGAAGCCGCCGGGGAAGCCCGGCGGTTTTGTTTTAAAAAGACAGCAGCAGTCTGCAGACTGGAGAACTTTGCTTTAATTTGTGGCCCTATGGCCGCTTGTTAGGTGTCAGTTCAACTGTAATGGAGTCGGCTTCGCTGTAAATACGTCCGGGTCTTGCCGCTTTGAAAGATACTTTTTCTCCATTGATCTGCAATTCCCGGAAAGATACCCCTTGCGGGGATGGGGATGTCTCTTTTCCGTCAACCAGAATCTTCACTTGTCCTTCCCCGATGTTGCCTTCGATCAGAGTCGGATATATAACCGCTCCGCGCAAATCGCGGATGGGTTTTATCTTTAGATTCTTTTTCATAACAGACGTGTTCCTGAAAATCAGGCGCAGCGTTGTGTCCCGGAGAAACTCCATTGTGGAGACCGAAGGGTAAAATACCCCGTCGTTTGTTTTTACCGGTTGTTTGTCGCCTGAAAAACCTTCATCCGTAAAAGTCCTGGCATCCCAGCTTATCAAGGACAGCTTTCCACGTCCAGCCGAAAAACTTTTTGCGTCGGCTGCCGCAGTTCTGCTCATGGCGGCATTAACGTTTTCAAAGGAGGCAACAAGTGCCTGATAGTTGTACTTTTTATAAGTCTTATCGATCTGGGCGCTGTCTGGCAGGCCGGTCCTGTATTGTTCCAGCGCTAACTGATAGATTGGTGTGCCTGCTTCTAGTCTCGACTTCCAGGGAGCGCGCAATCTGTCTAACAGGCGCATTTGAGCCGCGCCGGTTAAGTAGTATTTAACTTTATCGTTCTGTTTCTCCACCGGCATTAACAGCATATTTGCCAGAAACGTATCCGGCGATGTGGTGATACTGCCGGCTTTTCCGGCTGGTTCCGAGTATTTCAGCTCTACATATTGGGCGGACCCTTCCAGTCTCTCGCTTTGATCTTCCCAGGCCGTTGCCCCGGTATCTTGACGTTTAAGACGATCTCGTCTTGCCGCCAGAAAGAGCCTGAAGTCGTCCTGCCAGCTATCGGGAGAAATTAATGCTTTTGCAAGCAACAACTCCTCAATGTAGAAAGCCGCGTGTTGCGCCGCGCTTGACGTTGCGGGTTTTGCTGCCGGCACGGCCGCAAACCTGTTGTGCTGGAAAGAATGGAATGTCTCATGGGAAACAAGATTCAATGTGCTCTCCGGCGTGGCGCCCAACAGACGCCTGACATAAAACACTGGAACACCATCATACACATATTCCGACAAAAAAACGGATTCAGCCGGCCGTTGGAATCGGGGGTTCTTGTAAACGGGGAGAGCGTTACCCTTGTCTATGCGTGTAAATCCTTTCGTGGGTTTCGGGTAATTTATGAGGTATCCGGCACCGGTTTCATCAGCCAGTAAGATGGGCCTTTCAAGAGGTGAATAACCCGGCCAGACCGGGACAGCATTTTTATGCTTATCGATGAGTTTGTCAACAACATCTTCTGCCGCCGAATGACGCTGTTCGCCGGCAGAGAGGATGTTTAAGCTGAGCAGCGCGATGGGCAGAAAAACAGAGGATTTAATCATAACAATGCTGGATACACTCGCATTTGTGTGTGTAGACAATATGGTTCCAACAGGTATAGATATACCTGCAGCTGTCCGGAACAAGCCCGGTAGGATCACAAACCCAATCCCACTTACAGTCTTCTACCCATTGTTCATCATCATCGCAATGGAATAACTGTGGACCGCTCCAGTTTTCATAAGAATGTCGATTCGCCGCATCCGTCAGGAACATCCTGGGCGGGATGACCATCCCGCGCAACTCCTGTGCGGAAATCTGATTGGCGGGAGAACCGTGATAACAGTATAAGTTCGGCGTAGTAAAACAATTGAAAGAATCCGTGATTGTCGCCGTGCCTTTTTTTATTGATACTACCACTTCGGCTGAGTGGCGAAGAGATGTTTCCGACCCAGTTGACACCGGCACCGCCGGGCATGCATTAGGGAAAGTCTGTGGTGTTTCCAGCAGCAAGCGTTCCGCTTGTGCTAACTCTACTTCAAAACTTGTCTTGTTGTTGCCGGCAAAAGTGCTGCCAACAGAAGTAGCGAATATCGTAAGGCAGAGCGCAATGATTTTCATTTAGTTCTTCCCCCCATAAAAAAACGGGAAAGCGGGTTAATTCGCTTTCCCTGGATACACCGGATTAAGGTCCGGTCGTGGATACTTCGGGGCCAATTCCCCGAATTACAAGGAGACTACAATTAAAGTTTAGCTGATAGTGGTTACGTGTGGAAGTGTCTTTGGACCTATTGGGTTCTGGGCCCTCGTTTTCCCGCAGTTGAATTCTCCCATTACTGGCGCAATTTCTTCCGGGGGAATTGGGGTCAGGTCTTGATTCTTGACATCGAAGCCGCCGGAAGGTTCCGGCGGTTTTGTTTTTAAATTAACATAATCCACCAAAAAGGTAGCTGCTACCTTTTTCAACCCTTAAAAGGCAGCAGGAGCCTTTTTTGACCACGACAGGCGGTTGTCGGGGTGCTCTGATATGCTATCAGTAGGAAGGGGGGCTTATGTCCAAAGACGTTATCCCGCAGGAAGCGCTGGAGTCGAAGATACTGCTTATTCGCGGCCACAGGGTAATGCTGGACCGAGACCTGGCCGCGCTGTACGGGGTTGAGACCCGCATGTTGAATCAGGCGGTGAAGCGGAACAGTAAGCGGTTTCCGGAAGATTTTGTGTTCAGATTGACTGCAGCGGAGACTTCGGTTTGGGTATCACAATTTGTGATACCCAATTCAAAGATCAAAAAAGGCTTAAGAATAAGTCCGCTTGCCTTTACCGAGAACGGCGTAGCCATGCTCTCGAGCGTTCTTAACAGCCCCCGTGCCATAGCGGTGAACATCCAGATAATGCGCATGTTCACGCGGCTGCGGGGGCTGCTGGCCTCTCACCGCGATCTGGCGCGCAGGATGGATGAGCTGGAGAAGAAATACGACGCGCAGTTCAAGAGCGTCTTCGACGCGATAAGGGCGCTGATGGAGCCGCCGGATGGCCCGGAGCCTAAGAGGATAACCGGCTTCAAGCCGTAATAAAAACCCGGCGGTTTTGTTTTGTCCCGACAGGCGGTTGTCGGGGTCTCCTGCTATGCTATCTGTGGGAAGGGGGGCTTATGTCCAAAGACGTTATCCCGCAGGAAGTGCTGGAGTCGAAGATACTGCTTGTTCG
Organism: bacterium; assembly: GCA_021812825.1. The sequence goes on along the minus strand of JAKAMO010000004.1, from coordinate 28,099 downwards.
CGGCCACAGGGTGATGCTCGACCGTGACCTGGGCGCGCTGTACGGGGTCGGAACCCGTGATCTGAATAAAGCGGTTTCACGTAATATGGAGCGGTTCCCGGAGGACTTCATGTTCCGCCTGGACGGGTCAGAGCTGGAAAACTTGATGTTCCAATTTGGAACATCAAGTTGGGGCGGGACCAGAAAGCCCCCGAGGGTGTTTACCGAACATGGGATATTGATGCTGTCCTCGGTGCTTAAAAGCCGGCGCGCCATAGCGGTGAACATCCAGATAATGCGTACTTTCACGCGGTTGCGCGGGCTGCTGGCCTCAAGTAGGGATCTTGCCCGCAAGGTGGCCGAGCTCGAGAAGAAATACGACGCGCAGTTCAAGAGCGTCTTCGACGCGATAAGGGCGCTGATGGAGCCGCCTGACGGCCCGGAGCCCAAGAAGATAACCGGCTTCAAACCATAATAAAACCCCGGCGGTTTTGTTTTTGGGGAACATATCACATTTTGTGATATGTTCAAGGTCGCAATTTGCGGCCTTGAAACTTGAAGTGCCAATTTGGCACCTCAAACTGGGTGGATAACTGGGTATCGCAAAATGCGATACCTGATTTGGCGGTCACAAACTGTGACCTCAAACCGAATCTTTAAGGTTCCAAATTGGAACTTTAGAAACTCGACATCCCCTTGGCGGGTTGGTCTGCCAGGATATAAGCGGGAAAGGGGGGCGATATGAAAGAGGTTATATCCCTGGAGATGATCGAGCAAAAGATATACTTTATTCGGGGACACAGGGTCATGCTGGATAGTGATCTGGCGGAAATGTACGAGGTGCCGACAGGGCATCTTAATAGGGCGGTTATCCGAAATATCGAAAGTTTCCCGTCTGATTTTATGTTCCAGCTTTCGGAGCGGGAATACCGGTCTTTAAGATGCCGATCTGGCATCTTAAAGCGCGGGACTCATTCCAAGTATCTGCCGCGTGTTTTCATGGAGCAGGGAGTCGGCATGCTGTCCAGTGTGCTCAAGAGCAAACGTGCCCGGCAGGTGAATATCCATATCATGCGGGCTTTCGTTAAGCTTCGCCGGCTTCTTAATACTCACAAGGAACTGTCCCGAAAGCTGGAAGAATTGGAAAAGAAATATGACGCCCAGTTCAAGAGCGTGTTCGACGCCATCAAGGCGCTGATGGAGCCGCCGGATGGCCCGGAGCCCAAGAAGATAACCGGCTTCAAGCCGTAATAAAAACCCGGCGGCTTTGTTTTGTCCCGACAGTCGGTTGTCGGGTTAGCCTGCTATGCTATCGATGAGGGGAAGGTGCATATCGGGTCTTGAAAATAGGTCTTGCGCATACAGTATATATCATGTAGACTATTTTCAGGGAAGGGGGCGGGATGTACTGCGTGGAGTTTTGGCGGGACGCGGGAGGGGGCTGTCCCGCCAGGGACTTCCTGGACGGCCTGCCGGTGAAGGTCAGGGCGAAGACGGCCAAGTGGCTGCAGCTCTTGCAGGAGGGGGGACCGGACCTGAAGAGGCCGTACGCGGACATGCTTGCGGACGGCATACGGGAGCTGAGGCTGTCGTTCGGGCGTCTGGAGGTCAGGCTGCTCTACTTCATAGAAGGCAGAGAGATAGTGCTGACCAACGGGTTCCTCAAGAAGACGCGCCATACGCCGACAGGCGAGATAGAGCGGGCGAGAAGGAGCAGGGCCGTCTGGCTGGCGGCGAGGTGAGGTTATGAAAAAAAAGAAACAGACGCTGAACGGCTGGCTTAAGGGCGAACTGAAGAATAAAGAGTTCAGGAAAGCCTTTGATGCTGAGGATATCCGCGCGCGGATGGCGCTCATGATAGCCGAGAGGCGCCAGAACCTTCACGTCAGCCAGGCGGAGCTGGCGCGCCGGGTGCATACCAAGCAGCAGGTCATTTCCGACATCGAAACGCTGCGGCATCCCAATATCACCATCCTGACGCTGGACAGGATAGCCAGGGCGCTCAACAGCGACCTGCGCATCTCGCTACGCCCTATACATTAACCGGAGGGAGTTCCGGGGGGAGTTCAGGAGCCACAATATTTAATTAGCGCCGCCGGGGAAAAGCCCGGCGGTTTTGTTTTGGGGCGGGGGGGCGATTTAGTATTATCGCATAATGGAAAATCATTGCGGGCAGCGGTTCCGCTGAACTATGGAGAGCAAACATAAGGAAGAGCTGGCCAACAGCATAACCCATATGGTGGGCGTGGCGCTGGCTATGGCGGGGCTGGCGGTGCTGGTGGTGTCGGCTTCGCTGCGCGGCGATCCGTGGCGCATAGTGAGCTTTTCGGTATACGGGTTTACCCTGCTCTACCTCTATTCCTCTTCGGCCCTCTACCACGTCACTTACGGCAGGGTGAAAAAATTCCTGCGCCTCGTGGATTACCAGGCCATCTACCTGCTCATAGCCGGCACCTATACGCCTTTCGTGCTGGTGACCCTGCGCGGCACCGTGGGCTGGTGGCTGTTCGGTATCATCTGGGGTCTGGCCGCCTTCGGCATAGTGCTGGATACTTTCTACGGCCGGGGCCGGCGCATTCTTCAGCTCGTTATCTATCTCGCTATGGGCTGGCTTATAACCGTGGCGCTGGGACCGCTGGTGCGGGCGCTGCCGGCGCGCGGCATGGCGTTGCTGGTGCTGGGCGGGCTGTTCTACACTTCGGGCGTGGTTTTCTACGTGCTGGACAGGCGCTTCCATTACTTCCACGCCGTGTGGCACCTCTTCGTGCTGGCCGGCAGTCTGTGCCATTACTTCGCGGTGCTGTTCTACATTTAAGCGGCTCCATCAGCCTTGCTGCCGCCGGGTCTCCCCGGCGGTTTTGTTTTGGGCGGAAAGATTAGGCGCGGCCGATTGTATATAATGCAGGAGGAAAGATGGAACAGACCGACCTGCAGATACTCGACCGCGTAGCCTCGGGGGACGCCGACGCCTTCGAACTGATAGTGAGGCGCTACCAGGGCCTGGTGTACGACCTGTCCTGGCGGCTGCTGGGGGACGCTTCGGAGGCGGAGGACGCGGCGCAGGCCGCGTTCATAAGGATGTATTCCGCGCTGGGCTCTTATAAGCGGGAGATGCCGTTCCGCAACTGGGTCTACACTGTCACGCTGAACGTGGCCCGCAACCGGCTGAAGCGCGGCCGCCTGCTGAGTTTCCTGCCGTTCATGGGCCCCGGAGATGATGAAGGCGTCCCGGAGCCGGCCGAGGCCGGCGGGTCCCCGGAAGAGCAGCTCGAGGGCGGCGGCCTGCGCCGCGCGCTCGAGGGCGCCATAGCGGCCCTGCCCGAGGAGCTGAAGACCGCGTTCGTGCTGTTCCACCTGCACCGCCTCCCGGCGAAGGACATAGCCGAAACGCTGGGCGTAACGCCCAACGCCGTAAGCCTGCGCCTGTATAAGGCGCGCGGGCGCCTGGCGAAGGCGCTTTCGCCCGCCTATCCTGAATACCGCGTGGAGGGCATATGAACGAGAAGGACCTTGAGAAGAAATTCGGGGAAGCGTGCGCCGGCGTGCCGCTGCGCGAGCCGCGCGATCTCTGGCCCGGGGTGCGCGCCGGCATAACCGGCCGACGTGTCTCCGCCTTCGGCCGCAGGTCGGCCTGGGCGGCCGGCTTCGCCGCGGCGGCCGTCATAGTGGTGCTCTCCATGCCGGGCGCCACTCAGAGCATAAAGAACGGGTTGAAGCGTCTGTTCTCGAGCGCCTACTCCGTCTCTATAGGCGGCCAGCAGGCCTCCGGCACGCTGATCTCCATGGACGGCGAGGAGAAGGAGATAAAGAGCGGCGACATGCTGCTGAAGGTGAAGGTTTCCTCCTGGGACGAGAAAACGGCCATGGTGGAGTTGTCGGTGTTCTACGAGGGGCTTCAGCCGGACGGCAGCACGCGGAAGCTGATATCGCATCCTAAGATACTCGCCATGAAGGGCCGCGCTGCGGAGATCACCGTCACCAACAATACCGGCAAACCGGTGTACAAGTTCCGCATAGTGCCCACGGAAACGGATCCCACCGTTTATTCCGGGGACATGGTCCCCATCAAGGGCTGATACCGCCGCCTACAGGACCGCCGGGGAAGCCCGGCGGTTTTGTTTTGGGGCGGGGCTGTCCCGCCGTATGGAGATAGCCTTTCCGGGCGATTCCCCTTTTTATCCTCAGCGGTTATAATTTCCTTGGGGTTGGGTTAGGGGGGCGTATGACCAGGATATTGAGCACCGCCAAGGACGTGCTGGTGGAGAACACGGGACTGAAGTTCCCGCGGCTGGTGGATATCAGCCTTAAGAAAGGCCAGTACCACGTCATTCTGGACATGTACGACGCGGCGGCCAAGCCGGGGGACGCCGCCAGCCGTACCTACGACGTCAGGATAGATGAGGCCGGCCGGCTGCGCGGCTATACGCTTCTCAAGCGGGCAGGGTAGCCGGGTGCTGGGAGCGCGTATAACGAAGCCGCCGGAAAGTTCCGGCGGTCGTGTTTGGAGCGGGTGGCGGCGCGGTCCGGGAAATGTTTATGATCCGGTGAGGGGGTACGCTATGGAACAAAGAGAGCTTGGCAGGTCCGGTCTGAAGGTTTCCGCCATCGGTCTTGGCTGCATGGGGATGTCGGAGTTCTACGGCAGCCACGACGACGCGGAGTCCGTGAAGACCATCCGCAGGGCGGTGGAACTCGGCATCACTTTCTTCGACACGGCCGACATGTACGGGCCTTTCGTCAACGAGGAGCTGGTGGGCAGGGCGCTCAAGCCTTTCCGCGATAAGGTGGTGATCGCCACCAAGTTCGCCAACATGCGCGGGCCCAAGGGCGAGTTCCTGGGCATCAACGGCAGGCCGGAGTACGTGCGCAGCGCCTGCGAGGCCAGCCTGAAGCGCCTGGGCGTGGAAACAATAGACCTGTATTACCAGCACCGGGTGGACCCTGCCACGCCGATAGAGGACACGATAGGCGCCATGGCGCGCCTGGTGGAGGAAGGCAAGGTTCGGCACCTGGGCATGTCGGAGGCCGCTCCAAATACCATCCGCAGGGCGCACAAGGTGCACAGGATAACGGCGCTGCAGACGGAATATTCGCTATGGACGCGCGACCTGGAAGAGGATATTCTGCCGGTCATTCGCGAGCTGGGCATAGGCCTGGTGCCTTACAGTCCGCTGGGGCGCGGCTTCCTGACCGGGAAGATAAAGAAGGCCGACTCGCTGGAGCAGGGCGATTTCAGGCGCATGAGCCCGCGCTTCCAGGAGGGCAACATAGAGCAGAACCTGCGTATCGTGGCTGGTATAGAGAAGATAGCGGCGCGAAAGGGCTGCACCGCGGGGCAGCTGGCGCTGGCCTGGGTGCTCGCGCAGGGCAGGGACATAGCGCCCATTCCCGGCACCAAGCACGTCAAATACCTGGAGGAGAACGCCGCCGCGATTAAAATGGCGCTGACGCCGGAAGAGCTGCGCGAGCTGGACGAGGCCGCCCCGCGCGGCGCCGCCGCCGGCCTGCGCTATCCGGAGCAGTCCATGAAGGCGGTGCATCTGTAGCAAAGGCGGACCGCGGCCTTTCCGAAACCGCCGGGCTTCCCCGGCGGTTCTTTTTTTGAATTTGATAGGATATCGGTTGAAAGACATTTCCCGGAGGGGCATATGCTGAAGGAAGCCGCGATCACAGCCGTCATAGACAAGCTCAAGAAGAAGTATCCCGCCGAGGCGGAGCGCGCGGAGACCGGCGTGCGCCAGGCGGCCGCCCTCTGGGATACCCGCAAGGACGGCACGGCCGCCGCGTTCAAGCGTTTCTGCCGGGAGAGCTTCGTTCCCGCCTCCAGGCTGGACGTGGTGCTGGCCGCTTTCGAGTCCAAGCTCGAGAGCGCGGACGGCCACTTCAACGCGCTGACGCTGAAGCTGCGCCGCGAGATGGACGAGGACACCGGCCCGCTCAACCCAGTGGACGCGATGTTCGCCGCCTACTCTCCCGGGGAGCATTTCACCGAGGACATGTTCCTCTCCAAGCTGGCTTTCGTGGTGCTGCTCAATTTCCCGGTGCGTACCCTGGACGACTGCCTTAAGCTCGGCCCGGACTGGAGCCGCTCCGAGTGGGCGCGGGCGCGGCTGGCGCAGCGCTTCAAGAGGCGCGTGCCGCCGGAAGTGAACCGGGCGGTCTACGCGGCCTATGCCGCCGCCGAGGCCTATATAGGCTCGTACAACGTCCACCTGGGCTGTCTGACGGGCGCGGACGGAAAAAAGATCTTTCCAGACGGCCCCAAGCTTATCTCGCACTGGGGTCTGCGCGACCACCTCAAGAGCCTTTACGCGGAGGGCGAGGGCGCGGTTGAGAAGCAGCGCGTCATACGCCGCGTGATGGAGCGCATAGTGGCGCAGGAGATACCGGAGAAGGCCGTGGATTCCGGCAAATACGCGTGGGACCCGGAGGCCAACACGCTCAACGGCGCGGCGGCCCGCCGCGAGCCGGATACGCGTTACGCCCGGTTCCTCGACGTCTTCCGGGCGCACCTGAAGGAGGACCCGTACTTCCCGCAGGAGCCCACCCATATGGACCGGAAGTTCAACCTGGGCCGCGAGATACCCGAGGCCGAGGTGGAGGCGATGTTCACTGCCCTGCTGGAGGCGCCGGAGGGGGCCGCGGCGGCTAAGCTTATTGCGGCACGCCTCGGCCGGCCGCTGGAGCCGTTCGACATCTGGTACGACGGTTTCAAGGCGCGGTCATCGGTTTCCCCGGCCGAGCTGGACAAGCTGACGGCTTCTTCGTTCCCGGACGCGGCCGCTTTCCAGGCGGCGATCCCCGACATAATGCGCAAGCTGGGCTTTTCCGGAGAGACGGCGCGCTTCGTGGGCGACCGGATACAGGTGGACGCGGCCCGCGGCTCGGGCCACGCCTGGGGCGCCTCCATGCGCACCGAGAAGGCGCGCCTGCGCACCAGGGTCCCCGCCGGCGGCATGAACTATCTCGGCTTCAATATAGCCATGCACGAGCTGGGCCACAACGTGGAGCAGGTCTTCTCGCTCTGCCGGGTGGACCATACGCTGCTGTCCGGGGTGCCGAACACCGCTTTCACCGAGGGCTTCGCTTTCGTCTTCCAGGACCGCGACCTGGAGGTGCTGGGACTGCCGTCCTCCGGCGGGAAAGCCGCGCTGATGAAGACGCTGGACACCTTCTGGGCCACGCGCGAGATAGCGGGCGTGGCGCTGACGGACATGTACGTCTGGCGCTGGCTTTACGCCAACAGGGAAGCGGAACCGGCGGACCTGCGCGAGGCCGTGACGCGCATAGCGGGCGAGGTATGGGACAAGTACTACGCGCCGCTGCTGGGCGGCCGGGGCTGCACGCTGCTCGGCGTCTATTCGCACATGATAAGCAACGGTCTCTACCTGCCGGACTACCCGCTGGGGCATATCATCGCCTTCCAGGTGGAGGAGTATTTCAAGGGGCATAGGCTGGCCGACGAGATGGAGCGCATGTGCGTGCTGGGCTCCATAACCCCGCGCGAATGGATGAGCCGCGCGGTCGGCGCGGAAATATCCCCGGAGCCGATGCTCAAGGCCGCGGCCGGCGCGCTGGCCGCCTTGGCCGCGCCCGCCGGTAAGTGACCGGCCGGGACAAGTGCCGCCGGCAAGGAATGCGGCGGGGAGCCGACCGAAGGAAATGAAAAAGTTACTATCCATATTGCTGAAGCTGTTCTATGTCGCGGTCGGCCTGACCGCGCTGATATTGGTGTCCACCATCGCCGACTCCATGCTGCCGAGCAGGGTGGCGTCCCGCATCTACAAAGGCAACGATTTCGGCGCGGCCGCTATCTGCTCGAACCTGCTGAAAGGGGACCTCGAGGCGGCCTCCGGGCCCATACGCTTCAAGGCGGCGTCGCGCGAGCTGCGCTTCGCCGAGACGGTGACCTGGCTGGGCGGAAAGGGGGATTCTCCTTACGTACCTATACCGGCCTCGCCGCTCTTCACCGGCCTGCCGAAGGATATAGGCCCTCTCCGGTCCTGCGATACTCCGAAGAGCTTCAACCTGGCCGGCGACCGCATGTCAGCCACCCTGAGCCTGGGCTACGAGAAGTACCGCGTTACGGTCACGCTGCGCTACAAGGTCGGGCTTTTCTCCGGCCGGCTGGAGCGCATCGAGATAGGCGTCCCGGAACGGCTGACGCCGTCAACTCCGCCGCCGGGGGAGGATGAAAGACGGGTGAGGGAGTTCATCGGGAAGCTGGACGGCATGTCCGGCGGGCAGGGCGCGGAGGGCCGGCGCTGAGCGCGGGAAATGACGGCAGCGGCCTTTTTAAGCCGCCGGGGAAACCCGGCGGTTTTGTTTTTTAACGGGGCGATCTGCGGCTGAAGAGGCGACTTGAGGAAAATCTGAGCTTTTCCGGAGCATTGCGTGAGCGAAGGCCTATATACTCATTTAACGATGAGGAGAACTATATGGATGCCAATGATGCCAGCCCCTCCGGTTTCAATACGCTCAGGCGCATAGAGGAAGAGCTGTTCGGCGGCAGGCGCGCTCCGGCCGCGCAGGCCGGTCCTGCGGTCCCCAAGGCCGAGCCGTACGAGCGGCGGATGGCGGCCCCGGAGCTTCATGGCGGCTCCTGGCGGATGAGCCGCGAGATACTTGCCGTGAAAAGGGAGCTCGCGGCGCTGCGCGACGAGAACGATTCGCTGCACCTGGAGATCATGGAGCAGAACGTAAAGACCACGTCCACTATCTCGGCCCTGAGGGACCTCCGGCAGGACTATGACCGCCTGGGCGCGGAGATGCACTATAAGGAACTGCAGCTCGAATCCCAGGCGGCGGAGATAGCCAAGCTGAAGGCCGAGGTGGAAAAAGAACGGGCACGCTGCCTGGAACTCGCCGAAAAAGCCGCCTGGCTGGCCGGTCAGGCGGAGATCACTGGGGGGATGGCCAGGGCCCGTCATGAAGCCGCATCCCAGCCGCAGGCCAAGCCCTCCGGCATGCCGGCGCCGACCCGGATCTGGAGGTCCTCTTCCGGGCTGCGCAAGGACTTCGTCCCTTTCAGGCGCGGCAGGCTTTTATAGCCGCGCGGTCGCCGCTCCGTGACGGCAAAGCCGCCGGGGAAGCCCGGCGGCCTTGCTTTTTGCGGGCGGTGGTGTATAATATCTGTGCAGTTATCCCACATTACAGGAGGCGTGATATGACGGAGATAATATCCATGTTCGGCTGCCGCGCCTCCCTTCCTTTCTAACCGGTAGCGGGGACGCGGGCAGTGTAACGCCGGCCTGGGCTTTGCCCTGGCGGCCGCGCACAGCGTGCGTCATTCGGTATCGGTCATTCAAGGAAATCATGAACGAAAGAACATTGTTCACCGCGCTCGTTACGGCGGAACAGAGGCAGTCCTATACCGTGCGGCTGGACGGCAGGGAGCTGCCGGCGACTGTGTCGGGGAAGCTGATGGGCGAAGCGGCGGGCAGGCTGGACTACCCCGTGGTGGGCGACGACGTGAGCGTGACGCTGCACGACGGCGGCGCTAAGGCCGTGGTGCACGCGGTGCTGCCGCGGCGCGGCCTGCTGCTGCGCAAGGGCGTGGGCGCGCAGGGCGACGCGCAGCCGCTGGCGGCCAACGTGGACAGGGTGCTGATAGTGATGGGGCTGGACGGCAACTACAACGTCGCCCGCCTGGAGCGGCTGCTGGTGGCCGCCTGGGACAGCGGCGGCGTGCCGGTGGTGGTGCTCACCAAGAGGGACCTGGCTCCGGCCGGGGAGCTGCCGGAAAAGCTCGCGGCGGTGGAGCGGGCCGCCCCCGGGGTGCGGGTGTTCTGCGTGTCCTCCGTCTCAGGCGAGGGCGTGGCGGAGGTGGAGGCGGAGCTGGCCGGCGGGCTGCGCTGCTGCCTGCTGGGCTCCTCCGGAGCGGGCAAGAGCACGCTGCTCAACCGGCTGGCCGGTATCGAGACCGCTGTCACGGGCGCCGTGAGGGAGGGCGACTCCCGCGGCCGGCATACCACCACGGCCAGGCACCTGTACTTCCTGCCCTGCGGCGGGCAGGTCGTAGACACGCCCGGAGTGCGCGAGTTCTGCGTGGAGTATTCGGGCGAGGGGCTGGAGTCTTCCTTCAGCGACATCGAGGCGCTGGCGGAGGGCTGCCGCTTCGCCGACTGCTCGCACGGCGCGGAGCCCGGCTGCGCGGTGCAGGCCGCGGTAAGCGAAGGAGCATTGTCGCCCGAGCGGCTCAAGAGCTACGACAAGCTGCGCCGCGAGACCCGCCGCCTGGAACTCAAGGCGGACCCGAAGAAGCGCATACTGGCCAAAAGGAGGTTCATGATGATCGCCCATATGCGCCGCGGTGTGAGCGAGGCCAAGCGCAGGCTGCGCGGCGGCTGAAGGGCGGGGCCGCCGGGGAAGCCCGGCGGCTTTGTTCCAGGGGGTCAGCGCTGCAGCTTCTCTACCGGGGTGAGGAGGGCGTTGCCGGCGCCGAAGGCCTCCGGCATGACGGCCAGACCCTGCATGCCGGGTCTGGCTATGCGCGACGTCAGGTAGAAGAAGACCTCCTGCCCGCTCTGGTCCTCCTCGTGGGCGGCGGTCAGCAGGTTCAGCAGCGGTATGCGCCTCAACCAGGGCAGGCCGGCGTTGGCCGTGGCGATGCTCTTCATCTTGAGCCCGCCGATGACCGCGGTCTGCCCGTCCTCCAGCGTCAGCACGGTCCTGGCGCTGTTGTTGTCTATGATCTGGTCTATGTTGCCCTGCGAAGGCAGGAACTGGCGGTTGGTCATGTTTATGTCCAGCCGCACCAGGCTCTCGCCCAGCACCAGCGGCGTTATGCGCAGGCCCACGCCGGACTCTATGGCCTGCGTGCCGTAGACGGCCGAGCCGGCCGACGGCTGCTGCACCACCACGTAGCGGTTCTGGCCTATCTTCATCTCGGCTTCCTGGCCGCTCATCGTGGTTATGAACGGCCGGGCTATCACCCTGGCCTGCTGCTGCTGGAACAGCATGTTCATCAGCGCGCTGAACGTCAGCGGGCTCTTCACGGCCGGGTTCTGGCTGTAGGTGAACTCTAGCGAGCTCTCCTGCAGGGCCCAGACGTGTATCTTGCCGCCCGAGACCCTGCCCTTGGCGATGTTGCTGAACTGCGAGTTGAACTCCTGGTAGGCGCTGGAGTTGACGCTGACTATGACCGCCTCCAGCTGCACCGCGCCGGGATCGCGGTCGGCGCGGGCGAGCAGGTCCAGCGCCCCCTGCACCTCCCCTTCCGGCCCGGACAGGTAGATGCTGCGCAGGTCCGGCACCCTGCTGATGCCGACGGAGCGCGGCTGGGGCAGCAGGTCGTTGAGCAGGCCGTAGGCGGTATCGGGCGTCAGGTACTTGAGCACGAAGCTCCGGGTAACGGTGCCGCCCGGCGCGGCCGGCTGCTCGGCCGGCTTTACCGGCGCGTACTCCAGGAACAGCGTGTCGCCGCGCAGCCGCGCCGAGACGCCCAGCGGCTCCGTCAGCAGGCGCGCGGCTTCGGTGAGCGGCACGCCCTCGGCCTTGACGGTAACGCGCCCCGGCAGCCGCACGTCGCCCATGCGGTAAGGCATGCCGGCCCGGCCCATCAGCCGCAGGAACGCGGTGTCGGCCGGGGCGTCCACCAGGTCCAGCGTGACCACGGCGCCGGCCCCGGAGCCGTTCACGTCGAGCGTCCGGAACTCCTCCGCCTGCCTGGCCAGCTTGGCCGCCTCTATCTCCTGGTTGCGCTTCATCAGGTCCGCCAGCAGCGCGGTCAGCTCCTTGTCCTTCTTCAGCGTGCCGGTGCTGCAGCCGCAGGCGAGCGCCAGCGCCAGCAGCGCTGCCGGCCTCCGCCAGGCGGTCCTGGTCATGCCTTCGTGCATAGCTCCCCCAATATGGCCGCTATCTCCTGAACGTCACCTTCGGGAAGGCCTCCGGCGGCGTGCACACCGGCTGCCAGTAGGCCGAGACCACGCCGGACACCCCCGTCGGGTCGAAGCCGGACGCCACCGCCAGCGTGCTCTTGGCCGTCTCGCCCACGTCCTTCTCCAGCATCATGTCCAGGTTGACCAGCGCGTACTGCTTCTTGAGGTACTCCTCGGCTTCGGCGTGGCCCGCGCAGGCGGCGTGCAGCCTGGCGGCTATCCCCGGCGTGGTCAGCTTGTCGAAGTTCCTGGAGTAGTCGTTCACCCACATGTCCACGTTCTCTTTTGCCTCGATGCCGAGGGCCGCGCCGCCCTTGGCCAGCGTGAAGGCTTTGACTATCTGCGGATAATAGCTCGTCATGCCCGAAGTGCCGCCGGCGCTGGCTATGTTCATGGCCAGCATCGCCGGGGCTACCACCATCTGCGCCGTATTGGTTATGCAGGTGACGGTGCCGTCGGCGCAGCCCGCGCCGCACTCGGTCTTGCTCTTAGGGCAGTCCATCCAGCAGACCGGCCCGACGCCGTGATACCCGTCTTTGCAGGGCTTGTAGCACAGCGCCGCGTCCTCCTCCAGGCCGGCCGCGCAGTCCATCGGCGCGCCCACGCCGCGGCCGTACGAGTCCTTTATGATGTCCAGACCGGAAAGCCCGCGCCAGCCGGGCGGCACCGCCGGGGTCTTCAGCGCGCAGAAAAGGCCCGCGTTGACGTAGCCGGAGGGGCACTCCAGCTTCTTCATCATGCATTTGCCGAAGAGCTTCCAGGAGCAGACCCACTTGCCGCCCTTCGTCAGCGGCTTGTCTATGTGGCAGAAGGCGCCGGTGTCCACGTAGCCGGAAGGACAGCTGCGCCAGCAGACCGGGCCCACGCCGTCGTAGCCGCTTTTGCACTTCGGGTAGCAGAGCCAGGCGTCCTTTTCCTTATCCGGCGGGCAGGAGCTCAGCGGCACGCCCACGCCGCGGCCGTAGGAGTCGCGGTAGCAGTAGGGCTGGCGGGCGGAAGCCACCTCCTGGGCCAGCCATTCCATCACCTGGCTTGTATCCTTCCTGTCCAGCGGGTTTTCCGGGGGGGAAGGCTGAGCGGGAGCGGCCTGCGCATTAGTGGCCGGAGCGGCCAGCGCCTTCTTCCGGGTTTCCAGCTCCCTTAAAGCCTGTTGGTTTTTGGCCGACTCGGCCTTGTCCCTGTCGGCCTTCGTCCTCAGCTGCTCCTTCTGTTTGCGGAGCAACTCCTTCAACTGGCCCGTCAGCTGCGGGTCCAGACCGGAGGCGGCCGCACGCAGCTTCGGGCTGGCGGCCAGCGTCCCGGCGGCCGCACCCTCTTCTTCCAGGAAATACTCGCGCAGCGCCTTGGAGACGAAAGGCTGCAGCTCCGCGTTGAGCGAGAGCCTGTCGAGCGCGGCTTCCAGCTTCTCCTTGGAGGCCCCGTATTTTTCCATCGCCGCGCCCAGTGCCCCGGCGTCCTGCTCGCTGAGCTTGCCCGCCTGGAGCTTCTGCAGCAGGGGCTCCGACTCCTTCAGCGCCGCCCTGTATCTTTTGCCGCAATCCTCCAGCCGGCCGGCCTTTTCCAGCGCGCCGTCCAGGAACTTGGCGTCGGCGGGGGCGACCTCCATCAGGTCGCCGCCGGCCAGCTCGTTGATGTACTCCTCGGCCTGCGCCCTCGGCAGGCCGGCCGGCGCCTTGAGAGCGGCTATGGCGTCGGCCAGGCCGGCGCATTCGTCCATGACGCCGGAAGCGCGCGTGAGGGCCGTAACGTCCGGCGGCGCCGAAGCCGCCGGCTGCGCCGCGGCCAGCAATACCGCTATGATATATCCCATATGCCCCCCTTGCGCGGAAATAGCGCGGCGGCGTGCGACGGAAAGCCGTTCCCGCAGGGCGGGCCCGTTGCCGCAGATATTTCCGCTATGTGATGCGCGGGTTCCCGCGCGGCCCGCAAGCCCCCCGGCTTCCGGGCGTTCCCTCAGGGCTATGCTGCAAAAACAGCGGACGCCAGGTCAAGTCGCCAGTTCATATTAGACCGGGGCCGTACGTCCCGGCCGGGATGCCCACGCGCGCCTGGGCCCTTTTCCCGGCGCCGTCTTCCCGACTTGCTCATGTGCGCCGTCTTCCGGACGGTTATACTATAGTCGAGGAAAATAATGCGAAAAACTCTTTTCATCATCATTATCGCGGGCATAACTTCCACGGCGCAGTCGGCGGAATTCTCCGACTTGGCCGTAAGCGCCTCTAAGATAAAAGCCATGGACGCGCGGGCCATCCCTGCTCCGCGCGCGGCGGCTGGAATTACGGAGCAGGTCCCGGCCCAGGACGCCTGCCGGACCGAGATGTCCGGCATGCTTGGCGCGCTGGACGGCGCCCCGGCGCGCGGCACCAAGGCCGATATGGACGCGCTCTTCGCTCTGCGCGCCCGGCTGGTCCATTCCGTCGGCAGGTCCGCCTGCGTGCGCGAGCTGGTATCTCAGGCCCGGCACGCGCAGGACGACATAGGCGTCTCTCTGCTGGGCGGGGGAACGAAGGCGTCGGAACCGTTCAAGGGCGATATCAACGTGGAGACCGACGGCCCTTTCAGCTTCCCCGGCGACCTCAGGACCGGCGACGTGATGCTCAGCCGCGGCCTTAACCTTATGGGCTCCGTGGCGGCCCGCATGTCCGTCACGCCAGGGGAATACAGCCACCTCGGAATGGTCTGGCGCGACCCGGCCGACGGCCAGGTGTTCATCCTGTCCTCCGACAGCGGGGTAGGCGCGGCCGTAGAGCCGCTGGCGAAGTTCACCGCCGGCAGGGCCCGCCTGATAGTGCTGCGCTACGAGGACGAGGCCCTCGCCCGGAAGGCCGCCGAGCTGATGCATGACCGCATGCTGGGCGGGCATATACCGTACGACTATTTCATGAACTACGATGACGATTCCGCCCTTTACTGCACCGAGGTCGCGGCCGCCGCTTTCCGTATGGCCGGCGGCCCCGCCGTGCCGCTGGAGCTGAGCCGCCTGCCCGGCGGCGGCCGCAGCAAGACGTATTCCAACATCGGCATCCGCAAGCCCTACGTGTTCGTGGCACAGGACGCGGAGGTGGACCCCAGGTTCCGCGTAGTCGCGGAGTGGACTGATTACGCCAGGATAGGGGAGATGAACAGGATAGACGCGCTTTACGGCAAGATGGCCGAGTGGATGGAGCGCGAGGATTACGACTTCTCCCGGAACATCCTGAACCAGGCGCTGGGCCAGGTGCTGATGGTCCTCGGCAAGAAGAGGATCCACGACGCCGTCGGCGACCTGCCTACCGGCATCGGACGCGATGCGGTGGATTATACCCTGACTATATATCAGTTCATGTCGCTGATGCAGCGCAAGCTGGATTACGAGATGCGCAAGAGCCCCGGCTACCACACGCTGGCGGAGTTCAATTCCGCGCTGGAGAGGATACGCCTGGAGGAATACAAGGAGTACCGCGACGCCGATCTGTTCGGCGAGCAGGTCCCCTCGGGCAACATGCACCTCTACCTGCGGCCCAAGCGGCTGAAATAGTCCGCGAAGTCCGCCGTTCGTTGACCGCCGCCGGGGAAACCCCTACCCGTTGTCTTAGATCCTATTGTTTGCAGGTCTAACCGTCTGTGTCTGCCTTGGGCGCGGAGCCAAAGGGCAGGGCAAGCCGGCGGTTCTGTTTTTCCCCGGGTCGCAGTGAACTTTTTCGCGGGTTTTGGCACATACAGGGCAGAACTGCAGCTATCGGAGGAAGTTTATGTCTGGAAAGTTCTGGCTTTCTGTCTTGTTCGTGGCCGCGGCTATCTCCATTCCCGCGGCGGTAAAGGCCTTTTCCCCGGACAACGGGAAGGGGCTGGCCTGCGGCGGCAATGACGGCCCCGTCTGCGCGCTGTACCGGGTATGCAAGCCCATATTGGAGAAGTACCCGGAATCCGAGGTCGCCGGGGCCGGCAAGGACTGTACGCTGACCATAGAGGACCGCCAGCTCATCATAAGAAGGAAAAGTACCGATCGGGGCACGGGCTATTTCTTTTATTACAGGACCTTACAGGCGCGTGGGACGGCCGTGGCGCGCTGACGGGCGTTTATTGCGGAGCGCCGCGAATAACCATATAATTTTTTTACCGTAGAGAATATGGGACCCCCTGACAAGAAGGAACTGGCCGCGCGGGAGAACGCCCTGGCGGAGCGTTTTATCGGCGGCGATGTCTCGGCCTTCGCGGACCTGGTGGAGCTGTACAAGGACCGCGTGCACCGGTTCATCACCTGCATTCTCGGCCCGGACAGGGAGTCGGAGGATATAGCGCAGGAAGTCTTCATACAGGTCTACCGGTCGCTGGAGAGCTTCAGGCGCGAGTCGCGGCTCAGTACGTGGATATACGCTCTGGCGCGCAATGTCTGCCGCCGCCGGCTGCGCGAGCGGGGGCGCGAGGCGGGGCTGTTCGCGGCGGCCGCGGACGAAGACGGGTACGAGCCGCCGGACGCCGCGCCGTCGGCGGAATCGGCTTTCGAGGGCATGGAGAGCGGGCGGGCCGTACGCGACGCCGTGGACGGGCTTTCGCCGCTGCACCGTTCCGTCATCTTCCTGAGCTGCTGGGAGCAGCTGTCGTACCAGGAGATAGCTGACGCGCTGGATATCCCCGTGGGTACCGTGCGCTCGCGCATACATAACGCCATGGCGGCGCTGGCGGCGAGGCTTAAAGCGGTCCTGGCCCCGGAGAGAGGTGAAAAGCAATGAACTGCCTTTCCAAAGAGCAGCTTGTCGACTATATTTTCAGCGGGGATGGCCCGCTCCGCGCGTCCATGGAGGCGCACGTCAGCGCATGTCCCGGCTGCCGGGCCAGGATAGAGTCTTTGGAACGGCTCAGGGCGGCCGCTGCTTCGGCCCCGCTGACGCCGGTTTCCGGGGATTTCACTGCCAGGCTTATGCGGAGCCTGCCGGCCGGAACGCCGCGGAGAGGATACCTGCGCGAGTTCTACGGGTATTTGTTCAGGCCGGCCTGGGCTTTAGGCCTGGCCGCCTGCGCCGTCATCCTCTATTTCGGCGCGGTAGCGCTGAAGGGGCCCGGGCTCGCCAAGGCGGATACGGCGGAAGTGCTTTATTTTTCCGACGGTCCGGCCACGGTCAGGAGCGGGCTGTCCGCGCCGGCGGGGACGGCCGTACATAAACAGGGAGTATATTCCTACACGGACAGCTGCGCGACGGCCAGGTGCGGGATGCTGTAGTGAACTTTTCCGGGCCGGAAGGCACTGACAGCGAAAGCTTCGTAGCAAGGGAGATAACTGTATGAAAGCAAAGATCCTTTACGTCATGCTGGGCGCGGCCCTGCTGCCGGCCGCGTTCGCCGCCGCGGCGCGCGCGCAGGAGAACGAGACCCCCAACGGGCGCCTGACCGGCGGCGCGCGTCCCGGCGGGGAGGACCTTCTCGAGAGACGCCTTTCCTCCATAAGAGTGAAAGGCGCCACTCTCGAGGATTTCCTGTCCATCGTGTCCAGTCAGACCGGGGTATCGTTCACGCTGGCCCCCGGGCTGGCCGATTCTCATGTTACGGTGTTCCTGCGCGACAGCTCGCTGGGGGATGTAATGGCGCTCCTGAAGGCAACCAAGCGTCTGGAATTCCGCCGGTACGCGGCAGGGGACAGTTACCGGGTTTCGCGGATCGCGGCGCCTTTCGGGAATTTTCCGCCGCTTACCCGCAAGGAGATCGAGAGCCCGTTGCTGCAGAGGGTGGTGGAGGGTGTGCGGGTGAAGGAAGCGCCGTTAGTCACCTTCCTGGATATCGTTTCCGCGAAGGCCAAGGTGAATTTCGTGGTGACGGAGGACACCCGGGAAATTCGTGTAACCACCTTCATAAGAAATACGACCGTGGCCGATATTTTATTGTTCCTCCGGGGCAAGGGTATTTCTTATTCCCTGATAGGGAAGACCAACACTTTCGTGCTGCGCGGGATGACGAAGCCGGCCGACGATGATTTCGTCAAAGCCGAGGAGGCTTTCAAGGACGCGCGGTACGAGGAGGCCGCGGGCCTCTATAAGAAGATAGCGCAGCAATATCCGGATTCGGAGCTGGCCGATTACTCCCTTTTGAAAGCCGCCGTCAATTACGACTGGATAGCCGCGCGCGACAACGCCCCCGAGGCTTTGAAAGAGGAGGAAGCGCTCCTGAGGCTCCTCATAAATGAGTACCCCAGGAGCCAGAGGCTGGGCGACGCCTACCTTTACCTGGGGCAGATCTATTCCGGTTACGGCGGCGTCAAAACGCAGGCGGATTGCGAGAAGGCCGTACAGCTTTACGAATCGGCTATACAGAACACCTACCGCGACTGGGTAAAGGCCCAGGCGAGCGGCAGGATAGCGCAGTGCTACGAGCTGGCCGGGAAGAAGGAGAAGGCCGCGGCCATGTACGCCGAGATACAGGAGAAATACCCGGGTACCGAGGCCGCCAGGGAGCTGCGCGGCCGGGCCGGCGAACAGGACCCGCTCCTTTCCAGCGGGGCCGTGCTCGAGGGAAAAGGGCTTTATAAGCTGGCCATCGATATATACCAGTCGCGCTGGGACGGTTCCACGGAGGCATCGCTGCGCAAAGCGGAGCTGCGCATAGGCATCTGCCAGGCGGCCATGAAGGATACCGGCGACGCCGTGAAGACCTTCGACGCGTACTTGGAGAAGTATAAGCCGGCCCCCGGGGACGAGGCCTATTCGCAGATGGTGGAGGCGCTGGAAAAAGCCGGCAAAGAGGACGCGGCGAAGAAATACCGGAAAAAAGGGTCTGTAGCCGCCGGGCACTGATGCCACGTACGGTATGGTATAGCGGCTGCAGGTCACGGATCCATGATCAGGAACCGCCGGGGAAACCCGGCGGTTCCGTTTTTTGCGAGGTCAGGCGCGGCCTCTCCCTTACACGCCTGCGGAAAAGATATATACTATCCTTCAAGGGGAGGGACCAGGGGGATCATCGACATGGACGAAGGGAAAAGCGTCAAAAGGGGCATCGAGGAGCGCGCGGCGAGGCTGTTCGCCGGGCACCTGTTCGGTTCCGTCCCTTACGAGATAAAGCACCGCAAGGAAGACGATTCCGTCGACATAGAGATAGACGGCAGGATCCAGCTGCAGGTCACGCAGGTCGGGCCCGGCAAGGAGTTCTACGCGGCCAGGGCTTACGACGCCGGCGGCCCCGGGCCAGTTCCCAGGGATATAGTAGCTCAGGTGTTCGAGGCCATAGACCGCAAGACCACTAAGAAGATCTCCTCGGACGCGGAGAACATCGTGCTCCTGCTCTACTGCGACATGGGCCTGGCGGAGTTCGAGCGGATACGCCTGAACTCGGACAGGATAAAGCGGCATATCATAGCCAACTGCCGCCAGCATAAGCCGTATAAAGAGGTCTGGGCCGTGCTGCGGGACAAGGACCCGCGCGGCCTGATCAAGCTTTACCCGTAGCCGAAGCCGCCGGGGAAGCCCGGCGGTTCCGTTTTTTGGGATGCGAGCGGCGGTTCAGTCCAGCTTTATGCCCAGGCCGTCGAGCAGGGCCATGGCCTCTGGCAGGGAGAACCTGGCGCCTTTCACGGGACAGGTGCCCACGTTGATGGCGTAGTTCCGCGCCCCGGAGAGGTTCGCCTTCTGCAGCTTCGTGCCTCCGAAGAGGGCGCCGGAGAAGTCGGTCCCGGAGAGGTCCGCGCCGGAGAGGTCTGCGTCGCGCAGGTCGGTCTCTTTGGCCAGGCAGTCCTTCATGACAGCGCCGGCGAGGTTCAGGCCGATGAACACGCAGTCGCTCAGGACGCACGAGTAGAAGCGCGGCGGGCCGGAGAGGTTGAGCTTGGGCCAGGCGGCCTCGGTCCAGTTCAGGCCGGTCAGTTTGGAGTTCCTGAAATCCGGGCCCTCGAAGGAGGAGGCGTTCGGCTTCACCAGGCTCAGGTTGCAGCTTTCGAAGCGGCATCCGCGGAAGCGGCAGAAGCGCAGCTCGGCGCCGGTGAGGTCGCAGTTACGGAACACGCAGGAATGGAAATGCCTGGACTCCAGCCGTATCCCCTTCAGGTCGAGCCCGTCGAAGGTCCGCTCCGCGTATTCTTTCTCGTCGTCGTTGGGGAAGGCGCGCTTCTTCATGCGTTAATTCTAACATAGGCCGCGCCCGCGCATAAACAGCCGCCGGCACCGCAGTCAAGGTTCTCGTGCGGCCCGTTTGTGTAATTCCGCGGTGTTAATTGTTGTAGAATTCAGGCATAGGGCCGCGCCCGCGGCCAGACTTAAGGGGGGAATATGTCGAAACGAATGTTCGTGGCGGCCGCTTTTGCCGCGTCGGTTCTGATCGCCGCGCGCTGCGCGCGCGCGGAGGCTCCCGGCTGGGCCATGCAGCTGGCGGGGCCGGTGGAAGGCTCCGCCGTGATACACGGCGAAGCCGCTGAGTTCGGCCGCTACAAGTTCGCGGCCGGCCCGGAGGCCAAAGGCGCCATAGCCAAGGTCACGCCCGTGGAAGGCATGACGTCGTCGCAGCTCTACAAGGCCGAGGGCAAGACGCCTTTCGCCGTCTTTTCGGTGTACAAGAAGTTCTTCGCCGAGAACGGCTACGAGACGGTCTATTCCTGCGAGGCCAAGGCCTGCGGCCAGGGCTTCAAGGACGCCTGGTACGGGCTGAACCCGTTCGCCGAAGACTACGGCTGGAACAACTCGGCGCCCCTGACCAAAGGCGCGCCGGAGACCCAGTTCTACATCGCCGCGAAGAAGGCGAACCCGGCCGGGAACGTCTATGTCTCGGTCTACGTGAATTCCGGCTGGTGGAACTACCCGGTCTACAGGCTGGACGTCGCAAAAGAAGCGCCGCTCGGCGCCGGTATAGTTAAGGCGGAGAAGATAGCCGAGGCGATGAAGCGCGAGGGGCGCATAGCCTTCTACGGCATACTGTTCGACAGCGGCAGCAGCGCTATCAAGCCGGAGTCCGGCCCGGTGCTGGACCAGATAGCCGCGTTCCTGAAGGCCTCGCCCGGAGAGAAGTTCTACGTGGTGGGTCACACCGACGACGAGGGGGACCTGCAGGCCAACATGAAGCTGTCCGACGACAGGGCGCAGGCCGTGCTGAAGGACCTGCAGGGCCGCGGCGTGGCCGCCGCGGCGCTTTCCGCGCACGGCGCCGGCCCGCTTTCCCCGGTGGCGTCCAACGCCACGGAGGAGGGCCGCAAGCTGAACCGCCGCGTGGAGATAGTGCGGCGCCTGACCGCCGCCGCCAAGGCCGCCGCTTCCTCCTCCGCGGCGCAGGCCGCGCAGCAGCAGATGCAGGCTGCGCAGCAGCAGATGCAGGCCGCGCAGCAGCAGGTGCAGGCCGCCCAGCAGCAGGTGCAGGCAGCGCAGCAGCAAACGCAGGCCGCCCAGGCCAAGCCGGAACCGCCGAAGGAAGAGGCCTTGTTCCCGGTGCCCAACCTGGTGGGGAAGAACTATATAGAGGCGGCCGCCATTCTTGCCGTGCAGGGCTTCAAGGTGAAGCGCACCGGCAAGCTGCTGGGGCGCGTGAGCGCGCAGTCGCCTGCGGAGAACAGGATGGTCAAGAAAGGCGAGACGGTAACGCTGACCGTAGGCAAATAGCGGTACGCGCCGTTTCGTTAGGCCGCCGGGAGATCCCCGGCGGCCTTTTTTCTGGCGCCGCGGGGTTCTGGCGTTCCTTCCGGGAGAAGGGACCGGCCCGCCGCGTATGCTAGAATACGGGTATGGATAACGATAATGTGGCCAACGACGTTTTCAGCCGCACTGCGGCCGACGGCGAGGTGATGAGCGACGGCGCTTATAACCTGGCCATGGGGCTGGTGCTGTGCTGGGGCTTCCTGGTGAACTGGTGGATGGTCAGGAACATCCCGGCCTCGGTGATAACGGGCATAGACATAAGGCTTTTTCTGCTTGGTTATTTCGCCTCCTGCTTCGCCGGCGTCTACCTGTTCAACAGGTCCTCCAACCCGGGCGTGAGCTTCCTCGGTTACAATCTGGTGGTAATACCGTTCGGTTTCGTGATAAACGTGGTCGTGGCCCGCTACGACAGCGCGCTCGTGCTGGAGGCCATCAGGATCACCGGCACCGTTACGCTGGGCATGATGCTGCTGGGCTCGCTGTTCCCGGCCTTCTTCAGGCGCATACACACGGCGCTGACCGTCTCGCTGCTGCTGGTGATACTGGTGGAGCTGGCCGACATCTTTATCTTCCACAAGCAGCACGGGATAATAGACTGGATAGTCGTGGTCATCTTCTGCGGCTACGTGGGCTACGACTGGGGCCGCGCGAACAATATCCCGAAGACGCTCGATAACGCCGTGGACAGCGCCGCCGCGCTGTACATGGACATCATCAACCTGTTCCTGCGCATACTGCGCATACTGGGCCGTCGCCGGCGCTAGCCTGCGGACCGAGTCCAATTCAAACGTGTATTGGCGCGGGTGGCGGCGGATTTTCATGGGAAGAGTAAGAATTGCGGGAGGATAGCGGTCACGGATAAACCGCATAGCGGTTTTCCGCGACCCCGGCGGGGACCTGTCGCTTCGCTCCATCCGGCAATTCCGCTGCGTAAGGAATTGCCTCCGCCCTTGCGGCCAGGACGCGAGGCATAATTATGTCTCGCTCTAAAGCCTGGCCTCACCTTCCGAGCCAAAGCCGCGTCACCCGCGCACCTAAGTGCCGGAACCGCCGGGGCCCCGAAGCGGCAAAAATGGTATAGAATATCAATGCTATGACCGACACCGATAATAAAGAGAAGCCCGACATGCTCAAGAGGATGTCCAGCGTGGTGAGCCACGAGCTCCGCAACCCGCTGGCCATCATCTCCAACTCGCTCTATTTCATCAAGACGAAGCTGGGCGCCGGCGGCGCCGAGCTGGACCCTAAGATCTCCAAGCACATAGGGATAATCGAGGGCGAGGTGAAGCACTCTAACGACGTGATAGAGGAGATGCTGTCCTTCACGCGCGCCAGGGAGCTGCAGCTGGTCCCCGTGCGCATGAACGCCGGCATCGACGACCTGGCGGGCTCCTTCCCGCTGCCGCAGGGCGTTCAGCTGAAGCGGGAGCCGGACCCGGCCGACCCGCGCGTGAACGTGGATATCGAGACGATGCGCTACGCGATACGCTGCTTGCTGGCGAACGCGGTGCAGGCCATGCCCGAAGGCGGCACGGTGACCATAGCCGTCTCCTGCGACGACAAATTCGCGCATATGACCTTCTCCGACACCGGTCCCGGCTTCGCCGACGGCGGCTGCGAGAAGGCCTTCGAGCCTTTCTTCACCACGCGCCCGCGCGGCATAGGGCTGGGTCTGACCATAGTGCGCAAGTTCCTGGAGCTGCACGGCGGCTCCGCCAGGGCGGAGAACGCCGGCGACGGCGCCAGGGTCACGATCTCGCTGCCGCGGCTGAAATAGCCCGGCGCCTTTCCGATGAAGGACATCCAGGTCATTGGCTTCGACGCCGACGACACCCTCTGGGTCAACGAGCCGCATTACCAGGCTGTGGGCCGGGAATTCTGCGAGCTGATGACCCCGTGGCTGCCTCCCGACAGGTCCGCCGAGGAGCTGTACGGCACGGAAATGGCCAATATGAAGCTCTACGGCTACGGCGCGAAGAGCGTGATGCTCTCGCTGGTGGAGACCGCGCTGCGCATAGGCGGCGACAAAGTGCCCGCCGCCGTTCTGCGGCGGCTGCTGGAGTCGGGCCGCCGCCTGCTGGATTTCCCGATAGAGCTGCTGCCCGGAGTGACGGAAGTGCTGCGGGCGCTGAAGGGCCGCTACCGGCTGGTGCTCATAACCAAGGGCGACCTGCTGGACCAGGAGCGCAAGCTGGAGCGTTCCGGCCTGAAGGAATGCTTCCACCGCGTCCAGATACTCAGCGACAAGCGCGAGGAGGATTACCGCGACCTGCTGGCCGCTCTCGCGGTGGAGCCGCGGAACTTCCTTATGGTGGGCAACTCTATGAAGTCAGATATTCTGCCGGTGCTGGCGCTGGGCGGCAGCGGCGTCTACATCCCTTTCAGCGTCACGTGGAGGCATGAGCACGTGAAGGACGCCTCCCCGGACCCCGAACGTTTCCGCCAGCTTTCCGACATCTCCGGCCTGCCCGGCCTGCTGGGGCGCTAGCGTAGGCCCAAAGACCGGCGCCGGCTGGTACCAAAGCCTCATTACAGCGGGACGGCGGCGGCGTATACTATCTTCGATGAAGAACCGCCGCCTGTTCCATACCCTGACAGCTCTCCTTTCCGTGGCTCCGCTTTTCAGCGCGGCCGCCTAC
The DNA here is from genome assembly GCA_021812825.1 of bacterium. The sequence goes on along the minus strand of JAKAMO010000004.1, from coordinate 4,018 downwards.
GCCGGCTCCGCTCTAGAGGAACTGCCCGGCTATTCCGCCGAGGACCTGCGCGGGGCTCTGGCCCCGGCTCCGCTGCTGCAGGAGACCTACCCCGACTACGTTCAGGACCGCAAGCCGGCCTCGTTGGTCTCCGGCTCCGGGGACGTACGCGTGATAGGCGGCGTGCGGTTCGAGCTGCAGGACAGGGATTCCCAGCTTTATGCCTGGCGCGAGGCCAGGATAGATATGAGCCAGCTGGACGAGGCCTATTGGGGTTACCGCTCCGGCGGCGTGGGGCACAGCTACCTGATGTTCACTTTCAAGGACGGCGCCGAGTCTGCCGGCAGGCCTATGTCCGGGCTGGTCATAGAGGCCCTGCCGTGGGAGAAGAAGGGCGAGCCGTACCTGCCTTTCACCGCCGGCATCCGGGACCATTACCCGCTGGTATGGAACGTTGTTTCCTGGGACAGCTTTCTGGAGACCTCCCGGCTTAACAAGTACACCGTGGACGTTTACCCCCTGAAGCTCAGCCGCGAGGAGAAGCTGCGCCTGCTGGACGAAGGCATAAAGGAAGCGACTCGCGACCATTCGGGAGAGAAATACCACACTTTCCTTAACTCCTGCAGCACCAACGCGCTCAAGGTCTTCACCTCCGGCACCGGCCATCATCTGTACGTGGCCAAGATGCTACCTTCAATACTGGTGAAGCATCTGAAACTGCGCGGTTTCCTGGGCCAGCGGCTGACCTACGCCCCTTCGGGTAAGGAGTAGGCCGTCCTGCAAAGAGAAAGGCCGCCTTCCGGCGGCCTTTATTATCGCCGATCATCCGCTGGGTCCGTTCTTCTGGCCGTCCTCTCCATACGGGCGTAGGCGCCGCGGTATTTGTTATCATTACGGAATATGGGCGGGAATACCGGTTCCACCGTTCTGGTGGTGGACGACGACAAGAACGTCTGCGACATGATCAGCGCCACTCTGGGCGCCAAAGGCTACGATACGGTGGTTGCCGGCAACGGTCGCGAGGCGCTGGACTACCTCAAGCGCTCTTCAAAGGTCCCCGGGCTGATACTGCTGGACCTGATGATGCCGGAGATGAACGGCTGGGAGTTCCGCAAGGTCCAGCAGCAGGACCCCGCCCTGGCCGGGATCCCCGTGGCCATCATTACCGGTATGCCCGACGTAGGCGGCAAGGCCTCGGCCGTGGGCGCCGTCGACGTGCTCATCAAGCCCTCCCGGGTGGAGGACATCGCCGCGCTGGCCTCCCGCTTCTGCAAATGAGATCCGCGGTTCTCCTCATAGCCGTGCTGGCAGCATTACCGGCGCGGGCCGCCGACTGGACCGTCAGCATGAAGGCCGTCAACGGCAGGCAGACCTATTCCGTTTCCCGGAAAAGCCCGCTGGGCAGGCAGGCCGCGTATAACGGCAAGGCCGCAGCGCGCGGCCTCGGGGCCTCCAGCGACGTTATCTTCAATACCTATCTGGACTCTCCCCGCGAAGGCGTCTTCCGCCTGGACTACCAGGCGGAGGTGAGCGGCAAGAACCGGGCGAGACCTCCTTTCCAGGCCGCGGGCAAGGTGCTGCTCAAGCCCGGCAAGCCCGTGCTGGCGGCCGAGGCCGGCGGCTGGAAGCTGATACTGGAGCTGGAGGGGGAATATGACGGGGAGCAGCCCGGGCTCCGCTCCGGGGTGCTGGATACCAGGCTGAAATGCGGGCGGGATTCCTACCCTGTAAGCTTCGCCTATCTGCCGAACGAGCAGTACAGCGCCGTCCTCTTCAGCGGTTCAGACGAAGAGCCGCGCAAGTTCATGATCGGCCTGCTGCCGGACGCTCCCGGAGCCGACGGCGAGTTCAAGCTGCAGTACACCCTGCTGCTCACGGAAGGCGGTAAGACGCTGTCCAATTCCAGCGGCAGCATGGTGCTGGAGCCGGGGGGCTCGAGGCCGACGGCCTCCGCCGGCAAAGGCTGCGTGTTCTCCGCGAAAGCCTCCCGCTGACGTTGCCGGAAGGCGCGGAACAAGGAGAGAAGTATGGGAAGGTTATTCTTTTCGGTCATGCTGATGGCTGCGCCGCTGAGCGCCGGAGCTGTTTCCCGCGACGTGACTTGGAGTATCGGGGCTACTACCGCCGCCGCCACGATAACCATGCCGGACGGCAAGGGGCCTTTCCCGGGCGTCGTCATGGTGCCCGGCAGCGGACCCACCGACCGCGACTGGTGCTCGACGCTGATACCGGGCAGGAACTGCAGCGGCGCCCTGCTCGCGGACGAGCTGGCCGGCGCTGGTTTCGCCGTCATCCGCTACGACAAGAGGTTCACCGGCCCATACGCCGCCGGCAATCTGCCGCTGCTGACCGGCAAGCTGAGCATGCTCAGCCATATGGAGGAGCTGGAGGGTGCCGCGGCCAGGCTGAAGGAGCAAACCGGCGTGGATCCTTCCCGCGTCTACGCCCTCACTAACAGCGAAGGCGCAATACACGCCATGAACTGCCAGCTCGCGGGGAAGCCGGCTTTCGCCGGGCTGGTGCTTACCGGGGCTCCCGGCCGCCGCCTGCGGGACGTGATCCGCTCTCAGATAGCCGCCCAGGTCGCCCAGCTTCCGGACGCCGGCGGCATCATGGCCCGCTTCGACAAGCTGATGGCGAAGTTCCAGGCAGGCCTGCCCTTCGCCCCGGACCCGGACCTTCCGGCAGGCATCAATAAGCTGGTGGCCGGCTTCTATACGCCGGCCAACCTGCCGTTCTCGCGGGAGTTCCTGGCCGCGGACCCGGCGGCCCTGGCTTCCAAGGTCCGCGTTCCCGTGCTAGTGCTCATCGGGAAGAAGGATATACAGACAGACCAGGAACTGGACGGCGGCCCGCTCGAGGCCGCGCTTTCAAAGAATAAAGGCGCGAGCTTCGTTTACCCCGGGAACGCGAACCATGTACTGAAGTACGAGCCTAAGCCGAGGGAACAGCTGACGGCGCAGGACGCACTTTCGTACAACGCAGAAGGCAGGAAGCTGGACCCGGAGACCGTTAAGGTCATAACGGACTGGCTGAAGGCCAGGGCAACGGGTAAATAACCCGAAGAAGGCCGCCAACTGGCGGCCTTCTTCATTTTCCGAAGTAGGCCCGGTAGCGGGCCGGCAGGGTGTCGGGATCGGTGACCACCAAAGGGTCCTTGGTGCCGTCGAAAAGGATGAAGCCGTAGCGGCAGTCCGCGCGGGCTATCGTCACCGCGCTGCCGTCGTCCTTAACGAAGCGCAGGTCCGCCGCGGCGGTCTCTGCTACCCTGGCGCCGGCGCTCTTCAGGAAATCCACCGCCTTTTCCATCCCGGCGTCGGCTTCGTCCGGCGAGGCCGGCCCGCGCACCTGCACGCAGACAGGCCCGCGGTACTCGCGCGGCGCGGCGGGAGCGGCGGCCGGGTAGGCCCTGGCCTTGTAGGAATTCCCGGCGGCTGCGGAGGAGTACCCCGCGCCGGCCGATTTGTCCAGGTGTACACTTTCATTAAGTTCCGCTGTGGATATGGCTTCCTTTTCCGCGGCCGTCATGGCGGCGGCGTACTTTGGCCGGGACATGGCCCCGCGCACGGAGGCGGCGGCTGTTTCCCTTTTGGCTTTCGCCGGGGTCATGCCCGCCAGCGTTCCGCCCTGGCCGCCGCCGGAATCTTCGGCAGCGCTTTCCTCTGGCGCCGCGCCCGCTATTTTAAGGTCGTAGAGACCGTCGCTCTCGCGCGAGCCGAAGCCGGACGACGTCAGCATGGCGTTGTCGCGCACGCCGGTGATATTGACAATTATGGCCACCACGGCCGCGGCGGCCGACAGCGCCAGTGCCGGCTTCAGCCAGCCGAAAGAACGGCTCTCCTTCTCCAGCACCGCCCGCTTCAGCGCCGGCGGCACCGGCTCCATGGCATGCGCCTTCACAAGCCCCGAAACGGCCTTCAGTTGGCCGAGCTCGGCGCGGCAATCCGCGCAGCCGGCCAGGTGCGTCTCCAGCTCCAGCCTCTCCTTCGGCGTCAGCTCGCCGTCCAGGTAGGCGGAAAGGTTCTCCCTGCAAAGATTA
>JAKAMO010000282.1 GCA_021812825.1 bacterium | reverse complement strand
CGGCGTGCCCGCCGTGGTTGACCTGGCCGTGATGCGCGACGCCGTCAAGAAGCTCGGCGGCGACCCGGCCAAGATCAACCCGCTGATCCCGGTGAACCTGGTCATAGACCACTCGGTGCAGGTGGACAGCTACGGCAAGCCCGACTCCTTCGACTTCAACACCAAAAAGGAATACGAACGCAACCGCGAGCGCTACCTGTTCCTGAAGTGGGGCCAGAAGGCCTTCTCCAATTTCTCGGTGGTACCGCCGGAGACCGGCATCATACACCAGGTCAACCTGGAGCACCTCGCGAAGGTGGTCTACACGCGCGAGGAGGACGGCCGCACGCTGGCCTACCCGGACACGCTGGTCGGCACCGACTCCCACACCACGATGACCAACGGCCTCGGCGTGATGAGCTGGGGCGTGGGCGGCATAGAGGCCGAGGCCTGCATGCTGGGCCAGCCGCTCGCCATGGTGGTGCCCGACGTGATAGGCTTCAGGCTCTCCGGACGCGCGGCCGAGGGCGTGACCGCGACCGACGTGGTGCTGACCGTCACGCAGATGCTGCGCAAGAAGGGCGTGGTGGAGAAGTTCGTGGAGTTCTTCGGCCCCGGCATAGGTTCGCTCTCGGTGGCCGACCGCGCGCTGATCGCCAACATGTCGCCCGAGTACGGCGCGACGATAGGCTTCTTCCCCGTCGACTCCAAGACGCTCGACTACATGGCGCTGACCGGCCGCCCCGAGCAGCTGATCCGCCTGACCGAGGACTACTGCAAAGAGCAGGGCATGTTCCGCACCGACGGTTCCAAGGACCCGGAGTTCACCGACACGCTGGAGCTGGACCTCGCCTCCGTGAAGCCGTCCCTCGCCGGCCCGCGCCGCCCGCAGGACAGGATAACCCTGGCCGATTCCAAGGCCGAGTGGTCCAAGGCCCTGCCCACCTTCCTGGAGAAGGACAAGAAGGCCGACCCCGCCGCCAGGGCCGAGCTGGAGCTGAACGGGAAGAAGGGCGAGCTCACCCACGGCAGCGTGGTGATAGCCGCCATCACCTCCTGCACCAACACCTCCAACCCGTCGGTGATGCTGGCCGCCGGCCTGATGGCCAGGAAGGCCGTGGAGAAAGGCCTCGCCTCCAAACCCTGGGTGAAGACCAGCCTCTCCCCCGGGTCCCGCGTCGTGATGGACTACTACCGCGAGGCCGGCGTGCTGGCGCCGCTCGAGAAGCTGGGCTTCAACCTGACCGGCTTCGGCTGCATGACCTGCATAGGCAACTCCGGCCCGCTCGACGAGCCGGTGGCCAAGGCCGTCACCGACAAGCGCCTGGTCGTGGCTTCGGTGCTGTCCGGCAACCGCAACTTCGAGGGCCGCATCAACCCGCTGGTGAAGGCCAGCTTCCTCGCCTCCCCCCCGCTGGTGGTGGCGTACGCGCTGGCCGGCACGGTTAACATCGACCTCGCCAAGGACCCGCTCGGGACCGGCAAGGACGGCAAGCCGGTCTACCTGCGAGACATCTGGCCGACCAATGCCGAAGTGGCCGAGGCCGAGGCGAGATCCGTGAAGAAGGAGTTCTTCCGCGACCAGTACGCCGTGGTGACCAAGGGCGATTCCCACTGGAAGGAGCTCGACGCCCCGGAAGGCGAGCTGTTCGCCTGGCAGCCCGATTCCTATTACGTGCGCAAGCCGCCGTACTTCGACGGGTTCGACGGCAACCCGCTGGAGATCAAGGACATCCGCGGCGCGCGGGCCCTGGCCGTGCTGGGCGACTCCGTCACCACCGACCACATCTCCCCGGCGGGCAACATCGCCAAGGACTCCCCGGCGGGCCTGTACCTGCAGGAGCGCGGCATAAAGCCGGCCGACTTCAACTCTTACGGGGCACGCCGCGGCAACCACGAGGTGATGATGCGCGGCACGTTCGCCAACATCCGCCTGCGCAACGCGCTGCTCGGCGGGGCGGAAGGCTGGAAGACGCTGCACCTGCCCGACGGCGCCGAGACCTCTATCTTCGAGGCCGCGATGCGCTACAAGGAGGAGGGCGTGCCGCTGGTGATACTGGCCGGCAAGGAGTACGGCTCCGGCTCGTCGCGCGACTGGGCCGCCAAGGGCCCGGCGCTGCTCGGCGTACGCGCGGTGCTGGCCTCCAGCTTCGAGCGCATCCACCGGTCCAACCTGGTGGGCATGGGCATCCTGCCGCTGCAGTTCAAACCGGGCGAGGACATCGCCTCGCTGGGGCTGACCGGCAGGGAGACCTTCGACATCGAGGGCATAGCCGGCGGCCTGCGCCCCGGCCAGGACGTCACCGTGAAGGCCGCCGCAGACGGCAAGACGAAGACCTTCACGGCCGTGCTGAGGATCAACACGCCGGCGGAGGTCGAGTACTGCAAGTACGGGGGCATCCTGTCCTTCGTGCTCGCGCAGCTGGCCGCGGAGAAGGCCCCGGCCTAAGGGGCGGCGGGCCGCAAAAAATACCCCCGGCGGGCCGGGGGTATTTTTTTTGCCGCGGCCGGCGGCCGGTGTTCGCGGCGCTAACTGCCGGAGAGGGCCTCGGCTATCGCGAAGACGGGCCTGTATGAGACTTTCCTCCCCTTTACGGAGACGGCCAGCTCGACCGGCCTGAAGAAAAGCCCCCAGTTCATCAGCTGCGCCCTCCGGTTGTGGACCGAGGCCCGCCGGGCCGCTGACAGCGCGGCCTCCACGCTGGCGGGAGCGGCCAGCGCCAGCGCCTTGTCCGGCGAGCCGGAACCCGCGGCCCGGAGCGCCTCGTCCACGGCCGAAGAGAAGGCCTCCAGCTTCCTCCTGGCCTCCGGATAAGGGGAAGCTGGGAAAAACGCCGCCAGGTAGCTGTAGACGGCGTAGTCGTACAGGCAGGAGAAGGCCGGAGACGCCGCGGCCGCCCTGAGCCGCAGCAGCCCGTCGTAGACCGTGAAGCCCAGGTAAAG
>JAKAMO010000281.1 GCA_021812825.1 bacterium | reverse complement strand
AGGAGAAGTTCTTCCTCGTGCTCACCACCGAACGCAACGAGAGCTACTTCGTCAGGGCCATGGAGATACTCAACTGGGGCATTTTCATGAGCGGCTCGAAGACGGTGTCCATAGACGGCGAGAACTACGTGGTCAAGGTGTACGCCAACGCCTCCGACCCGGCCAACAGCAAACTGGAGATAAAGGGCCCCCGGGGCGTGGCGCTGAGCTCCAGCCTGAAGGCCGTCGGTGACGCGGTGGCGGAGAAGGGCGTGGACGTTAAGCTCGGCAAGAGCTACAAGCTGGCCTACGGCAACGAGATCGTGCAGGGGGGGCAGGGCGCCAGGTTCACCGCCAAGATGCTGCTGCTGATGATACCGTTCCCGGTTGTGGACGCGTCCTCCTACTACATCTTCAACGCCTCCGACATCAGGCCTTCCGGGGTGACCTTCCCCTCTTTCGAGAAGGGCTTCGGTTTCATGCTGGACGGTGCGAAGTTCTCGGTCTACAGGCTCTGAGCCGGGGCTGGCGGACTGGAAGGGCCGGGGAAACCCGGCCCTTCTCTTTTTCGGGCGCGCCGGGCCTAAAATTATATAATGGAAGGACGGGGAGCGCCCCGGAGAAGGTTAAAATGCCCATTTCAGAAGACATAAGGACCGTGTTCGAGAAGGACCCGGCCGCCCGCGGCACCATAGAGGTGCTTACCTGCTACCCGGGCCTGCACGCGGTCTGGATATACCGGCTGGCCAACCGCCTGTGGCGGGCAGGCCTGCTGCTGCCGGCCAGGCTGCTTTCCCACTTCGCGCGCTTCCTCACCGGGATTGAGATACACCCCGGGGCCACTATAGGCCGGCGTTTCTTCATAGACCACGGCATGGGCGTGGTCATAGGCGAGACTACGGAGATAGGCGACGACGTGCTGATCTACCAGGGCGTGGTGCTGGGCGGGACCTCGCTGCAGCACAAGAAGCGCCACCCCACTCTCGGCAACGGGGTGGTGGTGGGGGCCGGCGCCACCGTGCTGGGGGCCATAAAGATAGGCGACAGGTCGCGCATAGGGGCGGGCTCCGTGGTGCTGCAGGACGTGCCGGCCGATACCACCGTCTTCGGAGTGCCGGCGCACGGAGGCAGGTCCGGCAAGGGCGGGACCCAGCTGGACCATAATAAGCTGCCCGACTACTGCAGCGAGGAGATGCGCCGGGTGCGCGCCGAGATAGAGATGCTAAAGAAGGAGCTTTCCGAAAAATGAAATACGCCGAAGATATGTCCGGGCTGGTGGGGGGCACCCCGCTGGTGCGGATAAACAGGCTCTGCTGCGCCGGGGGGGCCTTGCTGCTGGCCAAGCTCGAGTTCTTCAACCCGTCGTCCAGCGTCAAGGACCGGGCCGCGCTCGGGATGCTGGCGGCGGCCGAGGAAAAGGGGCTCCTGAAGCCCGGCGCCACGGTGGTGGAGCCCACCAGCGGCAATACCGGCATAGGCCTGGCCTGGCTCTGCGCGATAAAGGGCTACCGGCTGGTCCTCACTATGCCGGACACCATGAGCGTGGAGAGGCGCAAGATCCTTCACGCTTTCGGCGCGGATATAGTCCTGACCCCGGGCACGGAAGGCATGGCCGGCGCGGTGCGCAAGGCCGAGGAGTTGCTCGCGTCCAGGGCCGGGGCCTTCATGCCGCGGCAGTTCGCCAACCCGGCCAACCCGGCCATCCACGAGCGCACCACCGCCGAAGAGATCTGGCGGGATACCGAAGGCAAAGTGGATATAGTGGTGGCGGGGGTCGGCACCGGCGGTACCGTTACCGGGGTGGCGCGGGGTCTCAAGAAGCGCAAGCCAGGGGTGAGGATCGTGGCCGTGGAGCCGGCCGCCTCGCCCATACTGTCAGGCGGCAAGCCCGCCCCTCACCGCATACAGGGCATAGGCGCCAATTTCATACCGGAGAACCTGGACCGCTCGCTGGTCGACGAGGTGCTGCCGGTGGCGGACGCCGACGCGGGCGTAGCCGCCCGGAGGCTGATGAAGGAAGAGGGCATCCTGGCGGGTATCTCCTCCGGCGCGGCCATCCACGCGGCCGTTATCGTGGCGCGCCGGCCCGAGTCCGCAGGCAAGACCATAGTGGCCGTATTGCCTGATACCGGAGAGCGCTACCTGAGCACCTGGCTTTTCGACGAGCTTCCGCCGCAGGGGGGCCCGGCCCGATGAAGCTCGCCACCCTCTGCTACGTCCGCAGGAACGGCCGCACGCTGATGCTGCACCGGACCAAGAAGAAGGACGACGTGCACGAGGGGAAATGGAACGGCCTCGGCGGCAAGCTGGAACGCGGTGAAAGCCCCGAGGAATGCGTCGCGCGGGAGGTGCTGGAGGAGTCCGGCCTCCGGATAGAGGCGCCGGTACTAAAGGGCGTGCTCACTTTCCCCGACTTCGCGAAGGGCGAGGACTGGTACGTTTTCGTGTTCGCCGCCTCCAGGTTCGGCGGCCGGCTGACAGATTCCCCGGAAGGGGAGCTGCGCTGGATCCCGGACCGGGGCCTGCTCAAGCTGAACCTCTGGGAGGGGGACAGGGTCTTCCTGCCGCTGCTGCGCCGGCGCGGTCATTTATCCGGGAAATTCCATTACCGCGGCGGCCGGCTCGTGAAGTACAGCGTGGAGAAGTATTGAGCGGCGGCCCGAAGCCCCGGCTGCGGGGGCGCGCCTGACGTCGAGGCGTAACCGGCCGGCAGGCATGATAGCATCCGGCCGCCGAGCGTTATTCCCGCTTCAGAGCGATCTTATGCCCAAACCCTCACTGGCTCTAGGACTTATGAGCGGCACTTCCGCCGACGGGCTGGCGCTGGCCCTCTGCTCCTTTTCGGGGCGCCGGCTGGAAGTGCTCGGATTCCGCGACTACCCTTATGCCGCGGCGCTGCGGGCCAGGATACTGGCCGCCAAGGACCTCGCGGCACCGGAACTATCG
>JAKAMO010000280.1:2541-2932 GCA_021812825.1 bacterium | reverse complement strand
CGGCCCGGAGCGGCCGCGCCTCAGCGCGTAGAACAACCCGGCCGCCGCGAGCGCGAGCGCGGCCAGGGCGGCCGGGCCGGGGATCACCGAGGCTTTCTGCGCCGCCGGGGAGAGCCAGAACGGGAGCACCAGCATCTTGGCGTACTCGGCGGCGCGGGCGGGCACCCAGGCCGGGTCCAGGAACCGGGTCCCCAGGCCTGAGCCGCGCCCGGCCGGTATCCGGGAAAGCAGGGCCGCGGCCCAGAAAGCGGTCAGCCACAGCAGCTCCGGCAGGCGCCGGCGCAGCTCTTTAAGTCCGCCCCCGGCGCGCGCCAGCGGCAGCAGGAAGAAGAGCGGCAGGCCGGTGAAGGAGCGCTCCTTGAAGAGCAGCGAGACCCCGAACAGCAGGCCG
>JAKAMO010000280.1:0-2531 GCA_021812825.1 bacterium | reverse complement strand
CAGCAGCTTGCCGGCGGCTCCGTCCCGACCGTCGCGCGAGACGAAGCGGTAAAGCGCCCAGAGGAAGAACAGCGCGGAGAAGACGGTGCCGGTGAAGAGGACGGCTATCAGCGTGCCGGACTGCGCCGGGTGCAGCGCGAAGAAGAGCCCGGCCGCGGCGGCCGGCCGCTTCTCGCCGAAAAGCCTGAGCGCCAGCCTGTAGACGGCCCAGGCGCAGGCGGCGTGGGCGCTCAGCGAGAGCAGGTGCAGCCCCCAGGGCTGCCAGGCGAACAGGCGGCCGGCGGGCATCAGCACCGCGTAGGTCAGCGGTTCGAAGCTCTCGTTCCTGAATATCCTCGTGTAGTCCGGAGAGAACAGCCGCAGCGCGCTGGAGAAATGCCGCAGGAAGGGGTTGTCGCGCACGGACATGCCGTCGTCGAAGACGAACGGCAGCGACAGCAGCGGCAGGCAGGCCGCGGCGGCCGCCGAGAACACCAGCGTTCCGGCTCCCAGGCGGCCGGCGAGTCTCTTTATGCGTTCCACGGGATTATTCTAGCAATTGGAGAAAGCTTACATCCCCCGCGTGGTCCATATTCCGGCCCGGGAATGGGTCCAAAGGCCCTTACTCCGCAATGTATCAAAAGTTACACTATAAGCGGGGGTGAGGGTCCGCCGGGACCAGGGGGAGTTTATTGCCGGGGGACGGAAGATGAAAGCCAGGATACTGGTTGCGGACGACGACAAATCCATGCTGGGACTCTACGACCGCATATTCGCGGCCACCGGCTACGCTATCGCCAAGGCCGAAAGCTTCTCCGAGGCGGTCCGGCTGATGGAGGAGACCGCCTTCGACCTTCTGATAACGGATTTCAGTTTTCCCGACGGGATCGGGACCGACCTCGCGCGGCTATTCAGCGAGCGACGCGGGAAACGCGGGTGCCTGCTGGTCACCGGCAGCGTCTCGCCTTCCGACAAGCTCCGCCTGAAAGACGTGAACAGGCTCATCGAAAAACCTTTCAAGGTGGAGGAGTTCATGACGGCCGTGAGCGAAGCCCTGGCCTGACCGGGGATCCCCGGTTCAGGCCCCGGCCAGGCCCTTCGCCAGAGAAAGGCGGAGGGTTTCTTTTTCCAGGTCCGCGAGGCTGTCGTACGGCAGGGCCGCCAGCGGTCTTCCCGTCAGCAGCGCCTTCAGCCCGGTATTCTTGAAAGCCCCCGGGGCGAAAGCGGCAAGCTCGGCGGCCAGCAGACGGAAATTCACCTGGCTGGAGAAGGTCTTCTTCGCTCCCAGAACGGAAAAATCGAAGTCGTCCGAGGCCAGGCGCAGGCGCGCTCCGCCAGCCAGTATGTCCATGTAGAAGGAAGTCTCCGAGCTCCTGACCTGCTTGAGGACTTCCTTGCTCTTTCCCAGCCCTATCGGCAGGCCGGTGACGGCCATGATCCCGAAGCGGATGGCCTTTTCCTGGGCTGACGGACCTTCGGTGGTCTTGGTCGTCCTGAAGAACTCCTCCTTCACGGGCGCGGCGGCCAGCACGCTGATCTCCGCGGCCGACACGGCTGCTGAGAAGCCGGCCGGGCCGGAGAATGTGGAGAGCTCCCCTTCGAGCCGCAGGCGGTTCACCGGCGAGGGCTGCGGCAGCGGCGTGAGAGCTTCGGCCGGCAGCCTGGCGACGGCTATGCCCAGCCCGGCGCAGACCGCCTCCAGCGCGTCGGCGGCGTCCCCGTTCATGCCGCTGCCGAGCAGGCCCCAGCAGCGGCGGGCCGTCATGGCTGCGGTGGGCAGGTCCAGCCCGCCGGCCGCGGCCAGGGCCCTGGCCAGCAGCTGCTGCTGCGGCAGTTCTTCTCCCGAGGTTATCACCAGGAACGGCATGAGGCCATTCTAACAAATCCCGGCCGGGCTTGCCGCCGCGGCGCCAAAAGGTATAATAATCAGGGGAGACGAAAATATGAAAAAGAACCTGATCCTGTCGGCCGCCATGCTGGCCGCGGCCTTGCCGGCTTCCGCCGCTAAAAAAGAGGCTCCGGCCAGAATCTACGAGGTGAGGAGCGTGCTGGTGGCGCCGTACTCCGGGGTCATAACCCCTGCCGCGGCCGAGTTCTTCTCCGGCGCGATAGACAAGGCCAACGCGGACGGCGGCGCGGACCTGGTGGTGCTCGCGCTGGACACCCCGGGCGGGCTGGATTCCTCTATGCGCGAGATAATCAAGAGGATGCTGGGCTCGAAGAAGCCGGTGGCGGTCTACATCTCCCCGCAGGGCGCGCGCGCTGCCTCCGCTGGCGTCTTCATCTCGATGGCCTCGCCGCTGGTGGCGATGGCGCCGGGCACCAACATCGGCGCCGCCCACCCGGTGGTCATTGGCGGGCTTCCCACCGGCATAGGCGGCCGGGAGAAGGAGGGCGGCAAGCCCGACCCCATGGAGGCCAAGATGCTCAACGACGCCTCCGCCTACATGAAGTCGATAACGCAGAAGACCGGGCGCAACGTGGATTGGGCCGTGAAGGCCGTGGTGAAGAGCCATTCCATCCCGGCGGAAGAGGCCGTGAAGAAGGGCGTC
>JAKAMO010000279.1 GCA_021812825.1 bacterium | reverse complement strand
TCCAGCGGTATGGAGCAGGGCGGCGGCCAGGGCGGCGGCCAGCAGCAGGGCGGGCGCCCCGGCGGCCCCGGCGGCCAGCAGGCGGAGAGCCCGATAGCGATCATTAACATCATCAGGAGCGTGCTGACGAAGAGCAACGGCCAGCTCGCGGTCGATCCCCGCACCAACACCCTGATCATTACCGACGTGCCTGAGGTCTTCCCCCAGGTGGAGCAGATCATAGCCGAGCTGGACAAGAAGGCTCCGCAGATCCTGATAGAGGCCCAGATAGTCGAGATCAACACCGACCGGATGAACGAGCTCGGCATCGAGTGGGGCGGCTCCCGCGGCGAGATGGCGTACTTCGCCGGCCCGGCCCGGTTGACCGACTACGGCCTGCGGCCTGGTTTCTATTCCGGCGACCAGTGGAAGAAGTTCTTCCCTAACACCACCGACCTCGGTTCCGGAGGCGGTTCCGGCAGCGGCGGCAGTTCCGGCGGCGGCGGTGGCGGCGGCATAGACCCGATAATGGCCACCGGCCAGCAGAGCTCGAAGGGCGTCTACTACGGCATCTTCAGCTTGGCGCAGTTGCAGGCCATCTTCCGCGCTCTGATCTCTAAAGGCGAGGGACGCTACCTCGGCAAGCCCAAGATCGTCGCGATGAACAACAAGACCGCGCTGATCCAGATCTCCAAGGACGCGGCGATGGGCACCACCAGCATGGTCTCATCGGCTGGTGGCAATACCGGCACCACCAGTACCGGTACGGAGCGGCGCCGCGTGGGCCTGACCCTTAAGGTCACGCCGCAGGTCAACAAGGAAGGCTACATCACTATGATAGTCCAGCCCTCCTATTCCGACGTGGTGGCTTCCGCCATCACGGTGCAGGGCTCCACCGTCTACGACCCCGTGAGCCGCGGCGCCTCGACGATGGTCCGCGTCAAGAACGGCCAGACCGTAGTGATCGGCGGCATGCTCGCCTCCACCGAGACCAAGACCGTCAAGAAGGTCCCGCTGCTGGGCTACATTCCGATAATCGGCTGGCTCTTCACCAGCGTGAGCTCCAGGCGCACCAACACCGACCTGGTGATCTTCCTCACGCCGACCATACTGGTGGACTAATACCGGGCGTCCCGGGCTGCAAAGGAACAAGGAAAGCTCTATGGCACAAAAGCTCCTCGGCGAAATAATGGTTCAGGCGAAGTGGATCACCGAAGACCAGCTGGCCAAGGCGCTGAAGTTCCAGCAGCAGCAGGGAGGACTGATAGGGGAATGCCTGATCAAGCTGCGCTATGCCAGCGAGGAACAGGTGGCTCAGGCGCTGGGCAAGCAGCTGGGCATCCCCTACGCCTCCAAAGAGAACCAGATCCTCAATCCCGAGAAGACCCAGGGCCTGGAGAAGCTCATCCCGGAGAAGTTCGCCCGCGACAGCGCGGTGATCCCGCTGTTCATCGAGGACAACACGCTGGCCGTCGCGATGACGGACCCCACCAACATCATACTGCAGGACAACCTGAAGCTGGTCTCCGGCATGGAGATCACGCCCTTCATCTCCACCAAGGCGCAGATCCTGAAGGTCATCGACGCCTTCTATTCCGGGCAGACCAGCCTGATCGACACGGTCCTCGACAAGGCAGGCTCCGGAGACGGCGGCGGCTCGGACGCGGACGTGATGACCGCGGACGGCAAGCTCGACCTTGACAAGGTCATCATCGGGTCCTCCTCGGGCGCCCAGTCCATCAAACTCGTCAACGCTATAATCAAGCAGGCGATCTCCGAGCGCTGCAGCGACATCCACCTGGAGAAATACGACGAGAAGGTCGCGCTCCGTTTCCGCATAGACGGCTCGCTTTACGAGCGGAGCGCGCCGCAGTCGGACCTGTTCGACGCCATCATCTCCCGCGTGAAGATCCTCTCGAAGCTCGACATCTCCGAGCGGCGCCTGCCGCAGGACGGCAGCTTCACGATCCGCTTCCAGAACCGCAACATCGAGACCCGCGTCAGCATCTGTCCTACGGTCTTCGGCGAGAAGCTCGTCATGCGTCTGCTCGACAAGGGCAACGTGGAGTTCAACGTCGACAAGATCGGCTTCGAGGTGCGCCAGAAGGAGGACTTCCTGAAGGCCGCCACCGCTCCCCACGGCCTGATCCTGCTGACCGGCCCCACCGGCTCCGGCAAGACCACCACGCTCAACGCCGTGCTGAACACCATCAAGTCCCCCGAGATCAACATCATGACGCTGGAGGACCCGGTCGAGGTCAAGATGGAGGGCATCAGCCAGGTGCAGATCAAGCCGCAGATCGGCCTGACGTTCGCCAGCGGCCTGCGCTCCTTCCTCCGTCAGGACCCCGACGTCATCCTGGTCGGCGAAACCCGCGACAACGAGACCGCCGAAGCCTGCCTCAAGGCCGCCATGACCGGCCACCTCGTGCTCTCGACGCTGCACACCAACAGCGCGCTCGAGGCCATACCGCGCCTGATAGACATGGAGATAGAGCCGTACCTGCTCGCCAGCACTCTGCTGCTGGTGGCGGCGCAGCGCCTGGTGCGCGTGCTCTGCCCCGAGTGCAAGGTGCCGTACCGCCCCGGCCCCGAGGAACTGGACCAGTTCTCCAAAGAGTCCTATCTCAGCCCGATGCCCGACCTGACGCGCCTGACCTTCTACAAGCCGAAGGGCTGCCCCAAGTGCAACAACATGGGCTACAAGGGCCGTAAGGCCATCTACGAGGTCTTCTTCATCACCGAGGAGATGAAGCGCATCGTCTCCAAGGACGCCGACATCCCGAAGCTCCGCGAGGCCGTGGCCAAGAGCGGAGCCTGGGACCTGCGCGCCAGCGGCTGGCGCAAGGTGCTGATCGGCGTCACCTCCGCCGAGGACATGCTCTCCATCACGATGACGGAGAAATAATAGCCATTGATAAAACGCGGTTTTTCTGTTAAGTTATTATATATATGGGCAGGTTCATCT
>JAKAMO010000278.1 GCA_021812825.1 bacterium | reverse complement strand
GGATGTCCGAGGCGCGCAGTTCCACCGCCTTCACCAGGATCTTATTGACCATCTGTATCAGGGGAGAGTCCTTCTCCAGCGCCTCTATCCCCGCCATCTGCTGGTCCTCGGCCTTGCGCTCCGCCTCGCTGTCTATGACCTCCAGCTCGTGGGTATCCTCGGCGGTGAACACCTGATCCATTTCCGGGACCTCCTCCACGGCCTCCTCTTCGGGCTCGGGAAGGAGTTCCGGCCCGGCGGCCGGAGCAGGCTCCGCGGGGAGCTCAGGTTCCGGGGCCGGAGGCTGCTCAGGCAGGGATATTGGCTCCCGCGGCAGTTCGACCCGTACCGGAGCCCTGGCCGGCGCGGGCTCCGCCTGGAGCTCCGGGCCGCGATGCGCCTGGTCCTCCGGCATCTCGAAGCGCTCTATCTCCAGCTCGGCCATCGAAGAAGGGGTCGGTTCCAGGGGCTCTTCGGGCAGCTCCGGCCCGGGAGCGGGCGCCGGGCGCTCTGGGGCCGGGCGCGCGGGAGCCGGCTTGGGCAGCATGCCCAGCGCTTTTTTCACGCTCTCCAGCAGCTTCGCGTTGGGGACCGGCTTTTCCAGGAAATCGGAGATGTCCATGTTCAGAGTCTTTAGATGCTGCCTGTTGGACGCCCCGGTGAACATGATTATCCGCATGGAGCGCAGCTCGTAGTTGCTGCGCACCTCCTGGATGAGCTCGTAGCCGTTCATCTTGGGCATGTTGAAGTCCACCAGCGCCAGGTCGGGCGCTGACTTGAGTATGATGCCGAGCGCCTCGCTGCCGTCCACCGCTTCCACGACCTTGAAGTGATGGACGGTAAGGAGGTGCCTTACTATATCCCTGTAATCCTTGTTGTCGTCTACGACCAGGATGGTGTAGGTCTTCGGCTGCTGCTTCCGGTCCTCCGCGGCCCGCGCGGGAGAAGCCGCCGCGGGGGGCGGGGCTGCCGCGGCTCTCGCGCCTGCCGGCTGCTCTCCGAACATGGCGTCCAGTTCAAGGTGCAACACCCCCGCGTCGGACTTTTCCATAGCATTTCACCCGCCCCTCTGAATGCTCAAAGCCTCCTGCGCACTGCCTGGGCATAGTATAACCGGCGGGCGCGGCGATTACAATTGCCGCATTCCCTGATTTACTGACTTTTTTCCCTTTTTCAGCTTTTCTTCGGGCGTATACCGCGGTAGCGCGTGGGGGTGGTCCTGACTATGCGCTCGAACTGGCGGATGAAGGATTCCGTATTGGCGTAGCCCAGCCTGGCCGAGATCTGTTTCAGCGTCAGCCCGGAGGTCCTGAGCATCTTCCTGGCCTGGTCCATCTTGACCTTGAGCTTGTAGTCGTTGAAGCCCATGCCGGTGCGCTCGCGGAACACCTTGCTCAGGTACTTGGGGGTGAGCGACACGGCCTCGGCGGCGTCGCTGAGGGTGATCTTCTTGAAGCAGTTCCCCTCTATGAAGCCGCGGACGTGCTCGATCTTGGCGTCCATCCCCATGTCCTCGGGCCGCGAAAGCCCGCCGGCGCGGGCCAGCTCCTTCTCTATCACCGCCCGGGCTTCCTTGACGCCGAAGGGCTTCTCCAGGTAGTTGTCGGCCTTGGCGGTCAGGGCGTGGACGGCGATGTCCTTGGTGCTGAAGCCGGTCATGATTATGACCGGCTTGCCCGGCGAGAGGGCCTTGATCCGCTCCAGCGCCTTAAGGCCGTCCATGCCGGGAAGATAGACGTCCATGATGACGAGCGAGAAAGAGTCCGGCTTGCGCAGTATGGCGAGCGCCTCCTCGGCGCTGGCCGCGGCCGTGACGTCGTACTCCGGCAACCAGAGCGGGAAATCCTCGCGCAGGCCGGAATTATCGTCTACGAACAGTATCTTTGGGCGCATTTCATCTCCCCTCCCTATTTTAGCAAGAAAAAAGCCCGGGAAGACCCGGGCTTTTTTCCGCCGCTCGCGCCTTTCAGGAAGGCTTGTTCCTGGAGGCTATGAGCTTCTCCACCTCCTCCGGAGTGGGCTGCTCTATATTACGGCATTTCGGGAAGCCGGAGCAGGCCAGGAAGTAGCCGCGCGCGCTCTTGCGGAGCAGCATCGCGTTCTTGTTGCACTTCGTGCAGGTCTTCTCGGTCTTGATCGGCGCGAAGTACTCCTGCTTGTTGCCGTCCTTGTCCAGCGGGATCTTGCCCTTGCACTTCGGGAAGCGCGAGCAGCTGAGGTACTTGCCGAAGCGGCTCTCGCGCTGCACCATGGGCGAAAGGCACAGCGGGCACTTCTCGTTGGTCTTCACCACGTTCGGCCGCGAGCGCGTCATCTCCTTCTCGGCCGTGGCCAGCTCCCGCGAGAACGGCCCGTAGAAGTCCTTCATGAAGCTGACCCAGTCCACCGCGCCGTCCGCTATATCGTCGAGCTTGTCCTCGATGGAGGCCGTGTAGGAGATCTCCATGATCTCCTTGAAGTAGTCCTTGAGCTTCTCCGTCACCAGGGCGCCCAGCTCCGTGATCAGCAGCTTCCTGTCCTTCTCCCGGTTGATGTAGCCGCGGTCTATCACGTTCTTGATGATGACGGCGTACGTGGACGGGCGGCCGATGCCGTGCTTCTCCAGCGTTTTGATGATGCTGGCCTCGTTGTAGTTCGGGGGCGGGCTCGTGCGGTGGGACTTGGTGGAGACGTCCTCGAGCGTCACCACGTCGCCCTCCTTGAGCGGCGGCAGGATGCCGGACTCGTCGTCCTCGTCTCCGGCCACCTCCTGCTCCTTCTCCTCCATGTAGATCTTCAGGTAGCCCTCGAACTTTACCGTGCGGCCGCTGGTGCGCAGCACGGCGCGGCCCTTGTCGTCCGAGAACTCCACGGAGAGCGAGTCGAAGATCGCCTCCTCCATCTGGCTGGCCATGAAGCGGCGCCAGATCAGGTCGTAGAGCTTGGCCTGGTCCGGATTCAGGAACTCCTTTATCTCCTCGGGGCGCTTGTAGACG
>JAKAMO010000277.1 GCA_021812825.1 bacterium | reverse complement strand
CCGTGGTCTGCGCGGCCGGCAACGACTCCGGCCCGGTTAATTACCCCGCCAAGTACCCGGAGGCCATAGCCGTGTCCGCCTCGGATTCCTCCGACAAGCTGGCCTACTTCTCCTCCAAGGGCCCCGAGATCGCGGTGATAGCCCCCGGAGTCAACGTCTACTCGGTCAAGAAGGGCGGCGGCTACACCAGCATGTCCGGCACTTCGATGGCCAGCCCGCACGTGGCCGGCCTGGCGGCTCTCGCTATAGGCGCGGGCGCCCACGGCCCGGACGCGGTGCGCGCGGCCCTCACCCGGGCGGCGACGAAGCTGCCCGGCCTAAAGCCCACCGACCAGGGCGCCGGCCTGGTGGACGCCTTCAAGCTCGTGCGCTGAAAAGCAGCCGCGCGCAAAAAAGCCCCGCGGGCTCACCCGCGGGGCTTTTTCTTTGGGTGGCGGCCGCGTTCTACGGGTTATTGGGCCCATGCACCGCCGGTATCGGCGGCGGCACCGGGGTGCCTTTCCCGTCCGCAGGCGGGAGCGGCGAGCTTTGCGGCTGAGAGGCCTGCTGCGACGGAGAGGCCTGCTGCGGGGCGTAGCCCGGCTGATATGAGGACTGGGACGACGGCTGCGATTCCGGCTGCGACGGACCGAACGCTGAGGCGTCGAGAGTGGGGATGGCCGGCTGCTCCGGCGCGGCCTCCTGAACCGGTTCGGCCGGGGTTTCAGGCTGCGCGGCGGCCGCCTCCGTCGCCGGCTGGGGCGGGGGCGCCGGCTTCTCCTTGCAGGCGCAAAAGGCCAGCGGCGCGGCCGCCAGCAGCGCCATGTTCCACTTGCCGATGAGCTTAGCAGGTATCATGTCCAGCTCCTTTACGGGGAAAGCTTTCACCTATTATAGAATGCGCGGCAAGGTCTGCGCAATGAAAAGGGGAGGCCCGGTGATCCGGGCCCTTTCGCAAGGTAATCCTATCCTGGCTTTCCTACGGAAAGCCCCCGCGCATTGCGCGGGCGGGCTTCGCCCGGGATACAGCCGGGTCAGGTCCATTTCCCCGGGCTTATGCCCGGGGAAATCCTCGTCGCTGTCTCGGCCTGGCCAATGGCCGTGCCGCAACAGACGCTATGCGCATCAGGCGGCCTGACCCGCCCTTCGGGCTGAAACTGTCCGTATACGGACAGTTTCAGGCTTACCAGCCGTAGCCCTCGCCGGTCAGCTGATCGAGGCGTTGCTGCACTATCTTGTCCTTGTTGGCCTTCCGTTTCTCCAGGTTCTTCTTCAGGTTGCCGAGGTCCTGCTCCATGCGCTTTACGCGTATCTCCTGCCCCTTGCTCTTGAGGTCGAAGAGCTCGGAGAGCACCTTGCCCAGCTTCGCCTTTATGTCCTTCTTTTCGGCGTCGGAAGCCTTGCCGTAGGACATCGAGAGCTCCTTGCTCTCGAACTCCAGGGACAGAGCGCGCACCGCGTCCTTCTCCAGGCTCTCGTCCTTCTCCATGCGCGCCGCGGCGAAGAGCTTTCCCGACATCTGGACGAGCATCTTGTACTTGCCCGGGGCGGCTTCCCGGAGCTGCTCCATCTTCTTGCCGAAGGCCGGGTCGTGCTTGTTGATGGTATTGAGCACCTCTTCCTCGGACATGAAGCCGGGGCCGCCCATGCCGCCGCGCATCATCCGCTTCTTCATCATCATCTGGCGGTCCATTCCGCCGCCGGGACCCATGCCCTGCCCCGGGCCCATTCCCTGCCCTGGACCCATGCCGGGGCCGCCGGGCTGCTGGGGCATGCCCATGCCGACCTCGTCCTCGTCGTCCGGTCCCGGCCCGTCCTGCGCGTTCACCAGCGCCGGCGCGGCGGCCAGGGCCAGCGCCATAGTCCAAAGCATCCATTTCCTTTTCATATATCCTCCTATAATACCGCCGCTAAACGTTCTTGCTGAGATCCAGGGTCTCGTCCTCCAGGGAGCTTATGCCGTACTCCCAGTCCATGGAAGACGAGCTCATGTCCGCCTGGGCCTGGTACACCGAATATTCCACGGAATCCAGCCTGGCGTCCAGACCGCTGTTCCAGGCCAGGTCCGCGGCCCTGTGACCGGAGACCGAAAGTATGAAGAACAGCGCTGCGGCGAGCCCGCCAGAGAGCAGGGCCTCGCCCCAGTTGAAGGAGAACAGGCCGCGCCGGGAATCGCGGGCGGCGCCCATTACGGCGTTCACGGCCGCCCTGGAAGGGCCGGCGGCGTCCGCCGAAAGAGCGGCCTCGGCGGCTTCCAGGGCCGCGAACTCGCCGCGGCAGGCGGCACAGGCGGCCAGGTGCGCGCGCACCTCCGCAGCGAGGGCCTCGCCGGCCTCCCCGTAGCGGTAAAGTATGAGTTTTTCCCCGAATCCGCAGTTCATAACAGGCTCCTGGGCTATGCCCGTGTCGTATCAAGCGCTATGCGCATCAGACGACCATCAGACGGCCTGTAGATACAACGCGGCTCCCCCTGGTTTTATTGCATTGCCTGGGCGGGTGCCGCAAAGGGCTATGCGCATCGGACGGCCGTCAATCGGCCGTCCCGTCACCCAGCTTTTCGCGCAGCCTGGCGGCCGCCCGGCTCATCCTGGCCAGCACCGTGCCTATCGGGACTTTCAGCAGTTCCGCTATCTCCTTGAACGACAGCTGGGAATAATGCCTGAGATAGAAGACCTCGCGCTGGTCCTCCGACAGGGAGGCCAGCGCCCGGTCTATGCGGCCCGCCAGGTCCCGGCTGTAGAAGGCTTCGGCCGGTCCCGGCTCGGCCGAGGCTATAAGGTCTGCGGCGCCGGCTTTTTCGCCGTCGCCCTCGAGCGGGGTCTCGCGGCGGGAGGAGTCCCGCCTGAAATGGTCCATGGCCGCGTTGCGGGCCACGGTGAACAACCAGGCCTTGAACTTCTCCCTTTCGCTGTAGGAGGAGGGGTTCTTCACCAGCTTCAGGAACACCTCCTGGAAGAGGTCGTCCGCCGCGTCGGCGCGCCCGGT
>JAKAMO010000077.1 GCA_021812825.1 bacterium | reverse complement strand
ATCCAGTACGACGCGTAGGTCGAGAAGCGGTAGCCCTTACGCGGGTCGAACTTGTCTATCGCGTGCAGCAGGCCGAGGTTGCCCTCCTCGACTAGGTCCATCAGGTCGGCGCCCTGGTACAGGAAGCGCTTGGCTATCGGGATCACGAGCTTGAGGTTCAGCTCCATGATGCGCTCTTTGGCGCGGCGGTCGCCGCGCTTTACGCGTTTCCACAGTTCGTGCGACTCCTCGCGCGAAATCTTATGGTCTATCTGGCTGATCCTGCGTATGTACTGGTTGGTGGAGTCTATGTTTATGTCGCTCAGCTTTTCCTTGGGGGCAGGGGCAGCCGGGGTCTCTTTTTCCTCCCGCTCCTTCTCCGCTCCGTCCTTCTCTTCTTCAGCCATGTTCACCTCTCGCTTAAACCGTGGGTTTGATGTGAAAATCTTTTTCCGCAGCTTCCTGGTCCAGCATCTCCTGTGTCTCGGCCCTGTCTACGCGCGCCATCGGATTGCCGTTCTTGAGGGACTTGACGAACGCGTCCAGCGCGGGCACGTTGCCCTGGGCTTCCCCCTCCACCGCCCCGTCCAGGGTGTTTCGTACCCAGCCGGTGACTCCGTGGCTGGACGCGGCTTCCTTTACGAACCAGCGGAAGCCGACTCCCTGTACCATGCCGAAAACCCTGAAGCTCAAGCGCATATTTATCGTGTTCCGACGGATACAATGATACTTTAAAAATATGCCCGCTAGCAAGGCGCTATTGACAGCGCAACGGGCAAAAATAACGGCCCGCCTCGCGGCGGGCCTGGTACTGGGTAAATTGGATCGGGGTGGTGAGATTTGAACTCACGATCTCTCGCACCCGAAGCGAGCGCTCTAGCCAGCTGAGCCACACCCCGATATCGCTTCCCGCTTCGGTAACGTTGCCGGTATATGATACCAGAAAAAAGGCCGGAATTCAATCTCGCGCAGTTTCAGCCGGCGCCGTTGCCGGTGAGCGCCGAGATGACCCTGGCGGCTATGTCGCGCGCCGCGTGCGGCCGCGCGTGTTCCGCCAGTGCGGCGGAGGCCTGCGAGAGCATGTGCGGGCTGGCGACGTATTTCTTGACCAGAGGCAGCAGCTCGGAGGCGGAGCCAGCGGATTCCGCCAGCCGGTGCCTCATCAGAAAAGCCGTGTTCCTGGCCTCCTGCCCCGGCAGCGGGGAGTAGATGATGAACGGCTTGGCCAGCGCCATGGCCTCGGCCAGCGTAACGCCTCCTGGCTTGCCCACCACCAGGTCCGCCGCGCGGTAGTAGTCCTCCGGAGAGTCCGTGAAGTCCACGAAGCGGAGGTGGCGGGTGTTGGCGGCGGCCTTCTCCGCCTGCCTGCAGAGCTTGCGGTTGTTGCCGCAGAGCACCGCGGCCTGCAGGCGCCCCAGCAGCGGCTGCAGGGACATGGCCGCCTCCTGCAGGTTCCCGAGGCCGCGGCTGCCGCCCGTGATCAGTACCGTGAACAATCCGGGGGCCAGGCCCAGCTTCTTCCTGGCCGAGACCTTGTCCGGCTGGACGCCGGAAAATTCCTTGCGCACCGGGATGCCGGTCAGGACGATCCTCTCCGGAGGAGCGCCGCGCTTCCGCAACTCCCCGGCGGCCCCGCGTTCCGGCACGAAGTACGCCTGCACGCCCCGCGGGGGCCAGTAGGCGTGGGCGCAGAAATCCGTCAGCACCGAGAACAGCGGCAGCCGCGAGAGCTGGCGGCTCTTCGTTATCATCAGCGACGGGAGCGCCTGCGTGGAGATGACGGCGCGCACCCCTTTCTTCAGCAGGAGCTCCTCCAGCTTCCTGGAGGAGAACGGGAGTACGGCCTCCCGCAGCGCGCCGGCGGCGAAGGCCACGAAGTCGTTGTCGTACGCGTAATGCCACAGCGCCGGGGTCCGGCTCAGCACCTGCAGGTAGGTCCTGGCCACGAAGGGCCCGAAGTCCGGGTAGACCTCGGAAAGGTCGATGAAGACCGGTTCTATCACGCTTGGCGGGAGGAACTCCGCTATGGCCCTGGCCGCGGCGTAATGGCCCGACGGGCAGGTGCCGTAGATCAGCGCCACCTTTATCGGGTAGCCGGAGCGGCCTTTCATCATAGGCTGATTATACAAAACGAATGCCCCGCCCTTCCGAAGAAGGACGGGGCACCGTTTCTCTCTCTTTTACTGCCTTTTTCTTCCGTCCCGAAGGGCGTGAAGATCTTGTTGGCGCCGGCTCAGAGGTGCTCGGCCACGTGGCCGACCAGCTCCTCCGACGGCGTCAGGGTCTTCGCTCCCGGCTTCCACTTGGCCGGGCAGACCTCGGCCGGGTTCTTGTAGGTGTGGACGAAGGCCTTCATCTTGCGGACCAGCTCCTCCATGTTGCGGCCGACGTTGTTCAGGTTTATCTCCGCCCCCGCCAGCAGGCCGTCGGGGTTGATGATGAACGTGCCGCGGTAGGCCAGTCCGGTCTTGCAGTCGTAGGCGCCGAGGGACTTGGCCAGGCGGCCGCGCACGTCGGAGGCCATCCGGTACTTCACGTCCTTCAGCAGTTTCTCCTGCGCCTGCCAGCCCATGTGCGTGAACTTGGTGTCGGTGCTGACGGACAGCACTTCGGCGCCCAGCTTCTCCAGCTCGGCGTGCTTGTCGGCCAGGTCGGCCAGCTCGGTCGGGCAGACGAAAGTGAAGTCCGCGGGATAGAACACCAGCAGGGTCCATTTGCCCGCCTTGACCGCGTCCTCCAGGCGGAAGCGGCCGAACTTGCAGGAAACCGGGTCGAAGGTCTCCAGCTCGAAGCCGGCCAGCTTCTGGCCGACGGTCAGCGTCTCGTTCTTTTCTTCAGGCATTTCTTTGTCTCCTTGCGCGCCGCCTTTTTGCCGCAGGCGGGGCATACTCCGAAAAACTCTATGTTGCAGCTGAGCACCCTGAAGCCGCGCGGCTTGCCGGCCGGGGCCGGGGCCTTCGCCGGGGCCTTGACGTCGGCGATGCGGCCGCAGTCGACGCACATCAGGTGGGCGTGCGGGGTCATCCCGGGGTCGAAGCGGGAACGGCCGCGCTCTATGCGGACCTCCGCCAGCTCCCCTATGTTTATCAGGGACTGCAGGGTGTTGTAGACCGTGGCGAAGGAGACCCCGGGCAGGCGCTTCAGCACGCGGGAATAGATGTCCTCCGCCGTGGGGTGCGAGGTGTTGCCGTCGAGGATGCGGAGTATCTCGGCGCGCTGCGGCGTCATCCGGTATCCCTTCGGCAGGTCTTTGGCGTTCTTTTTCATATTAGAATCGTTATTGTCTAATAAATCTTACCAGATTAGAAGTATTCTTGTCAAGGGCCTTCTTCGGCCCGCTGTGCTATAATCTATTTTAAGGAATAGGAGGACGCATGAAGATCGTTCTGAAAATCATGGGGATGAGCTGCGGCGGCTGCCGCAGCGGGGTGGAGAACGCCCTGCGGCGCGTTCCCGGAGTGATATCGGTGGAGGTCAGCCTCCCGAAAGGCGAGGCCGCCGTGGAATACGACGAAAAGAAGGCCGCCCCCGGAGATCTGAGGGCGGCCGTGGAGAAGGCCGGCTTCAAGGCCGGCTGAGCCCTACTGTTTCCTGGCCGGGTCCTCCACCCTGCCGATGAACAGTATCAGGCCTGTCCCCGGCTGCTCGATCACGAACAGGAAGGGCCTGTCCGCGCGGAAGACGGCGTAGTCGAGAACTATCGATTTCAGTCCCATCGCGGCGCCGGTGGCGGCCGCGGCCTCCGTCCCCTCCTCGGTGACCTCCACGAACGCCTTGTGGAAGGCCTTCTGTATGTAGAGGTCCTTGGTGCCGTCCATCCCGGAGAAGTCCGCCTTGTCGGTGAACGCGGTGGGCATTCCCAGGGCCGCCAGCGAAGAGTTCATCGTGAAACCGTAGCCGAAGGTGAACTTGGGCAGGAAGACCTTGACCTTCTGGGTATAGAGCTCCTTCCTCGCGGCCTCCAGCGCTTCCGGGGACAATCCGGCCTCGAGCGCGGAGAGCTGTACCCCTTCCTTGGGCAGCAGGACCAGCATCGACAATCCTCCCCCCTTGTACGGCAGGCGCAGGACCTGCTTCTGCGCGTCCTCCCCGTATTCCAGCTCCCGTTCGCCCTTCAGGGCCATCATCGGTACTTTCAGCTTGGCGCCGCCGGGCCCTGCGAAGTCGGCCTCCGCGGTTAGGGCCGGGTCGAAGCGGTGCTCCCACGAGCCCTTGAAATAGACGGCGTTGACCAGCACCAGGCGCGTGAGCGGGTCCAGCGAGCCCTCGGGGAAGAGCCCGCGTATCCTGCCGCCGGTGGCGTTCTCGGTCCACATGTTTATCCTGCGCCGCGCTTCGTCGGTCTTCCCCTTGAAGTCGGCGTTCATGGCCTGGGCCGAATAGTCGGAGCGCAGCGTTTTCAGGTAGTCCTTGCTGAACTTGTAGCCGTCCTGGGCCCAGAAGGAGTCGGCTTGCGTGAAGACAGCGCCTTTGAGCGATGAGGCCAGGGCTTTCTTCAGCTCCGCAGTTCCGGCCCGGAGGTCCTTGGTCTTGGGCGGGAAAGAGAAGACCGAGGACATCTCCTCGGCCGTGCGGCCCCGGGCCCCCTCGTAGACCCCAGAGAAGGCGCCGTAGATGCTGTAAGGGGAGAAGAAGAGGTTGCCGGGCTTCCTGGCTTCCGCGGCGTAGAGCTTGAAGGCGATGATGTTGGCGCGCGCCGCCGGGGACGGCTGCGGAGCTTGCTTCTTCCCGGTCTCCGCGGCCGAGCAGGCGCCGGCGGCGAAGGCGGCGATGGCGGCGGCCGCCAGAAGGTTCTGGAGCTTCATATCATCCTCCTTGTGGCTTTCATGGGATTATTCTACAACAAAAGCGCGGCCGGGCGGCCGGAGTAAAAAAAGTTCAGCCTTCATCATCGGGGCGCCGGGAATTGAACCCGGAACCTTTCGCACCCCAAGCGAACGCTCTACCATTGAGCCACGCCCCGAAGATGAAGGCTGAACCTGAAATCAGTGCCGCTTTAAAGAACCGGAACTATTATAGCAAAAATAGGCGCGCCGGCCGGCTCAGAGCTCCTTGAGCAGCTGGCGGAGGTCCCTGGCTATCTCGTCGAGAAGGGCGCTTTTGGGGGCCGTGGCCGCCGTCCGCGGCGGCGCTTTCTTCTGGCGGCGCGCCAGGGAAAGCGCCTTCCTGGCCCCGTCGAGCGAATAGCCCTTCACGAAGACCAGGTCCTTGATCTGCAGCAGCGTGTCCACGTCGGCCCGCGTGTAGCGGCGGTGGCCGCTGGAAAGCCTCAGCGGCCGGAGCAGGCGGAACTTGGCCTCCCAGTAGCGTATGGTGTACTCCGGAAGCTGCGCGGCGCGCGAGACCTCGCGCATGGTCAGGTACGTCTTCTCGGACATCACATCCCGATGGTCAGCTTCTTGGACGGCTTGAAACGGATGCTTTTCCGGGGCCCCACCATCACGCGCTGGTTGGTCTTCGGGTTGCGCATCTGGCGCGGCATGCGCTCCTTCACCTTGAAGGTGCCGAAGTTGGAGATGACCACCTTGCGGTTGTCGCGCAGGGCCTCTCCCATGATCTCGAAGGTCTTGCAGACCGCGAGCTTGGCGTCCTTTTCCGTGGTGAGATGCTTGGTCAGTTCCCGGATAAGGTCAAGTCTGTTCATCGTCTTCTTCCCCCTCGCTATTCTCCTCCTCGTCCTGGCCCTCCTGTTTGTCGCCTGAGAGGAGCTGGCCGATGATGTCGTTGGGCTTGAGGTTCTTCAGGTCGTGCTTGAAGCGGGTGACCTCGTCCTCCGTTATCGGCTTGCTCAGGACCTGGGTCTTGGAGAAAACTTTCTCGGAAATATAGACGGGGCAGCCGAAGCGCACCGCCAGCGCCACCGCGTCGGAAGGCCGGGAGTCGACCTGCCTGGGGTCGGAGCCGTCCGGCTTCGCTATGTGCAGCGTGGAATAATAGGTGTTCTCTACGATGTCGTCTATGACCACCTTCTTCAGGGTCAGGCCGAGCGTCTTGATCAGCGAGAAGAGCAGGTCGTGCGTCATCGGCCTGGGGGACGGGTAGCCGGACAGGCGTATGGCTATGGCCTGCGCCTCCATCGGCCCTATCCAGATCGGCAGTATCCTGGTGCCGTCGGTCTCGTCCAGGAAGATTATGGACTCCGTCATGCTGGTGGCGATGGAGTAGATGCGCACCTCCACCAGATCGTCGGGGCTGCGTTCTTCCGTCATTGTTCCTTCTTCTCCCCGTCCTGCGGAGGCGGCTGCTTCCCGTGTTTGAAGGAGAGCTCCGCGCCTTTCAGTATGCGGCGAATGTTGGCGATGTGGGTGTAGAAGATCAGCGCGCAGACGGCCAGCGCCAGCAGCGTGAACGGCCGCTGGTAGTCCTTGGCCAGAAGGAAGCAGAGCACCGGCAGCGCGACGGAGGCGGACATCGAGCCCACCGAGATATGGCTGGTGAGCGCCACCGCTATGCCGAACACCACGAAGGCCCCCGCGGTGGGGACGGGCAGCAGCGCGGCGAAAACGCCGGCCGCGGTGGCCACGCCTTTGCCGCCGCGGAAGTTGAGGAACACGGTCCAGATATGGCCCGCTATGGCCAGCGCGCCGGCCGTGACCGGTATCCACCAGTGGCCCTTGCTGAAATCCATCGAGCCGGGGATGAAGAAGTACTGCGTCGCCACCCAGGCCGGGCCGAAGCCCTTCAGGAAGTCGAAAGTGAAGGTCGCTATGCCGGGGCCCTTGCCCAGCGTGCGGTAGACGTTGGCCGTGCCCGGGTTCCCGGAGCCGTGCTTGCGTATGTCTATCCCCTTCAGCCGACCTATCAGGTAGCCGGTGGGGATCCCTCCCAGCACGTAGCTGGAGACGAAGAGAATGGCGATCTTTATATGTGTCATGTAGGCTCTATGGAAAGTATAGAAAAAATAAGGGATTATTTCATCAGGCGCCGGCCTTTTTCAACAGCCGGGCGTAATTCTCCGGCGTGGCCTTGAACTTCAGCGTGACGTCGCGCTGGCCGTATTCCGCCGCGCTGACCAGGCAGGAGGAATAGATCTCCGCTATCAGCCCCCTGGACCCGGCGGGTATTTTGAGCTCGTATTCCCCCCAGCGTTTGGAGAGCGCCCGCTCGCAGGCCGCGAGCAGCCCGTCCACGCCCTCGCCGGTAAGTGCCGAGACGAAGAGCGGCTTAAGGCTGGCCGGGGCCCAGGCGGAGGAGGACGGGTCCTCCACCGCGTCGGCCTTGTTGAAGACGTTTATGACGGGTATGCCGCTGATACCCAATTCCTTCAGCGTGGCCTTCACGGCCTCGTGCTGCGGGCGTGCCTCCGGGGAACTGAGGTCGTGCACGTGCAGGATCAGGTCGCTGTAGCGGATCTCCTCCAGCGTGGCGCGGAAGGCGGCGATAAGGTCGTGCGGCAGTTTTTGTATGAAGCCGACGGTGTCGGTGAACAGCGCCCAGCCGCCGGCGGGCAGGCGCACGCGCTTGGTGGTAGGGTCGAGCGTGGCGAAGAGCTTGTCGTCGGCGTAGATGCCGTGGCGGCTGCCGGTCAGTTTGTTGAGCAGCGTGCTCTTGCCTGCGTTGGTGTAGCCCACGATCGAGACCTGCGGCATCGGGACGGAGTCGCGCTGGGCGCGCTGGGTATGGCGCTCGTCGCGGATGGACTCTATCTCCCGCTCGAGCTCGGAGATCTTCACGCGCAGCTCGCGCTTGTCGTATTCCAGTTTCTTCTCGCCGGAGCCTCGGCCGCCTATCATGCCGCGCTGCTGGTCCATGCTGCCGCCCTTGCCGCCTAGCCGCGACAGCGCGTAGTTGAAGCCGGCAAGCCTGGCCTGCAGCTTGCCCTCGCGAGTGCGGGCGCGCATCGCGAAGATGTCTATGATGAGCCGCGGCCTGTCGGCCACGTCCACGCCGAAGGCGCGCTCGAGGTTGCGGCCCTGGCCCGGGGTGAGCTCCTCGTCGAATATAACCGCGCCTGCCCCGGTCTCCTTCACCAGCGCTTTCAGCTCCTCCACCTTGCCGGAGCCTATCAGCGTGGCCGGGTTCCAGGCCTGCAGGCGCACGTGCAGCTTCCTCACCGGCTCCAGGCCGGCGGTCTCGGTCAGGCGCCAGAGCTCCTCGAGCGAGGTGCCGCCGCCAGAGGCCCTGCGCCCGCGCTTCAGCGAGGCGGCCACCAGTATGGCTTTCATGAATTTATTATCCGCTCGGCCAGCGCGCCGGCGTCGTAGTCCTCCGGCTTCTCCAGCTCTATCCTGAGGACGTTGCGGTAGCGGCCGAACCAGGTGTTCTGGCGCTTGGCGTAGGACATCGAGGCGGCCACTATCTGCCGTATCGCGTCCTGTTTCTCCAGGCGGCCGGCCAGGTAGTCCAGCATTTGCGGGTAGCCCAGCGTCTTCAGGCCCGGGCAGTCCTCCGCGTAGCCCAGCCGCAGCAGCTCCCTGGTCTCCTCCGCCCAGGCCTCGAAATTATCCATGGTGCGGCGTTTTACGCGCTCCGTCAGCAGCTCCTTGCTCCACTTCAGGAAGACGAACTTGCCGTCGTGCACGGGCAGCGAGTGGAAGAAGCGCCCCGTCCAGAGCTGCGAGGCCGGCCTGCCGGCGGCCCTGGTTATCTCTATGGCCCGCATCACGCGCTGCACGTTGCCCGGCGGGATGCGGCGCGCGGCCTCGGGGTCGAGCTGCTGCAGCTCCGAGTACAGCGCGAGCTTGCCGCCGCTTTCCGCCAGGGCGGTCAGCTGCTGGCGTATGGTCGGGTCCGACGGAGGGAGCTCGTCGAGGCCGTTCCAGTAGGCCTGTACGTACATGCCGGTGCCGCCGGCCATTATGGGCACCTTGCCGCGCTTCCAGATCCCGGGGACCAGCTTCTTCGCCTCGCGGACGAAGGACCCCGCGTCCCAGGACGCGCGCGGGTCGAGTGTGTCCACCAGGTGGTAGGGAACCCCGTCCACCAGGTAGAATTTGCCGTCCGGGGTGTCGGTCCAGGCTCCGCGCGGCTTGGCGGTGCCGGCCTCCATCAGGCGGTAGACCTGCCTGGAATCGGCCGAGAGCACCTCGCCACCCAGGCGGCGGGCCAGCTCCAGGGCCAGCCCGGTCTTGCCGGAGGCGTTGGCCCCCATCAGCACCACGGGTTTCAAAAGTTGAACGGACATTCGTCTATAATGGAAGCGGCCAGGGGCGTCAAAGCCGTCTGGCCGCTCAGGTCCTTGCTCCGAACTCCTGCTATTTCTTCTTGAACAGCGGCTCGTCCTTCTGCGGCTTGTTGCAGAGGCCGTTGGCGCGGCAGGTCTCCACGCAGACCTCCGGCAGCTTCAGCGCGAAGCGCGTGTCGCAGTCCGAGTAGTCCTCGGCCATGTCGTTGATGCGCTTCCTGTCGTCGGGGCTGATCCCGGTGAAAGCGATGCCGTTCATGAAGACTCCGCCCTTGTCCTTTACCCAGGAGATGCGGCCGGTGACCGGGATCTCCTTGATGCCGCTGAGCTTGAGGATGATGTTCAGCTCCTTCGTGTGCGGCGGCGCCATGAAGGTTATCAGCCGCATGCCGCCGGCGGAAAGGTCCGACAGGATGGCCGGCTGCGGCACGGCCTTGCCGGCCGCGTCCTCGGTGAAAAATTCTATCTCCACGGGCTCCAGGATGCCGTGCAGTATGGGCAGGCGCACGTGCTGCCGTCTTTCCTTGAGAACCTTGCTGGTTTTTTTCGTCATATCAGCTTCCCGTATAAAGTATTTTTTTCGGCCCCGGCCACCAGCACACCCGAGAGCTTCCCGGGTGTCCCCCCGGCCTTTACCCTCACCGCAAAATTCGCGGAAGAGCGGCCGTACGTGTCGGTCTCGAAAAGAACTTCCTCTATTCTACCAATTCTTTCTTCCAATACAACCCGGGAATTTTTCTTTACGGCGGCCAGCAGCCTCTCCAGCCTGGCCTCGAGCTCCGCTTCCGGGATGGTAGCCTTCATCTCCGGCCTGTCGGAGCGCGGCGAGTACTTGAAGCAGTAGGCCAGCGAGAAACGGCCCTCTTCCACGAGGCGCAGCGTGTCCAGGAAGTCGTCCTCGGTCTCGCCCGGATAGCCCACGATGAAGTCCGTGGAGACGGCCAGGCCCGGCGCGGCTTCCCTGAGCCTGGCCAGCAGGTCCAGGTAGGCCACGCGCGTGTAGCCGCGGCGCATGGCCTTCAGTATACGGTCGGAGCCGCTCTGCGCCGGCAGGTGCATGTGGCGGGCGAGCTTCGGCTCTTCGGCCAGCACCTTCATGAAGGCCGCGTCGTAGTAGAGCGGGTGCGGGCTCATGAAGCGCAGGCGCTCCAGGCCCGGCAGGCGCAGGACTTTCCTTAAGAGTTCGGAGAACGTGGTCCGCCCGTGCCTGTAGGAGTTCACCGTCTGGCCCAGCAGCACCAGCTCCCTGGCCCCGGCGGAAAGCCTGGCGGCCGCGTCCTCGAGGAGGGCCTTCGGGGACAGGCAAACGGCCGGGCCGCGCACGGCCGGCACTATGCAGTAGGAGCACTTCATCGAGCAGCCGCGCATCACCGTGACGTAGGCCGTCTGCGGGGAACGGAACAGGTTCCGGTGCTCGGCCTCGCCTTCGGTCGCGGGCCCCAGCTGGCGTATCAGCGAGTCTTCGAACTTCTCTATCGCGCGGGCGCCCACCACCTCGTTGATGAAATCGAAGCGGCCCTTCAGGTATTTCTCCCCCAGCTTCTGCGCCGCGCAGCCCACCACGAACAGCTTGCCGTCCGGATGGCGCTCCTTCCAGACGCGCAGACGGCCTATCTGGGAGATGGCCTTGTTCTCCGCCTTCTGGCGCACCGTGCAGGTGTTCACCACCACGGCGTCGGCCTTCTTCAGCTCGGGCGTGACCACGTAGCCGCGCGCTCTGAACGCCGCGGCTATGTCCTCCGAGTCGGCCTCGTTCATCTGGCAGCCGAAGGTGATAATACAGACCCGTCGTGCTGCCCCGCCCGCCCCGGGCGGGGCGGCACGTTTTTCAGATTTCTGCATTTGTTTTTTTCCTTTAAAATTAAAAAATTAAATGGCGCAAAAAATTCTGCATTTTTAATTTTTTTGTCCCCGACTTTCACGTTCCGCACCAGGACGCCGAGGAGCCGTTTCTTGTCCGCGGCGTCCGGCTCTTTCTCCCCTATATTACCGTCGGAGAGGAACTTGCGCGCCCTCGCCAGATAGTCCGCGGATTTTTCGCGGTCTATCTGGCGCAAATCGTAGAAGGCCGCCAGTTTTTTCAGTTCTTCGCCTTTCTCCATCAGCTCTTTATTTGAAGCCTCAAAAACTTCCTTGGACATGAGGCCTTCTATGTAGGCGTCAGTCAATTTCGCCTGTTTGGCGAAATTGTCTGACAGGCCCTGGTGAACCGCCTTTTTAGCCTCTTTTTCGTCTTCCGGCAGCTTTATGGGCGGCACGGTCATGTTCGGCCATCGGTTCCCAAATTCGTTACTTCTGAGCAACAGCTCCAGGAATAATTCAAGTTGCGGTTCAATGACTTCTGCCTTGATGCTCTTGTTGTGGCAGGTCTTATAACTGTTGGTTATTGAAGAGCAACGGTACCATTTCTTTGTGGCCTTGGTGCGGTGGTTGGAAACCGCGGACGCGCCCACGAACTTGTGATTGCAGTTGCCGCAGAACAGCAGGCCGGACAATAAGTAGTCCCCCGGTTTGGCCTGCCGGATGGTTATGCGTTTTTCAGCGTGAAGCTTTTGCGCTTGCGCAAAGGCTTCCGCGCTGATTATCGGGAGATGCCTGCCCTGGGCGGTAATAACCTCGCTGGCGGGGTTTTTGACGTATTTATAGCCCTTTGGTGTTCTCTTGGCCTTGTCGTAATGGTGGGTGTTCCAGACGATCTTGCCGGTATAGATAGGGTTTTTAAGTATATCACCTATGGTTTTGGTGCCGAAATAGTTGCCCTTGCGGTTCCTTACGCCCTGCTTGGTAAGGGCCGCGCCTATGGATAAAGTGCTTTTGCCCTCCAGGTACATGGCGTAGATTTGCCGCACAACCTCGGCCTCGCTCTCAACCAGTTCCAGCAGCTTGGCCGGTTTGTTGTAGGCGTAACCGTAGGGCGCGTAGCGCGAACCCTGCCAGTTACCCTTTTGAACGCCTTTGACCATGCCGGGGAAAACGCGCTCCGCAATGCGGTTGCGCTCGAACTCGGCAAAACTGCCAAGTTGCTGAAACATAAGTTTACCGGCCGAGGTTGTGGTATCAAAGGGTTCCCCCGCCGACTTAAAGCCTACGCCGTAGCCGCAAAGCTCGTCCACCAGGATTAAGAGGTCTTTCAGGTTGCGGCTGAACCGGTCCAGTTTTGCTACCAGTACCAGCCCGAACTTGCCGCCTTTGGCGTCAGCCAAAAGTGCGGCAAGCGCGGGCCTGCGCGTGGTGGCGCCGCTGATGCCGTCGTCGGAGTAGACCTTGTAGATTTCGTGGCCTTCCCGTTTTACAAAAGCTTCGAGGGTTTCCCTCTGAACCTCAAGGGAATAGCCTTCCCTCGCCTGGTCTTCCGTGGATACTCGCAGATATAGAGCGGTCTTCATATGGCTACCTTATGGTTTCCTTCCACTTTTTGATTTTGCGTATATCCGCCTCAGTGAACACCGGGAAGTCTTTGTAATCACGCCCGGGCTTTATCCATCCGCGGCTTATCCAGTTGTAGAGGGTCTGGCGTGTTACGCGCAGCAGTTTGGCGGCTTCAACCATGTTGTAGCGCTTCATAGAGATATTATACAAGGTTTTACACCCGTTGTCTTCTTCTTTTTCCCCGCTAATACCGGGGCAGCCCGGCTTGCCCGGGCTGTACCGGTTTTAGCTCCGCCTCTTCCGGGGGCTACATATAATTAACAGGAAAGCCCGCCAGGGCCGAGCGTACGCGAGGCCGGGGCGGGTTTTCAATCAACCGGTGGCCCCCGGTCTTCAAAAAAATTAAAAATGCAGAATTTTTTGCGCCATTTAATTTTTTAATTTTAAAGGAAAAAAACAAATGCAGAAATCTGAAAAACGTGCCGCCCCGCCCGGGGCGGGCGGGGCAGCACGACGGGTCTGTATTATCACCTTCGGCTGACCTGTGGGGCCGGCTGTACCGGACGGTTTACAAATACCTAGAAGCGACGTATGGATGATCTTACCCGCGAGATGTCGTCGCGGGCGTGGCCACTGCGCGGCCCCGCACCGCTCCTTGCCGCATG
>JAKAMO010000276.1 GCA_021812825.1 bacterium | reverse complement strand
AGGGGAGAATACCTATTGCCCCAAGTGCGGCAGGGTACTGGTGCGGCGCTACGGCTACGCGGTGCTCGAGGACAGGCTTACCCCTAACGGCGGGCGCTGCCCCTGGGACGGTACCAGGATCCCCGGCATATGGAAATGAGGCGGACAAAGCTGTTCCTGGCGGCGCTATCCGCCTTCGCTGCCTGCGCGGCGCAGGCGCGCGAACCGGCGGTGGCGGGGAAGTTCTATCCCGCGGACGCCGCGGAGCTCGCCCGCGAAGTCGACGCCTGGCTCGTGGTCCCTAAGGATTTCCGGCCGGACCCCGGGGCGGTGGCCGTACTGGCCCCGCACGCCGGCTACGAGTTCTCAGGGAAGCTGGCCGCCATGTCCTACTGGTCCGTAAAGGATACCTACGACGTGGTAGTGGTGCTGGCCACGGGCCATACGGAGGCGGTGAAGGGCGCTGGCCTGCTGGCCTCCGACGACTATTCCACGCCGCTGGGCCGGGTGCCGACTGACCGCGAGCTGGCCGCCGCGCTGATGAAGGCCAGCCCTCTCTTCGAGGACCGGCCTTCGGCCCACGCGCGGGAGCACGCGGTGGAGGTGCAGCTGCCGTTCCTGCAGCGGCGCCTGAAGAGGCCCTTCAAGCTGCTGGCCGCCACGCTCAATACGGACGACCTCGCGGCGGCCAGGGCCGCCGGCGCGGCGCTGGCCGCGGCGCTGAAAGGCAGGAAGGCGCTGATAGTGGTTTCATCCGACTTCTCCCATTACCCTCCGAAGGCGGTGGCGGCCGAGGCGGACGGCGCGATGCTGCTGGCGATACGCGCCATGGACCCGGAACTGGTCTGGACCACTTCGCATTACCTGCTCCGCAAAAAGATCCCCGGGCTGGAGACCTGCGCCTGCGGCGAAGCCGCGCTGGAGGCCGGGATGGAGGCGGCCCGCCTGCTGGGCGCCCGCTCTTTCCGCGTCCTGAAGATCTCCGACTCCAGTTCGGAGAACCCCAAGGCGGGGCCTGAAAGCGTGGTCGGCTATATCAGCGGCCTCTTCGTCAGGTCTGGGCGGCCAGCCGCATTGGCCCTTTCGGCGGCCGAGAAGGAAGTCCTGCTCGGGGAGGCCCGCTCTACGATGGAGAAATACTTCGCGGACGAGCCGCCGCCCGAGGGCCTCGAGCCCGACCCGCGCCTCAACCTGCCCGGCGCGGCCTTCGTCACGCTCACCAAGGCCGGCGCCCTGCGCGGCTGCGTGGGGACCGTGGTCCCCGCGATGACGCTGATGGACGCGGTCCGCTACGGCGCCTTCGCGGCCGCTTTCCGCGACGGCCGATTCCGCCCGCTGCGCAAGGAGGAGCTGCCCGGCGTGCGCATAGAGGTGTCGGTGCTTTCTCCGTTGAAGCCCGTAAAGGCGTCCGAAGTGAAAAAGGGGGAGGGCGTATTCCTGGCAGCGGACGGGAAGTCCGGGCTTTTCCTGCCCCAGGTCTGGGAGCAGATCCCCGAGAAGGACGCTTTCATGGGGGAGCTCTGCGAACAGAAGGCCGGCCTTCCCCGGGACTGCTGGAAGCGGCCCGGCGCGAAAATTTATTCTTTCGGGGTGGACGCCTTCGAGGAGAAGAAGTAGCCGCCGGCCAGCGCGGCCGCCGCGGCCAGCGCCGCGGCCAGGAAGGCCGACCGGATGCCGGCTATAGGGACCGCGAAGGCCGCTGCCGCCAGGCCGCCGGCCGCACCGCCGACGAGGTCCCAGGAATAGACGCCGGGCCCGTTCCTTAAGGCCGCGGCGGAGAAGAAAGCGCCCGACGCCGTTCCCGCGCAGAGGAGCAGGGCGCGGGTCGTCCAGGGGGACATCGCCAGCCAGGGCCAGGCCGCCGCCGCCAGCGCCAGCCCAGCCGCGGCCGCTTCTGCGCCCGCCACGGCACGTCTCCCCGCGTTCCTGGCCCCCCAAGCCCCGCCCGCGGCGCCTGCCATGAACAGCGAGAACATCGCCCCGAGCTCAGGGCTCAGCCTGCCGGTGCGCGCCTGGAAGGCCAGCAGCGCGGCCGTCTCCAGAGCCAGTCCCCAAAAACCTACCAGGAACGCCTCCCCCGTCCTTTCTTCCGCCGAGAACCTTAGTCCTCCCTTCAACTTCGACGCCAGGAACGCCCCCGCCGCCGCCAGGGCCGCCAGTCCGAGGAACGAGGAGGGGGAGAGCACCATGGAAAGCCAGGACCGCCAGAAGCGGAAATAGGCCAGCGGGTTGAGGTCCGTGTTGAGCGGCGGGCTTTTCACCCTTTCCATCTCGGACCCGGCCCAGGTCCGGCGGTACGGGTCCAGCAGGAAAGGAAAGGCGGAAGGGACCACGGCCCGGTTGCGGAGCCGGCGCCCGGTGTATTCCGCGGCCAGCTCCGGGACGGACAGTCCTACCGGCGAGGCCGAGGCAAGTACCGTGAGTTTCGTGCCGGGCAGCAGCCGCACCGACGGGAAGACGGCCCGGGCGGCCGCCAGCACCGAGGCCGCGGTGTAGACAGTCTGCGGAGGCACGTAGTTCTCTGCGAAAGGCAATTGGAAGATGAAGATCCCGCCGGGGGCGAGGAGCGAGGCGGCCTCGCGGAAATATTCCAGCGTGTAGAGCCTGTTCTGTGCGGCGTTCTCCGGGGGGCCCTCGGCCTGTATCACCGCCGAGTACCGGCCGTCCCGCCCGCTTACCGCGCGCGGGTCCTCTAGCAAAAGCCTGAACCGCCCTCCCCGCACGCCGGTCATTTCCTGCAGCGCCGCCGCCTTGAAGCGGTCCGGCTCCGCTATGTCGGCCTCTTGCGGGGCGTGTTTGAGGACCTCGGGCAGGGCGAAGAAGGCCCCTCCTCCGACCAGCAGCACCCTTAGAGGCGGCTTAAGGGCAAGGAGGGGTATATGGACCAGCTCCTCGGCGGAGGCGTCGCCGGGCGCGTGCAGCAGACGGCCGTCCTCGTAGGTCAGGCCGCCGGGCGCGGTGTAGAGCACGGAGCCGCCGGTCTGCACGGCCCTGTCCGG
>JAKAMO010000076.1 GCA_021812825.1 bacterium | reverse complement strand
GCGGGTGAACACGTACGGCAGGACGGTGGCTCCCGGGGTGTATTTCGCGGTGGTGCGGTTCCAGGCGACGGAGGGCACGCGTGACGTCTGCCAGGTGGTGAAGAAGATACTGGTGCCGTAACATTTTGTTAACAATTGGTTTACCGGCGGTTAATAGCTCATTGGTAGACTTGATAGTGCGGGGACCGGTGTCCGGGCATGGCGGCGCCGCGCTCACTCTCTTATGGAAAGCAAAGATATAGACAGGCATATCAACGATCTCTGGAAGAAGGTCTCCGGCGGCGACTACGTCCCGGAGACCCAGCCGCTTCCGGCCGACATCCGCCAGTCCAACCTGGAGACCATGCGCCTGCTCCGGGACAACTTCTCCAAGGCCGAGAGCGACTGGAAGGCCCTGCTGGCCGCCAAGGACGCGCAGCTGCGGGACCTGAACGCCCAGCTGGAGGAGACCCGCGCCCATCTGGGCGAGCTGAAGCAGCATTACCAGGAAGCCCGCGAGAAGATGCTGAACGAGGAGATGGCCACCGCCCTGAACCTCGAGGAGTCCCGCCAGGTGCTGGAGGCGCAGAGAAAGGCCCATGCCAGGGAGATAACCCTGCTGAAGGAGCTGTTGGAGCGCACCAAGACGGAGATGCAGAACCTGAACGGCCGCATAGATTCTCTGCGCGCCGAGCGCGATTCCCTGCGGGACAAGTTAAGTTCGCAATCCGTGGAAAAAGGCGACCTGGCGGACGCGAAGGCCGGCCTGGAGGCCAAGCTGGCGGATTCCAAGGAGGCCGTGGAGAAGACGCTGGCCGAGCTGCTCGCCGAGCGCAAGAACCGCCGTGACGACCAGGCGAAGATGAAGGAGCTGGAGGCACGGGTAAAGGAACTGACCGGCGACCTCTCCGCCGCGAAGACCAACTGGGACGCGGAGCGGACCCAGTGGCGCGAGATGTGGGACAGGGAGCGCTCCGTCTGGGAGACCCACCGCCAGGAGTTCGCGGTCTGGGAGGAGCGCCTGCGCTCCGAGCGCGAGGCCTGGACCCAGAGGATGCGCGAGCAGGAGGCCAAGGGCGTGGAGAACGCCGCCGGCCTCGCCAACATCCTGAAGGAGAGCAGCCAGTGGTCAGAGAAAGTGACCCAGGTGCTCAAGCTCTATGCGCTCAAGGGTGTGGAACTGCCAAGCGTTTTCGTTTCACCCGGCCCCGACACGGCCTTCGTTAAGGCCAGAAAGGGCGTGACCAGGGCCCTGGCAATAGGCCTGGCCGGCCTCCTGCTGATGTCGGTGGCCGGCTGGCAGATATATTCCTGGCGCGCCCGAGCCCATTACAAGCTGCTCTCGTCCGCTCCCCTGGACATACAGAACCCTTCCGGCCTGGCCGTAACTTCCGACGGCATCTGGCTGGCGGACTGGAACAAGGGCCTGGCCCTTAAGGACGCCAGGGACCTTTCCACGCTCCGCGTGCTGCCCCTGCCTCCCGGTTCGCCGCTGCGCCCCGGGGCGCTCACCGCCTCCCCGGGGGGGCTGTGGACGCTGGACATGGCCCAGCTGCGCTACGCGAGGCAGAGCTATAAGGACGGCAGCGTGACCGAATCCGTGAAGACCCCCGGCGCCGCTCCCCAGGGCGCGGCCTGGGACGGTTATAATCTCTGGGCCTTCGACGCCTCTTCCGGCCTGCTGTACAAATACGGCCTCGACCCGGCGGCCGGCGCCTCCGCCACATACCAGCTCGAGGGGGTAAAGAGCCTTGCCTGCATGCAGTGGGTGGACGGCCAGCTCTGGGTGCTGGGCGGGGACAATGTCCTGCGCCGCTACGAATTAAAGGACGGCGGGTTCACGGAGCGTTCCCGCCAGTCCTTCGGTAAGGCCAAGGCCGTGGCTTTCTGGGTCTCCGGTGATACTCTCTGGTCCGTGGAGAAGGCCGGGGAGCTCCGCGGAGGTTATGAACTGAAGAAATATTCGCTGAAAGTATATAAATAAACGCTTGTAAATTATATTGATTTCAATATGATTAAAATGGCAGAATTGGAACATGATTTTGTCCTGGGTGCGGGAAAGCCGCGTTCCGGGAAGCCGTTTTTTGTTCCGTTCAGAGGGAAAAACATGCTGAAAAAACTGACCCGGATCACAGGAGCGCTGGCTTTAACGGCCGGGCTGGCCTTTCCCGCCGCTGCGCAGCAGCTCTATATAAAGCATATCATAGCTGCTTATCCTACCGGCTCGGCCATCGATAATTACTGCGAAGGCGGCGCCAGGGCCACTGATACCAATGTTTCCTTCATCACGCAGGCCGACCTCGGCGCCGGCCTGGTGAACGTTGAGCCGGATATCTGGTCGGCCAAGATAGAGACCGAGCATCCCCGCATTTCCGGCGGCGTCAACGCCTACCCCGGCGGATGCCTCAAGCTCTGCGTGCAGATAGTCTGCGTCAGCACCGCGGGTTCCTTCGGCATAGACGAGCTGAACTTCGAGATCTTTAAATTCGGGGCCGGTTCCAACCCGCTGGACCCGGCTTCCACCCCGCCGATACGCACGATCTCGATGTACAACATCGGCACCTGCAGCGACGCCACTTATCCCAACGAGTACCAGATCCCGGGCGACAACGGCACCAACTACAAGTGCGCCAACTGGGACGGCGCCTACAACCTGAACGGACTGTTCGGCAAGACGAACGGCCAGTTCGGCTTCAGGGCGAAGGTGCGGACGAACCAGGTCAGCGCGACCGCAGGCAACATCTCGATAGAACAGACGGCGGCCTACCCGGGGCAGAACCAGCTGCCGATAACGGTGGACGTGGTGAACGTGCACGCGGTGAAGTCGAGCCCTACGGTGGTGGGCAGGATAACCGGCGTGGCTGCGCAGCCGTACAACATCCTGTACCGGCTGTCGAAGGACGCGAGCGCGACGATAAAGATCTTCTCGGGCGAGGACGCGAACTTCACCAACCCGGTGCGTACCATAGTGAACGACCTGCCGCGCGTGGGCGAGGGCGTGCCTAACGGCACGCTGACGAACGGGGATTTCTGGGACGGGCGCGACGACACCGGCGCGATGATGCCTTCCGGGACGTACGTGGCTTTCATCAACGCGATGACTTATGACTATTTCGGCCTGGACACGTCGAAGGGCGCCACGGTGTACATAGCTTTGGACCCGCTGCAGGTGACGGACGTGGCTGTCAAGCCGCTGGGCGCGTCTTCGACGGACCTGGCCACGCTTAGCTACATGCTGACCGAGGCGGCCACGGTGTACGTGGACATCTACACACCTGGGACGACGTTCACCAGCGTGAACACTTCCCCGCCCACGGTGGCGAGCGGCACGCTGTTGAGGCGTATCGTGGAGCAGAAGGACCACCGCAGGACGGAGACGACGTACTGGGACGGCCGCGACAGCAGCGGCCACCCTGTCTGCGACGGCAGCTACGTCTACGCGATCTATGCGAAGCTGCCGTCCATCCGCGCGCCCGGCGGGGACCTGTGGACTAGCAGGACGATGACGGGCGTGGTGCCGGTGTCGAGGGGCAACGTGGTGGCGCTGCTGAGCCCGTCCTCGACGGTGATAGGCTCGTTGCCGTCGGTGGCCGGCCTGGACCCGTTCTATTTCCGCTACACGCCCAGCCGGGACACCACGGTCAGCCTGACGATCAAGAAGATGGACGGCACCACCGTGGTGCGCAACGTGGTGACGGACGGGCAGCGCTTCTCCAACTTCTCCAACCGGGAGATGTGGGACGGCAAGGACAACAGCGGGCTGTACGTATCGAGCGGCTCGTACCTGGCGGAGCTGGTGACTACGGACCCGTTCCAGTGCGCGACGCAGAAGACCTCCACGGTGACGGCCGTGATCCCAGTGAACATGTTCCGCACTGTGGACGTGAGCGCGACGCCGCTGATGGGCGGGACTTCGGATTCGGCGCGGGTGAGCTTCGAGCTGTCGCAGCCGATGTACGTGAAGCTGGACATCTATCCGCCGAGCACGGTGATAGACCCGTCGTCGTGGCCGCCGGTGGTGGGTGCGACGCCGAAGTACTCGGTGGAGGGCTTGAGGCCGGGGCGGTTCAAGATAACGGAGTACTGGGACGGGCGCGACGCCAACGGGCGTCTGGTGCAGGACGGGCGTTATCCGTTCGCGCTGGTGGCGTACAGCACGGGCACGACGCAGGTGATGTACGCGACGGACAAGACGTACGGGTACGTGGACGTGTCGAGGGGTAAGATCATCTTCACTATCTTCGACGTGATACCGACGATCCCGCAGATGTACAATTCATCGGACACGGTGAAGCTGCCGCCGTACGAGGTGGACTACGCGTTGACGCGGCAGTCGATGGTGTCGTTGAAGGTCCTGGACGCGAACGGCGGGGCGCTGCACGGGCAGACGGTGGCGACGGTGGTGACGGAGGCCCGCGGCGTGCGAGACGGCATGCTGCTGTACAAGGATTTCTGGGACGGTCGTTATTCGACGGTGGACGGCAACGGCAACATCGTGACCGGCGACTTCGTTCCGGCGGGGTCGTACGACGTGCGTGTTACGGCGAAGGACATAGACATAGACCCGAACCTGGTGTCGATGGCGACGGTGCAGATGACGGTGGACGTGGACCCGCTGAGGATCTACGACGTATCGGTGATCCCGCTGACGCTGGAGAACCCGGCGGTGATCTCTTACCAGGTGTCGGAGCCGATGAAGGTCGTGACGAAGGTCTATAAGCCGGGGGCTTCGGTGCCTTCGGGCGCGGACGATCCGCCGAGCGGGCTGGTGAAGCGGATAATCGGGGTGAGGCCTGCGCGGACGTCGATATCGGAGTACTGGGACGGGACGGACCTTACGCTGTCGCAGGTGGGTGACGGGAGCTACGGGTTCAAGATCTACGCGTCTACGGTGACGGACGCGATAAGCACGATAGACGGGTCTGTGGCGTCGACGTCGTTCCTGGCGCCGGACGTGATAGTTTCGAACATCCCGGTGACGAGGGGCGGCACGGCGGACCTGTGCGGCGACTTCACGCGGGACACGTTCTTCGCGCCGAACCCGTACACGGGCGAGAAGGGGTGGTTCCGCATCCCGGTGATCCTGAACGGGTGGGTGAGCCTGCGGGTGTACAACGTGGCAGGGGACCTGGTGTACAAGAAGGACTACGGGAGCGTGGACAACCCGAGGCAGGGCGGGGACAATATAGACGGGAGCGGGCGGTGCGTGGCCACGCATACGCACGAGGCGTGCTGGCCGCGGGTGAACACGTACGGCAGGACGGTGGCTCCCGGGGTGTATTTCGCGGTGGTGCGGTTCCAGGCGACGGAGGGCACGCGTGACGTCTGCCAGGTGGTGAAGAAGATACTGGTGCCGTAGCGCTTCGGCCAATATCTGAGGAATGGATATGAAGACCATTAAGAATCTCCTGCTTTTAACCGCGGCGCTGCTGCTAGCGGTCCCCCGGGCGCACGCCGGCGACAGCCGGATCGGCACCGACGGAGCCGCGTTCATGAAGATCCCCACCGGAAGCCCCCGCGCGCAGGCCCTCGGTAACAACGGGGTCTCCATCGTTGAGGGCGGCGAGGCGATGAACATCAACCCCGCCGGCATAGCC
The DNA here is from genome assembly GCA_021812825.1 of bacterium. The sequence goes on along the minus strand of JAKAMO010000076.1, from coordinate 7,694 downwards.
TCCGCGCAGATGCGCGAGGTGTCCTTTTCGTACCTCAGCTGGGTGCAGGACTATTCCGGCCAGTACATCTCTTATGTGCACCCCATCGGCCAGTCGGTGATAGGCGTCAACTTCGCGTATTACAACATCACCGGCTTCGACGTCAGGGACAGCGAGGGCAAGCCCCAGTACGGTTCCGACATCAAGGTGCGCAACGGCTACGGCTCCTTCTCGCTGGCCAAGGGCTTCTTCCTGGAGAAGCTGCTTATCGGGGTCAGCGCCAAGGAGGTGGTGGAGGACAACTACACCGCCGAATACAAGAACCTGGTCTTCGACATGGGCGCGGTGCTGCGCATAGGCAGGAAGCTGTCGCTGGGCTGGGCCGGCCAGAACTTCTCCGGCAAGAAGCACCAGGTGGTCAAGGTGAACCGCTTGGGCGGCGCCTATGCCTTCAATCCTTTCATGACGCTGGTCCTGGAGAACAAGTCCTACTCGGACCGCAAGGGCAGGCTCGGCGGCGGCATGGAATTCTCGCTGCCGGAGGAGGTCCTGCAGGTGGGCCGGGTCGCGCTGCGGGTCGGCTATACGCCTTCGGACGGCTACGGCAAGAACATCGCCGGCGGGACGATGGACCGCCTCGGGATGAACGACATCTCGGGCTGGTCCTTCGGTGTGGGGCTTTACAGCGCGCAGGCGCTGGGCTACGGCATGGGCTTCGACTATACCTTCGCCCCCTACGGCGCGCTGGGCAAGGCCAGTCAGCTGGCGCTGAGGTTCCAGTTCTAGCCTATGGCTGTGCCGCATCGGGAGCTATGCGCGTGTCGTATCGGGCGCTATGCGCATCAGGCGACCATCAGCGGCCCGGGCGTCATGCGGCGGCTCCGGCTCAGGAAAGGCCAGACGGCCGTAGAGTACCTGCTGGTGACGGCGTCCCTGCTGTTCGTGTTCGTTATGATGTACAAGGCTTTGCAGTACTCTCTCGCCAATCAGTTCAGGCGGGGGGGGGTGGTGATAATCAGGATGTACAAGGAAGACCCGTGGTAACAAGGGATTTGTCTGATAGCTTACGGAGGAACACAATGAACAAGCTGTTTAAGAACAGGAAAGGCCAGAACACCGTTGAGTACCTGCTGATGCTCGCCGTCGTGGTGGGCGTGGTGCTCGTGGCGGGCATGATGCTCAAGAAGTACATGCCCACCCTCTTCCAGAGCATACAGGGCATGATCAACGGGGCGGCCTCCACCCTGGGCTCTTCCGCCGGCAATCAGTAAGCCGGCTGCGAGTCCGCGCGTGGCGGCGGGCTCCGGCTCGCCGCCACGCGGGACGGTTCTTTGCGGTCTTTGATCCCGGGACAGCGCCCGGGGAAAGGTTGCGGCTTTATGGGCATGGAACGCTTGTCGGCCGTGCCGCGGCGCGCCGTGGCGGCCGTCGTCGGCCGCTTTAAGAGGGCGGGACAGGTGACTATCGAGCTTCTGCTCGTGTTGCCTGTCTTCCTGTTGCTGTTGTTCTTTATAATGGAGATAGGGAATCTCGGCTTCAACGTCATACTCGCGCATCACTGCGCCTATGAGCTGGCGCGCATCGGCTCGCTGGTGGCCGGCCCTAACGGGGACGGCAACGGCGGCGGGAAGGGCCTGGCCAACATGAAGATGCAGAACGTGCTGAAGCAGATGTTCCCGCACAGCCCCGGCATCTCGGTGGATGGCGATTTCCACGACAACGCCATCCCCAACGACCCGCAGTCCGGCCAGCAGAGCCAGGACTGGGTGGTGACGCTGACCTACCAGGCCAGGCTGATCTTCCCCGGCTCCAGCTACTTCCTGTCGGACCCGCCGAAAGGCAAGCGGATGAAGAAGATCGTCGTTAAGGTCAGGATGCCGGTGGAGAAGCCGTACGTGCAGTAGTCGGCCAATTTACTTAACACGGATTTAACGGGAAGTTAACAGCTAAATCGGAGAATATCTATATGGAAAAGAAAGGCATGCTCGTACCCATGCTGCTGGCCATGGCGGCCGCGGCCATCTACTGGTGGGTGCTCACCTCCAAGGAGCGCGCGCTGTCCGCGCAGCATGAGCGCGCCGTGGTGCTGGCCGCCCGCTTCGACCTGCCGGCCCGCACTATCATGAACGTGGACCTGGTGGAGACGAAAGAGATCCCCAGGATGTACATGGAACAGGACGCCTACGAGGTGAAGAGCCAGTCCGACATCAAGCTGATCACCAACCTCGTCACTTCCGTCCGCATCCCGAAGGGCAACCAGATCACGCAGAGCGCGCTGGTGTCGCTCTCCCCGGAGGCCGGACTGAGCGTCAAGGTGCCTCCCGGCTACCGAGGCTGCGTGCTGCCGCTGGAGAACGACCTGCTGCGCCTTATCAAGCCCGGCGACCGGGTGGACATCCTGGTGACGTTCGACGCCGTGATGGGCGATAACCGCAAGGAGAAGGTCACCGCCACTATCCTGCAGAACGTGCTGGTGCTGGGCGTCGGCACCAACCTCGGCCAGGGCCTTTCCGGCTCGCAGGCGGCGGCGAAGGCCAAGGCGGAAGCCGCGGACGAGGCCTTCTCCGAGAAGGCCGCGCTGAGCCTGGCGCTGAACCCGCAGGAGGCGCAGTACCTTTCCCTCTCCCAGAAGCAGGGCGATATATCCGTGGTGGTCCGCGGCCTCGGCGACGTGGAACTGCACCCTATGGAGATCGCTTCCTTCAAGAGGCTGATAAAATAAGGATATATATATGAAAAAACCCCTCATCCTCCTGGCCGCGCTGCTGCTGCTGCCCGCCGTTTCGCGCGCGCAGCAGGCGACGCAGATGGTGGCCGTGAGCGCCGATATCGTGGAGATAAGCGGATCGCTGCAGAAGACCCGGGGCTTCTCCTGGAGCGAGCTGCTGGACTTCACCGAGAAGAGCGCGGCCGGCATAATAACGCTCGGCGATTTCGAGCGCAAGACGCAGCTGGCCGCCACGCTGAAGCTGCTGGAGACGGAGGGCAAGGCGCAAATACTTTCCAACCCCAAGGTCATCACGAAGAGCAATACGCAGGCCAACTTCACCGTCGGCGGCGAGGTGCCGGTGCCGTACGCCAACCAGAGCGGCGTGGGCGCCGAGTTCAAGAAGTTCGGCGTGATCCTGGTGGTGCTGCCGGTCGTGCTGACCGAGAAGAAGAACACCGTGGACGTGCAGATACAGCTCGAGGTCTCCAACCCCGACTACTCCAAGCCGGTGGTAGTCTCCGGCACCACTATCCCTTCGATGATAACGAGGCAGATACAGACCGAGGTGGAGCTCAAGAGCGGCGAGACGCTGGTGATCGGCGGCCTGAAGCGCAGCAACCGGAACGTTTCCAAGAAGCGCGTGCCGATACTCGGCAGCCTGCCGCTGATAGGGGCGCTCTTCAGTTCCACCGACATCGTGGAGGAGCAGAGCTCGCTGTTCCTGTTCGTGACGTTCGATATCATAAAGTGACGTGTCGCGCCGCAGGCGCGGAACGTCATCCCGGCGAAAGCCGGGATCCAGGCAGGGAAGTGCCTCCCGGCGGGAGCCGGGATCCGGCGCGGTCAGGCGGTTCGGCGGGCATCTTATGGATGAACAGAATTTAGCGCCCAGGGTGGTGACCTTCTCCGGCCCCAAGGAAGGGGTGGGGAAGACCTCACTTGTGATGAACATGGCCATGGCGTGGGCCAATTATCAGAAGCGCAACGTGCTGATCCTGCCGCTGGACCCTATGTGCCGGCCGGAGCACGCCCAGCTGCTGGACCTGAACCCGCCGTCGATGGCGGAGATCATCAGGGCGGTAGGCCGCGAGTCCGTGGGCGCGCTGGGAGCCTTGCTGCGCGGCAAGATCCCGATCTCGCAGTGGGGCGTGGGCGTGCTGCCGCTGGCCAAGCGCCGCGCCGACGTCGCCAAGATGTCCCCCGACATCATCCTCCCGGTGCTTTCCAAGCTCGCCAACAGCTTCGATATCTTCATAGACGTGGACCCGTACTTCCCGATGCAGGTCTTCGCTTTCGACATCTCCGACCTGATCTTCTGGGTCTCCAACTCCAACGTCTCTTCGCTGAACGCGACCGCGGGCATCTTCCGCGAGATCAACGAGCTGCATTTCCCGATGAACAAGTTCGAGGTGGTCTCCAACCTCTTCGACATGCCCGGGGCGCTGGGGCCCAAGGAGGTCGAGAAGTTCTACAAGCAGATGGGCAAGGACGTGCTGGCCTTCATGCCGTGGGAGGACGCGCTGCCCGCCTGCGCCAACCAGAACAAAGTACTGATAGTAGAACAGCCGAACTCGCAGTGGATACGCATCCTTAGGGTGCTGCTCGGGCGGCTGGCCGAGGTTAAGCCCGTAGAGAAACAGTGGGTCTCCAACGTGGCCTCCTCTGATTTTTCCCACGGCTCGGACATGCTGTGGCGCCAGACCGAGAAGGAGGCCGCCCCGACGCCTCAGGCGCAGGCGGCCGCCTCGCCCGCCGCGGCCAGGGTGGACGTCCCTCCGTTCTGGGAAGACCTGAAGATGAAGATCCACCGGAACGTCGTGTCCGCGCTGGAGACCGAGCGCATCAAGATCTCCGACGAGCCGTCCCAGAACGCGGAGAACCGCAAGAAGGTGGACGGCATTATCAACGGCCTGCTGCAGAAGGAGACCGCCACGCCGCTCACCCGCGAGCAGCGCGTGAAGTTCATCAACGAGCTGCTGGACGAGATTATGGGCCTCGGTCCGCTCGAGGAACTGATGCGCGACCCGTCGGTCACCGAGATCATGGTCAACTCGGCCGACAAGGTCTACATAGAGAAGTCCGGCAAGCTGATCCTGACCAAGTACAAGTTCCGTAACGACGAGCAGATCATGCAGGTCATGAAGCGCATCGTGGCCCCGCTGGGCCGCCGTATCGACGAATCGGTGCCGCTGGTGGACGCCCGCCTGAAGGACGGCTCGCGCGTCAACGGCATCATCCCGCCGCTGGCCGTCTCCGGCCCGACGCTGACGATCCGGCGCTTCTCCGCCAAGCCGTTCACTGACGCCGAGCTGGTGAAGAAGGGCAGCATCTCCGCGACCGCCGTGGACTTCCTGAAAGCCTGCGTGAGGCTCCGCAAGGACATTATCATCTCGGGCGGTACGGGTACCGGTAAGACCACTTTCCTCAACATGTTGTCGAGCTACATCCCCGAGGACGAGCGCATCGTCACCGTGGAGGACACCGCCGAGCTTCGGCTGCAGCAGGACCACTGGGTGCGCCTTGAGTCCCGCCCGCCCAACATCGAAGGCAAGGGCGAGGTCAGCATCCGCGACCTCGTGAAGAACTGCCTCCGTATGCGCCCCGACCGCATCGTCGTCGGCGAGGTCCGCTCCTCCGAGGCTTTGGACATGTTACAGGCCATGAACACGGGCCACGAGGGCTCGCTGGCCACCATCCACGCCAACACTCCGCGCGACGCGCTGACCCGTATGGAGGCCATGTGTCTGATGGCCGGCGCCGACCTGCCCATCTGGGCGCTGCGCGAAATGATAGCGTCCGCCGTGCACATGATCGTGCAGCTGACGCGCTTCTCCGACGGCACCCGTAAGATCACCGCGATCACCGAGATCACCGGCCGCGAGGAGAACCAGATCCTGATACACGATATCTTCCGCTACCACCAGACCGGCATGGACGAGAACGGCAAGGTGGTCGGCTATTTCAGCGCCACCGGCGATCCGCCTAAGTTCTACAAGGACTTCGAGACCCACGGCATCCCGATGCCGGTGGAGATCTTCTGGACCGAGGAGCAGAAGAGGCAGCGCGCAGGGGGAGGCCGCTAGGAGCGGAAGCCGACGCTATGAAGAAGCTCGCTGCGATCATCCTTACGCTGGCGGCCCTGGCCGCAGGGGACGCGCGCGCCGGCGTGTTCACGAAGACCGAGATGGACGAGGTCTCCTGCGCCGCGATGAAGATGCAGCTTTTCTATTATTACCTGGCTCCTGAGAAGGACCCCAGCATCCTGAAGTACACGATGCAGTGCGGCGGCGCCAAGCTCACCTACGACATGCCCAAATGGCTGGGCGCGGAGGTGACGGAGATGGCCGGCCGTAAGGTCTGGCGCGACCCGGAGGAGGGCGAGATCACCGAAGCGGGCATCTGGCAGACCCCCGTGTCGATACTCTACGAGTACCTGGAATTGACCCGCAAGACGTTCCCCCCGGAGGCGGGCGGCGCCAACATCCAGCCAGGCCTGCTGATCAAGGAATACGCAGACATCCGCATCCGCTTCCAGATGTCGATGGACCGCCTTTACCGCGCCAGGACCCGTACTGTGAACATGGGCGATTCCATGCAGGGGCGCGGCCGCACGATAATGGCGCAGTTCGCGCTGGTCCTGAAGGAGATGGAGTCCATCGCGGACGCCATCTCCAGCACCAACCAGCGGGAATACGCGCAGGCCGTCACCGCTTCGGCCGTGCTCTGCCAGGACTCCTTCCGGATACTGTTCCGCCCGCCGCGCGTCTACGCCCCGCCGCCGCAGGAATCCCAGTCGCAGAAGGTCATCAGTACCGCGCTCTCGATACTGGGGATAATCCTGATCTTCCTGGCCGTGCAGGCCTATTTCGCGCTTAACGACGAGAAGACCGATAAGGTCATGGCCAGCTACAGGGAAAAGGTCTCCACGTTCACAGAGGCTTTCTCCCGCCAGTTCATCAGCATCAACGTGAAATACCTGGTGCTGGGTCCCACCGCTCTGTTCGCGCTGCTGGGCATGTTGACCGGCAGCGTCCTGATGTTCATATTGTTCACCGCGTTAGGCTTCTATATGGGCCTGCGCACGCCGGCCTTCGTGCTGAGCTCCATGAAACAGGCCCGCGGCCGCAAGATCGACGGCCAGTTGATGGACGGTCTGATACTGCTGGCCAACTGTCTGCGTTCCGGCCTCGACATAGTGCAGGGCTTCGAGATGGTCTCGAAGGACCTGCTGCCGCCTATTTCCGACGAGTTCGGCCTCGTCATCAAGAACTACCAGCTCGGTATGACGTTCGAGAAGGCCTTGGGCGTGATGGAGGAGCGCGTGGAGTCCAAGATGCTCTCCTACATGATCCGCGCGATCGTGCTGCAGCGCCAGATGGGCGGTAACCTGACGAAGGTCTTCGAGCGTATCGTGGTCGACATCCGCGAGGAGTCGAAGCTCGAGGAGAAGACGAAGGCGATGACGGCGCAGCAGAAGATCCAGTCCATCGTGGTGGGCATCATGCCGTGGATCATGGTGGGCGTGATGTTCCTGTTCCAGCCCGACGTGATGATAAAGTTCTACGCCAGCCCGATAGGCTTCGCCGTGCTGATCTTCTGCATCGTCTGGATCAGCATAGGCATGAAGGTGGTCTCGAGCCTCGGCAAGATCAGAGTATGAGCCCGGACAAGATAACCGCTATTTTCCTGATAATCCTCTCGGTAGGAGGCTCCTTCGCCGCCTTCACCGCGGTGCAGCGCTTCTTCGCCCCGCGCGAGGAGTCGCGTTCGCCCATCGGCGACATCAGCGACATGGAGGGCAAGCACATCTCGGCGTTCTCCAAGCTGGAGGGCAGCAAGAACATCTGGGACAAACTGGACCTCTTCCTGGCCAAGAACATGGGCTTCGAGAAGAAGCTGGAGGAGACTTATACGCTGCTCGGCAGCCCGCCCAACCTGGACCCGCTGAAGATGCTGCACCAGAAGCTGATAGTGGCCGCCGTGATGCCGGCCCTGTTCTACGCGA
>JAKAMO010000275.1 GCA_021812825.1 bacterium | reverse complement strand
ATATATCCGGCTCGTCGAGGCCGTAGGACATGAAGAAATTCTCCTGGATGTCGCGGTAGCGCGAGAGGACCTGGGTGCGGTCCGCCATCAGCTTCTCCCGCTCGGCGTCGGAAAGCTCGTACCACGCGTGCGCCTTGACCACCGGGTGGAACAGCATGAAGCGGTGCCTGCCGAAGGTGTCCTTGGGCAGGAAGCCGAAGTCGAGGTCCTTTTTCGGGGCCAGCGGGTCGGGCCCGGGGTGCACGCCGAGGTAGGTGAACGACGGTGTCAGGTACCGGCCCGCGCCGGCCGAGAAAGTGCGCGCGCAGATCTCCTGCAGGTAGGGCAGGTCGTCGGACATGCGCCAGAACAGGATGTCGGAGTCGGAGCGCAGCCCGGAGACCATGTAAGTGCGCAGGAACAGCTTCTCCTGGGCGGAGCCCACCATGTTCTCGAACTCCTGCTTGGCCGCGATCTTCTCGTTGGAGATGAGACGGCGGAACTCCGGCTGCAGCTTCACGAACATGAAGCTGGAGTAGATGTCAGCGGCTTTTTTTGTCTTTTCCATCCTTCCCACCATCCTTGCCGTCCTTCTCCTTAAGCGCCGGCGGCTCCAGGTATTCGGAGCTGTGCCCCACGAGCTCCACTTCCTCCCGGGTCTGCAGGCCCGTCTTGACCTCCGTGATCAGGAAGGTCTTTCCTTCCGCCTCGATCAGGCGGCCGCGCGGGACCAGCATCGCGTTCTTGTTCTCGCCCACGAACAGCGTGCCCTCGAACTGCTCCCCGATCTTGATGCCGTCCTTCAGGTCCTGCACCTCCAGCCAGAGCCGGTTAACCCGGTCAGCGCCCTTGACCTTCAGGAAATTGACGAGCTTGGTGGCGAACTTGCGCCCGGTCCGCACGTGCGTCATCTCCGCCTTCATGTCCTCGCCGAGCTCGGAATAGAGCGGCTCGGTATTCTTGCCGATTATTATGACCTTCTTGGCGACCGTGAACAGGCGGTCCCCCTTTGCCACGCGGGTGCCGGGCTCGATGTAGACGTTGGTTATCACGCCGTCGGTCTCGGGCTTGATCTCGGTGTAGCTGTAGACGTCCTGCCAGCGGCGTTCCGTCTGCTTGCGCTCGTCGCCGGTGCTGGAGTCCAGCAGGGCGGCCATCTCGGTGGAGACCATCCTGGCCAGCACGCTCTTCGGGGTGACGAACCTGAAGAGCTCGGCCTGCAGTTCCTCCACGCGGCCGTCGAAGGGCGCGTAGACGTCGTAGGTCTCCTGCGCCGTCGAGACGCCCGTCACCGGGGTGACCACGGTGATGTCCCCCGTCTTTATGCCGTAATGGCGCAGCCCGGGCCACTGGACCTGCGCCGCCGCGAGCGCGGGGCAGGCCAGCAACAGGGTCGCGGCCAGGTTAAGACGCTTTCTTTTCATTCAGTCCCTTCCACGCCTCCCAGGTCCACGGCATCTTAGCGCTGAAGATGTCCTGGATGGCCTCCGCGTAGCGGCGGATCTTCCACTGCGCGTGGGAGTCCGCGCGCAGGTTTATGAAGTTCAGCAGGCTGCGCGCGTTGATGCTCCAGTAGAACTGGGTGTACTGCGCCACCGGCAGCACCATGCGCGCCATCTCCCTGGCGGCGCCGGCGTCCAGCAGCTCCTTGTAGGCGGAATAGGAGGCCTTTATCGCCCGGTCGTAGATCTCCTTCATCTTCCCCTGGTCTAGCGAGGCCGAGGGGAGGGACCCCTGCCTGTTGCTCCTGTCCTGGCCGCGGAACTCCGAGGGGAAATAGAACTCGTCGTGGACCTCGGTGTAGCGCGCCGAGATCTCGTTGTACGAGGCTATGCGGTGGCGCATCCACTGCCGCGCGACGAAGATGGGGCACTTGATGTGGAACTGGAAGACGGAGTGCTCGAACGGGCTCAGGTGTCCGTGCTCGAGCAGGTAGGCGATGAGCTTGCGGTCCTGCGCCTCGCCCTTGGAGACGGAGCCGAAGGAGACCCTGGCGGACTCGACGGCCCTGCCGTCACCGCCCAGGAAGTCTACGAGCTTAACGAAACCGTTGTCCAGGACCTTGCACAGGTCCTGATCTGATCGCGCTGCAGTTCCAGCCATGGGCCCTCCGCGGGCGGACAGCCCGCTTTTTGCGGATTTACGCTAAAATTATATACTTTTAGCGGTAATTATGAAAGCATCCCGAAAGACCGCCATGAACAGGACCGGGGCGCGGCTGGCCAGGAGCGCCAGCCTGCGCTCGCTGGAGCGCGTGATGCGCATACTGCTGGACCCGGGCGGCTGCCCGTGGGACCGCCGGCAGACCCATTCCACGCTGCTCAAATACCTGCGCGAGGAGGCGGGCGAGGTGAGCCGGGCCGTGCGAAGGAAGGACTGGGCGAACCTGAGGGAGGAGCTGGGCGACGTGCTGCTGCAGGTGGTCTTCCACAGCGAGCTGGCCCGCCGGGCCGGCCGCTTCCGCCTCTCCGACGTCATACGCACCGTCAACGCCAAGATGGTGCGCCGCCACCCGCACGTCTTCCGCGGCGGCGCGCTCTCCACCCCCGCGCAGGTGCTGAAGCAGTGGGACAAGATAAAGAAGGCGGAGAAGCGCCGGGCCGCCCGCGGGAAGCGCCCTTGAACCAGAAGAGCCTCTGGCGTTTGATATTTCCCGGCTTCAGGTTCGGCAAGTCGGATCCTGAGCTGGCGCTGAAGCTGGCCGCCTCCGGGGCGGGCGGCTTCTGCTTCTACGGCGGTTCCGCCTCCGAGGTGCGGGAACTTTCCCGCCTGCTGAAATCCGCTTCGGACACGCCGCTGCTGATAGCCGCCGACTACGAGAACGGCGCTGGCCAGCACGTGCGGGGCGCCACCGAGCTGCCGCCGAACATGGCCATAGGGGCCTCCGGCCGGGAGGACCTGGCCCGGCGCAAGGGCGAGATAACCGCCCTGGAGGCGCGCGCCCTCGGAGTGGACTGGGTGCTGGCCCCGGTGGCGGACCTGGCCGTGCGCCCCGACAATCCGATAGTCAACGTCAGGTCCT
>JAKAMO010000274.1 GCA_021812825.1 bacterium | reverse complement strand
ATGCCGTGGACCTGGGAATGAAGCGCGGGATCAAAAGCGTTCCGGTTACCTTCGGCCTTTCGGTGCAGAACCTGGGCCCGGGGATAAGGTACATTTCCCAGCGGGAGAAGCTGCCGTTGAACGTAAGCGCCGGCATCATGTTCATGCCGCTGCAGGGGTTCACGCTGAACCTGGACGCGAAGAACTACGTCTACGACAGGACCACTACGTTCAGCCTGGGGACGGAGTACGCGCTGTTCGGCGGGCCGGAGAGCGCGACGGCGCTCAGCCTGCGCGGCGGCATGAACGCCGGCGGGGCGAGCCAGTCCGCCGCGGGCGCTTTCACGGCCGGCGCCGGAGTGCGCCTGATGAACATGGACCTTGACTACGCGATGTCGCCGCAGGGGAATCTGGGCGGCACCCAGCGGATAACGCTCAAGAAGAAGTTCTGAAACGGCTGGAAAGTTTTCCCTTTGGGGAAAAGGCTCTTCCGGGTTTGGAGTGGGTGGTGGCAGTAAACTTGTCGGGGCTGGAGCGCCGGCCGGGGAGGAATACCCGGGCGTCTAAGCGGCGAGTTCGAACATCCTGTCTATGGCGACCTTGGCTTTCGCGGCGATCTCCGCCGGGACCGTAACTTCCTTGAACGAAGGGTCCCGCAGCGCGGCGAGCACGCTCTCGAGCGTTATCGATTTCATGTACGGGCAGAGCCGGCACATCGCGATGAAGTTCTTCTTCGGGAAGCGCAGTTTCGCCAGCTCGCCGAAGCCGCACTCGGTGACCAGCAGGTAGCCGGAGGCGTCGGTGTTCTCTACGTAGCGCATCATGTCGCCGGTGCCGCCCATGAAGTCCACGGCCGCTATCAGGTCGGACGGGCACTCGGCGTGGGCCAGCACGGCCAGGCCCGGGTGGTTCTTCCTGTAGACCTTGATCAGCTCCGGGTTGAACTGCTCGTGCACGATGCAGGTGCCCTTCCAGAGGATGATATCCCTGCCCGGGGTCTTCCCGAGGGCCTTGGCCAGGTTGGCGCCCATGAAGCGGTCCGGGACGAATATTACCTTGTCGTGCTTCTCGTAGACCCGCCGCAGGATCTTCTCGGCGTTGGCGCTGGTGACTATGCAGTCGGACTCCGCCTTCACCTCGGCGGAGGTGTTGATATAGGTGACCACGGGGGCGCCGGGATGCTCCGCCTTGAGCTTCCGGACGTCCTCGCCGGTGATGGATTCGGAAAGCGAGCAGCCGGCGTTGGAGGAGGGGACGAGGACCTTCTTGCCGGGGTTCAGGATCTTGGCGGTCTCGGCCATGAAGTGGACGCCGCAGAACACGATTACGTCCGCGTCCGTCCGGCGGCAGTCGTCGGCGAGCTTGTAGGAGTCGCCCACCAGGTCGCCCACTCCGAGGATGATGTCCGGCGTCTGGTAGACATGCGCGCAGATCACCGCGTTCTTTTCCTTCTTGAGCCGGTTTATCTCCAGCGTCAGCGCGGCGGCCTTCCGCAGCCCGCCCTCGACGCAGCGCTGGTGCAGGCCCAGCGCCGTCAGGCGCTTCATCTCGTCTTTCAGTTCCTGGTCCATGTCATTTTTCCAGTAGGTCGGGGTAGTTGCTGAAGATGCCGTCCACCCCTATCTCCCGCAGGCGGAAGGCGTCCTTCTTCTCGTTGACGGTGTAAATGCAGACCTCGAAGCCGGCCTTCTTTATCAGGCCCACGTTGGTCCTGAAAGCTAGCCTGAGGGCCATGTGGAAATTGACCGCCCCGACGGCGCGGGCCTTCCGGATGGCCGGGGCCAGCAGCACCGTGCTGAGGCCGTGGCCGAGGTAAGCCAGCCTTATCTCCGGCGAAAGCGCGCGGAAGCGCTTCAGCGTGCCGTGGTCGAAGCTAGACACCAGCGAGCGCCCCATCATCCCGGGCCGGCCGGCGATGCAGGCCAGCGCTTCCCGCTCTATGCCGGGATAGACGTTGCCGTCGTTCTTGACCTCGAAATTTAGCCAGCGCGCGGTCGGCCCTATCACGTCCAGGACCTCCTCGAGGCGCGGCACCGGCTGGAAGGCGGGGTCCGCGGAGAAATGCGCCGCGGCGTTGAACTTCGCCAGCTCGTCGTAATCCAGCTCCGCTATCCTTGCCGGGGAGCCGGCGGTGCGCTTCAGGTCGAAATCGTGGTGCACCACCAATACGCCGTCGCGCGTCCGGTGCACGTCGAACTCGTGGTCCACCGCGCCCATCTCCACGGCCAGGCGGAAGGACTTGAGCGTGTTCTCCGGGGCGTAGCCGGAAGCCCCGCGGTGCGCTATCACCCTCATGCGAAATACCTCCGGACCCCCGCGAAAAGCTCGTCGGAATACTCGAAGCCTGACATTTTGTCACGTTCCGTGCCGGGGCCGTGGTAGTCGGTACCGGCGGTGACGAAAAGCCCGAACCGCGCCGCCAGAGCGGTGAATTCTCTGATGGTCGAGGCGCTGTGGGCCGGGTAGAAAGCTTCTATGCCGGAGAGACCCGCGTCCTTCCAGGCGCCGAGGTCCAGTATCTTGGCCACTACCCCGGGATGCGCCAGCACGGCCGCGCCTCCGGCGGCGGTGATCGTCTTTATGGCCTCTTCCACCGTGGGGCCGTTAGGGGCCGCGTAGGCGGGGGCGCCCGGGGCGAGGGCGCGCTTGAAGGCCTGGCTGCGCGTGGGCACCAGCTTCCGCCTGATCATGGCGTCGGCTATATGCGGCCGGCCCACGGTGCCGGCGCCGCTTGCGCGCAGCTCCTCGAAAGGGATCTCTATGCCCAGCCCCGAGAGCAGCCCCAGGATCTTCCTGATCCTGGCGACGCGCCGCCCCCGGAACTCCTCCAGCCTGGCGGCCAGGCCGCCGTCGGCGGGATCTACGCCGTAGCCCAGGATGTGCAGGTTCTCGTTCAGGCAGGTGCTGATCTCCACGCCGTAGCAGTACGCCATGCCGGCGGCCTTGAGGGCCGGCTCCATCTCCGCCCAGCCGCCGGTCATGTCGTGATCGGTGAGCGAGAAATATTTCACTCCGGCCCTGGCGGCCTCGG
>JAKAMO010000273.1 GCA_021812825.1 bacterium | reverse complement strand
CGAAAGCCCGACAACTTGCTATAATTAAAAAGTAACGCGCGTATATATTTATAGGGCGGGGGCCTGTTCTTATGGACGAGAAACCGGACAAGAAAAGAGAGTCTATAGACGAGATACTTTCCGACCTCAACGGCCTGCTGAACAAGATGCCGTCCATCCTCGACGGCATAAAGATGCCGGAGCTGCAGCCGGAGGAGCCCCCGAAACCGGCCGCTTCGGCCGCCCCGGAACCGCGGCCCGAACCCGCTAAGCAGGAGCCCTCACAGCCTCCCGTGCCCGGGGAAGAGGACAAAACCGTGGTCATGCAGGTCTTCCAGGGACTGCCTGAAGGCGCCCCCGAGCCGGAGCCTTCGGCGGAGCTTCCGCAGGCGCAGCCTGAGGCCGCCACGCCGGAGCCTTCGGCGGAGCTTCCGCAGGCGCAGCCGGAGCCCGCGCAGGCGCCCGCCGCCGACGAGGGGGACAAGACCGTTATTTTCGAGCCGTTCGCCGCGCTTTCAGTGGGCGACAAGGCCCCGGAGCCGGAGATCCCGGCGGAGGCCCCTTCTTACCAGGAGCGGCCCGCCGAAGCGGTCCCCGCGCCGCAGGAGCCGTCCGCTGATGTGCTGCCCGCGGCCGAGCTTCAGGAACCGGCCCTCGGCGAAGAGCCCCGGCCCTCCATAGAGCCCCCGGCGGCGCTGGAGGCCGGGCTGGAGCTGCCGGAGAAACCCGCCGCGCTGCCGGCCTACGAGAATACCAGGGATTTCGGCGTCCCGGACATAGACGCCCTGCTGCAGCTTTCTTCCGAAGAGTCTCCGGCCGCGCCGGAGCAGCCGCAGGCCCCGGAGGCCGGCGTGCTCCCCGAGTCCTTGCATGCCATAGAGGAGAGCGGGGAAGTTTCTATACAGGGTTTGGACCAGGCCGCCGAACCGCGGCAGGCGCCGGAGGTGGAGATGATGGACCAGGAAGAGAAAAAGGACGGGACCGGCGACGGCGGCGCACCGGAACCGGCGCCCGAAGCGCGGCCCGGGCAGGCCCCGCAGGAGGAGACGCCGGCTGAGGGGCAGCCTGAGGCCGTTCCCAGCCCTTTCGATTCCTTCGCCATAGATTCCGCTTCGGAGCCGCCGGCCGGGCAGCAGGCTCAGCGGGAAAGCGGCGGCATAGAGTTCGAGCATCCCGCCGACATAGTTTCGCCCGCCGCGGAACAGCCGCCGGCCGCCGAGGAAACGATAAAATTCGAGCTTCCTTCCGGCCAGCCGGAAGGGGCGCTGGAGCTTTCGCGGCCGCAGGAGGGCGTGCCCGGCGGCCTCGAGCATCCCGCCGGCGAGGAGCAGCCCGCCCGGACGGAAGCAGGCGGCCTGGAGCTTTCTCCCCGTTCCGAAGTCGGCGCCCAGCCTGAGCCGGCCGCGGGAGGGCTCGAACTTTCTCCCTCGCTGGAGCTGGGCTCCCAGCCTCCCGCCGCCGACGAGACAGTCCCGGGCGGCGAGGGCCTGGAACCCGGCGCCCCGCCCGACGCCGCGGCGGAGACCATGCCCGGAGGCTCCGGCATGGAGCTGGGCCGCTCCGGAGGGACGGGCGACGAGACGCTGGTGGTCGCCCCCTCGCAGGGCTCCTCCGGAGAGGGGGAGAAGACCGTTATTTTCCAGTCGCAACCGTCGGGCACTTCGCGGGCCCAGGCCGGCGACCTCACCGACCTGGCCGCCAAGAAGGTGCCGGACGGCATCCCGGAGGAGAGGGTGCGCTCCCTGATGTTCCTCTATTCCGCCGAGGACAAGGCCCTCTGCGCCACCGTCCTCGCCGAGCTGGACGCCATCTGCCTCAAGTCCGCCACCAAGCCCATGTTCGTCAGGCGCGCCTCGGTGCAGGAGTGCGACCCCGACGTGAACCCGAACCAGGTCCTCCAGTCCGTCACCGAGACCAAGGCGCACGGCCTGATCTGCCTGGGCTCCGTCCCGCAGGACAAGGTCTATGAACTGGAGAACGTGTTCAACGGCGCCGGCGCCTTTTTCAGGTTCTACGACGCCTCCGGCTTCAGCCATTCCGCGGCCCTGGACCTGGTCACCGAGCTTATAGTGCGCTGATTATGCTTACAAAATGGGACGTAGCTCCGGCCCCGACCGACAAGAACCCCGGCCGGCATAAACTCCTGATAAAGGGGGATATGAAGGACATCTTCCTCATCGTGAAGAAGCTGGGGAGCCTCTGCTCGCGCCCGGAAAAGACCACCGGCGAGTTCAACTTCCTGATCTACCTCTCCAAGCTGGAGATGGATACGATGAAGAAGCTCAAGTCCGTGGCCGCGGAGCTGAGCTCGGCGAAGGAGGAGGAGTTCCCGGAGGAAGCCGTCCCGTTCGAAGCGCCCAAACCCAAGCTGAAGGCCGAATCCCCGGCTCCCGCCCCGCGGGCGGAGCCGCCGAAGCCAGCCCCGGCGCCGGCTCCCGCGCCTAAGCCGGCTCCCGCCCCTCAGGCGGAGCCGCCGAAGCCAGCCCCGGCGCCGGCGATGCCGGCCGCTTCGGCCCCTCAGGCGGATTCCCCGTCGGTCACCAGGCCGCGCGGCATGTTCGTCCCGTCCTCGGCGCCTAAGCAGGCCCCCCCGCAGACCCCGCCTCCGGCCGGGGCCCAGCAGCCCGCGGCGCAGCGGCAGGAACCTTCGGCCGCTCCCTCCGTCTCCGCGCGCATCAAGGCGAAGTGGTCGATGGAGCTGCCGCTGATCCCCACCTACAGCTTCCAGACTCTGATCGCCGGCTCGCACAACCGCTTCGCCCACGCGGCGGCCATGGCGGTGGTGGAGAACCCCGGAGTCATCTACAATCCGCTGCTGCTCTCCGGCAGCCCCGGCACCGGGAAGACCCATTTCGTGAACTCCATCTCCTACGGGCTGGCCGCGTCCATGGGCCAGAACAACATCTTCGTCACCGACGGCATCAAGCTCTCCAAGGGCATAGAGATGGCCGTCAAGGAAGGCACCATGGGCCGGCTGGAGGAGTTCATCGCCGGCATCAAGGTGATGATCATCGACGATATCCACCTGCTGATGATCTCCGAGACCA
>JAKAMO010000272.1 GCA_021812825.1 bacterium | reverse complement strand
GAGCACTTCGGGCTGCTGGACATGAGCCTGGTCTACGTCAACCCGACCTTCCTCTGGGCCGCGATAGTCGGCGGCCTGATAATGGGGCTGGGCTTTGTGGTGGGCGGGTTCTGCCCCGGCACCAGCTTCTGCGCCGCGGCCATAGGCAAGCTGGACGCCATGGTCTTCATAGGCGGCGCCTTCCTCGGCGTGTTCGTCTTCGCCGAGGGCTACCCGCTGTTCGAGAAGCTCTACATGGCCGCGCCGTGGGGCAGCCCGCAGGTCTTCGACAGCCTGCGCATCCCGCAGAGCCTGTTCGCCTTCCTGCTGGTGCTGGCCGCGCTGGGGGCCTTCTGGGCGGTCTCGATAATCGAGAACAGGGTCAACGGGGTGAAGAAGCCGGCCGTCAGGCTCACGCCGTACTACACCGGCCTCGGCGCCGCCGGCCTGGTGCTCGCGGCCGCCGCGCTGCTGCTGCCCTCCAGGAAGGCCTCGCTGCTCGAGGCCTCCGAAGCGCCGGGCGCCGCGCAGGCCTATAAGGCCGCCGCGATGACTCCGGACGAGTTCGCGCTCAGGCTGATGGACGGCGGCGGCAAGATGCGCATCGTGGATTTCCGCTCCGAGGAGGCGCGCGCTAAGATGCCGCTGCCCGGATCGGTGCCGTTCACGGCCGGAGGGCTGTTCGAGAAGCAGGCCGCCAGAACGCTGCTGACCCGCGGCCTGACCTACGTGTTCGCGGCGGAGGACGAGCTGACGGAGCGGAAGATGGCTTTCATCGCCGACAGGCTCGGCTTCAGGGACATCAGGGTGCTCGAGGGCGGGCTGAAGGCCTTCCGGGACCAGATCCTGGATTTCAAGCCGGCCGCCGGCGCTTCCGCGTTCGAGCGAGATAATACTTACCGCTTCCGCGAGGAGGCCAAGCGCGTGGTGCCGGGGCTGCTGAAGGCCGCGCCCGCCGAGCCGGCGGTGAAGAAGGCCAAGCGCATACTCGGCGGCTGCTAGAGCGCGCCTACCGGAAAAGAAAAGCCCCCGGCGCCGCCGGGGGCTTTCTGTTTTCAGACAATTTGACCGCCCGAGCGCTAATTTATATATTCTAACTGTCAGGCTTCGGGTGGTTAGGTCCCTGCCGCGCCTTTCGGCGCCCCGGGGAATATGGAGGCATATGTCGCTATCGATCAAACCGGGCGCCGCCGGCGCCCTTACGGTCGCGGTCCTACAGGCCGCGGTTTTTTTTGCGGCCTTGCCGGTCTCGGCGGCCGAGCCGGTAAGACCCATGTCTATAAATGTGCGTCCCCAGGTGCTGTCGGTCGGGATACGGCAGTTCGCCCCGGACGCGATGATAAACGGGGGCAGTTGCAGCGCCACCTGCTGCGCGGCGGGCGTCTGCGCCAGCGCCAGCGCGCAGATACCCGGCGGGATCTACTACCCGGGCAACTGCTCCGACATCCAGGCCATCTGCACCGCCTACGCCAATATCCCCGCCGAATGCACTTGCGGCTGCAAGATCTCGTGCAGCAATACCGGCGGTCTGACCTCCTCGCTCACCGGCAACGGCATCACCGGCGGCACCGGCGGCCTCTCCAGCGACCTCGGCACCACCAGGCTCAACGGACCGGCGCAGGGGCTGCCCTCCTTCACCGAGCACGCGACCACCGCCAACAGACAGTGGATGCAGGAGGCGGAGCAGCGCTACGAGCGCATAGAGCCGGTCAGGCGCGACGAGATCCCCACCGAGTTCTCCCGCAGCTTCGACGATAACTTCGACGCCGGCTGCTCCAGCGACTACGACAGCTGCAGCCAGGCAACGCAGCAGAGCGACTCCTACGACAGCTGGGCCCGGCAGGAGTACGCCGGCGGCCTGGGCGACGCCTTCTCCAAGACCTACAGCGACACGCTGGCCGACACCATCACCTGCGAGAGCGTGGCCGACAAGGTCAGCGAGCACCTGAAGGAAGGGGCCGAGAAGGCCGACAAGGCCAAGGAGAAGTACGACAGCTACAACGAGGCCGCGAAGAAATGCTACGACGCTAACAAGAAAGAGAACGATGCCGTCAAGGAAGGCAACCTGATAGCGCAGAACGAGCAGGTCAATGAGAACAACTCCAAGCTGTTCAAATGCCTGGACGCCGCCAAGGACGCCGGCCAGGCCTTCGGGGAAGATGTTCTGGGCAAGCAGTCGGGGATGGCCAAGAAATTCTACGACACCGCCAAGAACTTCATTCCGGATTACGCCGGAAAGCTGATGGCGCGCGCCGGCGACATGATGAATTCCACCACGAAGTGCATGGAGACCGTATGCAATCATTGATGAGCCATCTCCTGCTGGCTTTCTCGCTGGCGCTGCCAGGCCACGCTTCCGCCGCCGACATGCCGCTGCCCGGAGATACCAGGCTGCTGCCACTGGCCCCTAAGCTCGCCGCCGGCTGGCTGCTGGACAAGCTGCCCTCCGCCGACTGCGACCTGCTGCTGGACCCCAAGGGGAACCCGTGGCCGGTCTGCGGCGGACATTTCGTGGTCGCCCCGTTCTACGGCAGGATGTTCACGCTGAACGACAAGCTGGACAGCGCCGCCTGGCTGGAGAACGGCGCCGCCGTGGCGGCGGCCGGGGAAGACCTGCTGCTGCTGCCGCTCGGGGACGAGCTGAAGGGCAAGGCCGCGAAAGGCATGGAAACCCTCAAGCTCAAGAGGCTGGCGAAGCTCCCTCTCGAGAAAGCGCGGCTGGCCCGCGCCGGAGCGGATTCCTTCTACCTCTACGGCCGGGACCGCAAGACCGGCACCACCCAGGTGTTCGCGATGAAGCTGGACGGCAAGCGCTGGAAGCCCGCCTTCGTCACGGCCACCAAGGCCTCGGTCTCAGGCGTGGCGGGCGATGGCAAGGTCACGTTCCTCGCGGTGGGCAGGAAGGTGCTTCGCGTCGAGGGCGACAGCGTGACTACCTTCTATACCCACCCCGCTGACGACATTTCCGGGCTGGCCTATTCGGCCGGCGCGGGCCTGCTGTTCTACTCCACCGGCTATTCTGTGGGCTACGCGTCGGAGGGACGGGGCGG
>JAKAMO010000271.1 GCA_021812825.1 bacterium | reverse complement strand
GTTAATGGAGCTGAGGGCGTCGAAGTCTCGCTTCACCGCGCGCTCGAGTATGTCCTTGTCCCCGGCGAAGTCCTCGCCGACGTAGCCCATGAACCTGGAGAGTTCCTCCTTGTTGTAGGCGTCGAACATCGCGTCCAGCGTTTCGCGCACCTTGGCCTGGATGTTCTCGGCGGACAGGGTTATCTCCCTGCGGGTCTCGTCGACCTTGTTGGTCTTGCCGGCCGTGTCGGTGACCTCCAGGAGCATCGGGTACGTCCTGCCCGGTTCCGGCTTGAAGGAGTACTCGAAGGAGCCGTTGTCGGAGAACTTGACGTCCTGCCAGGTGGCCTTGTCGTCCAGGGATATGCGGACTGAACCAACTCCGCCCTTGCCGGCGCTGGCGCGGCCGGTTATCCTGACCTGCCCTCCGGGCGGCAGGGTCTCGGAGAAGACCTTCACTTTCGGCCCGGTCTCGTCGGCGGAGATGCCGTTGATGTAGAGGTATCTGAGGCCCGCGTCCTGGCCGGATTTACCGAAGATCCACCATTTGGCGTCGGCGGCCCCGGCGGAGATCAGCAGCGCTGCGGCGAGAGATAGAAGCTTCTTCATATCGGTTTTTCCCCTTATCCTTTAAAAAGCCGTGTTGAGCCCGAGCGTGACGCTCTTCTCCCGGAAGTTGCGCGACGTGGTCGAGAAAGTATAGTCGTTGAAGTCCGCCCGCAGGAACACGGTGGACTCTTTGATCGAGGCCAGCAGCTTCGGGCGCCAATAGGCGCTCAGCGCGGCGAAGAACTTGGCGGAGTCGTCGCCTGTTTCCTTGCGCAGCATGTTCTGGCCGAAGCGCACGTCGCCGGTCAGGCTGGCGGCCGGGGCTTCGCAGCCGAGACCGAGCGAGTATTCGTACAGCTTGTCAGTGGTGTCGGCGAGCTCGTCGCGCGAATACCAGGTGCCCAGGTTGACGGAGGGCTTCAGAACCACGGAACTGAGCTGGTGCCGCGAGTTCAGCGAGGTGTTGAAGTTCAGCTCCTTCGCGTCGCGCACCGCGGTCTTGGTCCTGTAAAGGGTGTAACCCAGGTTCGTGTCGGAATCCAGCGGACCGAAGCGGTCCCTGTAGTTCGCGTTCATATAGTGGTCCGCTCCGCTGGAGCCACCGCCGTACTTGCGGTCGAACTTGTAGGAGAGGTCCGCATAGGAATAGCGCCGGGAGGCGAACGGCTTCTTGACGGCGGCGGATATCTCCGGCTTCCAGTTGCGCACGGTGCCGGCCGCGGAACTCGCGTCCAGGTTGTTGCGGTACCAGAGCAGGCCGGAGGTCACGGTGACCTGCTTCGAGGCTTTGTAGCGCCACTTGGCCTTCACTTTGCGGCGGTCCGGGGTTGCCGAGCCAAGCGCGGAGTAGAAGTCGGGTTCTACGTTCTCGTATTCCACCGAGACGCGGCTGGGGTCGGCGTCGCCCACCAGCTCGAAGTGGGCGGCCGTGCCGTTGGCCGAGACTTGGGCCGCCCCGGCGGACGGGGTCTGCGCCGAGTCGGCCTTGGAGAATTCGCCGTCGGCGGTCAGGCCAGGCATCGGCACGTAGTTGAAGTCCAGGGTGTAGTTCTTGGCGTCGTAGAGCGGGTCCGTGGGGTTTATCCTGCCGGTATCCTTGCCCGATACCGCGCTCAGGCCGGCCCAGAGGTCCCCGTTGAAGTTCTCCTTGACGCGCAGGCCGGCCGCCTGGCGGTTCACGGTCCGCGTGACGGGGTCTTTCCAGACCGAATCCCAGCGCGGGTACGCCCAGCCGAAAACGCCGGTCACTTCGGGCAGCTTCGAGTCCTGCTTCGCGTAGCGGTAGGAGGCTCCTTTCAGGGAAGTGGCGAGCGCGTACTGCGAAAAAGACTCGAACACGTCGCCGACGGCCAGCGTGTGCACCTTGTCGGACGCGCGGGCCTGGAGGTTCGTAAGGGAGAGATGTTTGGCGTCGTTGCGGATGTCGTCCGTCGCCTTGCCTCCGGCGGTGTAGCTGTAGGTCCAGCTCCCCCTCGTCCCGCTGCCGTAGACGTTGAGAACGTCCAGGTAATTGAAACCCTTCGTGAGCGAGGAGGCGGCCTTGCCGTCGCCCTCTATCGCGTTGCTTACCACGGAGAATTCGTTCGAGGCGTGAAATTCCGCTTCCTGGTCCTGCTGCGCTGCGGAGGGCGTGACGAAGGCCAAAAATAGTGCAGCCGCTGTTCTGTTCATGGTTAGGTAGTTTTCCCCCTGTAAAGCCGAGTTTCGGACTAAGATATCAAAAAATGCGACGGGGCACAAATTCTTTAGCAATTTTAAATTTGTTATCATTCTTAAAAGTCGCGGACAGCAGGAGCAGGCCCATGACGCAGAAACGTATTTACGCCAACAAGATAGCCGCTTTTCTCGGCAAGGAGCCGCGGGATCTCAACCGCGCCGACCTGGTGAAGTATATAAAGGCCAACGGCATCCGCATGGTGAACTTCCGCTACGCCGCCGGGGACGGCCGGCTGAAGACGCTGAACTTCATCATTAACGACGAGAAGTACCTGGACCGCATCCTTTCCGCCGGCGAGCGCGTGGACGGCTCGAGCCTGTTCGGGAACATAGACGCCGGCTCCAGCGACCTGTACGTGGTCCCGCGCTACCGTACGGCCTTCGTTAACCCTTTCTCTCAGGTCCCGGCCATAGACGTCCTGTGCCACTTCTATACGCCCGACGGCAAACCTTTCGAGAGCTCGCCCGCCGGGATACTGCGCCGGGCCGAGGCGGAGTTCCGCAAGGTCTCCGGCTGCGAGTTCCACGCCCTCGGCGAGCTGGAATACTACGTTATCTCCCCGAAGAACCTCCTTTACCCGACGGTCACGCAGAAGGGCTACCACGAGTCCTATCCGTTCTCCAAATGGGAGGGGCTGCGCACCGAGGCGATGGCGGCCATAGCCGAGGCGGGCGGCAGCCTGAAGTACGGCCATTCCGAGGTCGGCTTCATCCGCGCCGAGGATTCCGAGATGGCCCAGCAGGAGATAGAGTTCCTGCCGGTGCCGGCCTCGGAGGCCGCCGACCAGC
>JAKAMO010000270.1 GCA_021812825.1 bacterium | reverse complement strand
ATGTGAACTCCAGGCTCCTGAAGGCGCATTACGCGGTGCGCGGCCGCATAGTCATCCGCGCGCAGGAGCTGGAAGAGCAGGGCAAGAAGATAATCTACTGCAACATAGGCAACCCGCAGGCGCTGAGGCAGAGGCCGCTCACCTTCGTGCGCCAGGTGCTCGCCCTGCTGGAATACCC
Organism: bacterium; assembly: GCA_021812825.1. The sequence continues at coordinate 2,871 of JAKAMO010000270.1, read as the reverse complement.
GGCGCTGATGGACGATCCCGCCGCGTCCAGGGCCTTCCCCGCCGACGCGGTGCGCCGCGCCCGCCTGATACTGGAGAAGAACCCCAACGGCATGGGCGCCTACACGCAGAGCGCCGGCATCCCGTTCATCCGCAAGGCCGTGGCGGAGTTCATCCGGCGCCGCGACGGCATAGAGGCGGATCCCAACCGCATACTTCTTACCGACGGCGCCTCCAAGGGCGTGCAGGCCGCGCTGACCCTGCTGCTGAACGGGGAGAACGACGGCGTGATGATCCCGGTGCCGCAGTACCCTCTCTACAGCGCCACGCTGGAGCTCTACGGCGCCAGGCAGGTGGACTATTTCCTCGACGAGAAGAACCGCTGGGAGCTCAACGAGGCGGAGCTGGAGCGGAGCCTCTCGGAAGCGAAGAGGAACGGCGTAAATACCGTCGCGATAGCCGTCATCAACCCCGGCAACCCTACCGGCGCCGTGCTGTCCAAGAAGAACATCGGGATGATAATCCGCTTCGCCAAGAAGCACGGCGTCTCCATACTGGCCGACGAGGTCTACCAGGAGAACGTCTACGGCGAGGGGCTGGAGTTCCACTCCTTCGCCAAGGTCATGCACGAGCTGGGCGAGAAGGAAGTCACGCTGTTCAGCTTCCACTCGGTGTCGAAAGGCTTTCTCGGGGAATGCGGCCACCGCGGCGGCTACATGGAAGTGCGCAACATGCCCGACGACGTCTACGCCGAGCTGGTCAAGCTGCAGTCCATAGGCCTCTGCTCCAATACCGACGGGCAGCTGGTCACCTACCTGATGGTGGAGCCGCCCCGCCCCGGCGACGAGAGCTGCGCGCTCTACGAGACCGAGAAAGGCGCGATACTGGGCGACCTGAAGGAGAAGGCCGGCATACTCGGCAAGGGTCTCAACGAGATAGAGGGCATGAAGGTGAACATCCCCGAGGGGGCGATGTACGCCTTCGTCAAGTTCGACCTGCCGCACCCGAAGGGGACCGACCCGGCCGCGATGGGCCCCGAAGAGCGCCGCAAGTACGAGGCCGCGCGCGACAACAAGTACTGCCTGCGCCTGCTGGAGCACACGGGCATCTGCGTGGTGCCCGGCTCCGGTTTCGGCCAGGAGCCCGGCACGCTGCATTTCCGCACCACCTTCCTGCCGCCCAAGGAGGACATCACGGCGCTGGTGGACAAGATGAAGAAGTTCCACGCCTCTTACGTGGAGAAGCTGCGGGAAAGCTGATGCGCGGGCCGCTCCCGGCCCTGCCGGGCCTGCGGGCCGCCAGCCCGGCGCTGCGGGCGGCCCTTAAAAAAGACCCTTCCCTGTCCCCGGCGCTGGCCGCGCTGCTGGCCCGCTCCGGGCGCCTGTTCGGCTGTCCCGCCGAAGAGGCACTTTTCCTCACGGGTTTCGATAAGGACGACGCTACCCCGGGCCGGCTGGACGCCGCCCTGGCGGAGCTGCGCGCGGCGGATTTCCTGCGCCTGGAAGGTTTCACGGATATCGTCCCGCTGGCCAGGTCCTCCCGGCCCACCGCAGACCTGGCGGCCTCGCGCGGGGGGGCTTTATATGTTTTCGAAGTGCGCTGGGTCGGCGGGGGGTTCGGGGCTGACGCGGTAAGCAAGCTTTCCGACAAGTGCGCCAGGAAAGCCGTTCAACTGGGCGCCGCCATGAAGAGGTCCGGGGCTGACGCCGGCGGGCTGATCTTCGTGGCCGGCCTGCCGTTCGGAAGGGAGGGCCGCTCCCCCGCCCTGCTCGCGGAAGCCGCGGAAAAGCTGAGCGGGAAGGCCGGCCGCGGCCGGCGCCACGTCTGCCTTATCGACGGGCTGGGCTCGGCGGCGTACCCGGAGTGGGGGAGCTGAGCCCGTCGGCCCTCCGCCGCAGCTCCTTGATTTCCGCCGTACTATCCGGAGCCAGCTTCCCGGCCTCGTCCAGGCAGAGCAGGGCCGGTTCCTTCATGCCGAGGGAAACGTAGATCCGCGCCAGCCTGAGCAGAGTCCCGGGCCGGCCCGGAGCCAGCCGCAATGCGTCCAGGCAGGCCAGCTCCGCCTTCCGGGGCTCGCCGGCGCCGGCGTAGGCGGAGCAGAGCAGGTCCAGCGTGCCCGGCGTCCTTTCTCGCAGCAGGGCGCGCTCCAGCGCGGCGGCGGCGCCGGCCGGCCGGCGCAATTCCAGCAGCAGCTTCCCCAGGTTGACCAGCGGCGCCGGACCGGTGGTTTCCGCCGAGCCTGCCGCCTCGAAAGCGCGTACCGCCTCTTCCTTCCTGCCCAGGGAAGCCAGCGCGGCGCCGTAGGTGTTCCAGGCGTCGTAGTTCCCGTCCCAGACCCGCAGCGCCGAGGCCGCGGTATCGGCCGCGAGCCCGGCATTGCCCTCCATCAGCGCGCAGGCGGCCAGCGCGCCGAGGAGGTTGGAGCGCACGCCCCTGTCCGGGTCCATCCCCAGCGCCGGGAGCAGGAAGCTCTGCGCCCGCCCGGTCAGGCCTTCCTGCAGGTAATAGGAGCCCAGCATGTAATTGGCCCAGGCGCTGCGCGGGTTGAGCCGCACGGCCCGCGTCCAGACGGCCTCGTCGCTGCGCCAGATGAGCTGCTGCGACACGGAAAGCGCCAGGAAGAGCGCGGCGGCCGAAGCCGAAGCCGCGGAGAGCAGGCGGGGCGGCCAGTCCTTCTCGAGCCCGGAGTAGAGCGCGCCGAACGCCAGCGCGACGCCGGCCAGCGGCAGGTAGAGGTAGCGGCTGGAGACGAAGACCGAGCCCAGGTATTCGGCCAGGTCGTTGAGCGGCAGTACGTTCAGGTAGGGCAGCAGCGTCAGCGCGGCCAGGGCCGCGCCCAGCGCCGCCGGCCCGTAGCCGTCCGGCCCGGAGCGGCCGCGCCTCAGCGCGTAGA
>JAKAMO010000075.1 GCA_021812825.1 bacterium | reverse complement strand
CAAACGGGGACAATTTTCATAGTATATAGTCGCGGGGGTTAAGTGGAGAGCGCGTATGACGATGACATGCAACTTCGAGAGGGACGACAGGCGGATGCGCAGGGACGACAAACTGATACTCCGCCTGCCGCCGGTGAAGGATATCGGTACCGATACCCCGGCTATAAAGCCAGCCAGCCACGGCGCCTACCTATGGCTGGCCGGCCGCGACAGGCGGCCGGATAAGAACTGGCGCGGCACCGGGTCCGTCAACTAGCCCCGGCCGTTCCGGCGGAAGGTGACCAAATGAAGAAAAGCCAGAAGATAATCGGCGGCATAGGGCTGGCGGCGCTGGCGGCGGCCGGGGCTTATTTCCTCGGCGGCAAGCGCGGCGCCAGGAACCGCGAAGCGATACGCGGGTGGACCCTTAAGATGAAGGGCGAGGTCCTGGAGAAGATGGAATCCATGAAGAAGATAGACCGGGACACCTACCTGCGCCTGGTGGACAAGGTGGCCGACAAATATTCCCGCCTGGAGACCATAACCTCCGACGAACTGCGCCACCTGACCGTGGAACTGAAGAACGCCTGGAACCACGTGGACAAGAAAAGCAGATAGCCGCGGTCCTCGCCGAGAGCCCCCGACGGATATTCCCGCCGGGGGCTTTTTTATGGGCCGTTGGACCTATGGACGGCTGGGTCCAAATCCCCTTCTGCATGCAACGCCCCGGGGCTAGAATATCCGCAAGGAGAGACGCTATGAGGATATTCGCCGCCGCCCTTATATTTTTCCTCGCCTCGGTCCCGCTGCTTCGTGCCGGTACCATGGAGAGCATGCGCAACGACGCCCAGCGCATGGGAATAGATACCCGGGCGCTGCGGCCCGCTTCGGCCGCCTCGCAGTACGAGATAAAGCCGGTCCCGGTGCTGTTCGAGGCTATAGCCGACCTTATAAAGCTGATCTTCTCTCCCAACGGCGACGTCGAGATAGCCGGCCCGGCCCCCGAAGCCCCGCAGGTGGATGGCTCCCTGACGGACGACCAGGAGCAGGAGGATTACTCGGAGGGGACGCAGTACGCGCCCGTGGAGCCGGGGGACTACGGCGACGCGCCCGCGCAAACCGCCCCTTCCGCGCAGCAGGCCGTCCCAGACGGCGGGCCCAGGGCCGCGGGCATCCCGGACGACCTCAGGCGCAAGGCCCTGGCCTTCTTCAACTCGAACCAATCGGCCATCTCCAACAGGAGATTCATAGGTATAGTGGATTTCGCGCAGCATTCCAGCCGGCAGCGCTTCTGGATACTGGACTTGCAGAGCGGCTCCTACCGCGCCATCCGCGTGGCCCACGGCAAGGGATCGGACCCGGACGGCGACGGCTACGCCACGAAGTTCAGCAACGTTCCCAGTTCCAGGGCCTCGTCCCTGGGCTTCTACGTCACCGGCGCGCTGTACAAAGGCAAGCACGGCCGCTCGATGCGTCTCAACGGCCTTTCTTCTACCAATTCCAACGCCCTTTCCAGGGCCGTGGTGGTGCATGAATCCGACTATGTGAGGGAGGCCGGCGTCACCCAGGGCCGCTCGTTCGGGTGCCTGGCGGTCGCTCACAGCGAGATAGGCAATGTGCTGGCCTCGCTGCAGGGCGGCGCGCTGATATACGCCGGTCTCAGCAACAGCGAATTCTGAGCACGGAGGGCGTGAAAAAAGCCGCCATCACGGCGGCTTTTTTCATCGTTGCGGGCGCGGCTCAGGATATTTTAAGAAGGTCCTTTACGGCGCCGACCAGCACGCCGGGCGTGACCGGCTTCTTGATGACCAGCACGTTGAGGTTCTTTTCCAGGTCGGAGACCGACGCGGGGACGGCCGTGGCGAACAGCACCGGCGTCGGGTCGGCCAGCTGCAGGCGCAGCCGCTCGAACACCTTCCTCCCTCCGCCGGCGGGCATCTCCACGTCCAGCAGGATGATGTCCGGCTTTGACTCCTGGAACTTCGTGACCGCGCTCACGGTGTCTTCCGCGGTCTGCACCTCGAAGCCGGCCTTCGAGAGTATCTCCGTGTAAAGCTCCAGTATCGTCGGATCGTCGTCCACGGCCAGCACCTTGCGCTTCAGCGCCTTCGGCGGAGGCGGTGGCGGCGGCGGAGGAGGAGGCTGCGGTGCGTCGTGAGGCTTGAAGAATTCCGGGAGCAGGCGCTTTATCTCCGCGAGCAGCGCTTCCGGAGGCGTCGGCTTCTTGATGACGGCCACGTTGTGTATGTTCTTGAGGTTCGGCAGCTGCTCCGGCTGGCCGGTGGAGAAGATCACCGGGGTGGGATCGTGCAGACGCGAACGCAGGGTGTCGAAGACCAGCATGCCGCCGCCGGCGGGTATGTTCAGGTCGAGGACCACCAGGTCGGGCTTGAACTGCTGATGGAGGGTTATGGCCGAGAAAGCGTCCTCCGCGGTCTTCACCTCGAAGCCCATGTCCCCGAAGAATTCCCTGTAGAAGTCCAGGATGGCGGGGTTGTCCTCGACAGCGAGCACTTTCAGCCTGCCGGGATGCCAGGCGCCGGTCACGTCTCTGCCTCCATAAGACAGATGATACAAAAGAAAAGCGGCTTTTGCGCGGGCGCGGCGGCTCTTGAAAGGACCGGGATTTTCTCGCATAATATGCGGAAGAAGGACGAGGTGTCCGCTATGAAGATGCTGCTATCGCTGTTTCTGCTGTTGGGGCCGCTGCAGGCGACGGCCGGAGAGCCGTCCTGGTCAGCGCCCTACCGCCGGCTGGCGCGCGAGCTGCTGAGGGAGAAAGCCCGGCCGGGGGCGAAGATAGGAGTGGCCAGCTTCGCCTACCCCGACGGGAGGAATTCCGGCGACGGCGGCGTGGTCTCCGAGAGGCTCACGGTGGAGCTCGTGAAGCTGGGCAAGTTCAAGGTCACCGAGCGCAGGGACATCGAGAAGGTGCTGGGCGAGCTGAAGCTGCAGGCTTCCGGCGCGATGGACCAGGATTCCATCAAGAGCCTGGGCAAGACGCTCGGGGCGGACCTGCTGGTGCTCGGCACCCTGACGGAGCTGCCGCGCGGACGCCTGGAAGTGACCGCCAGGCTGGTGGGCGTTGAGTCGGGCGAGATCCTTAACGCCGCCTCCGCCAAGGTAAAGAAGGACTGGAAGGACCCTCCCGCGGAGGACGAGGGCGAGAGCGCCTTCAAGAAGACCGGAAAGCTGGACGACTACGACCGCGAGATCCATGAGTATATGGACAAGAAGGCCGGCGACGAGAAACATACGATAAAAGAACCGCCGCCCTCGTTCCAGTAAAGGCCGCCATGACCGGTAATTCAGGGATAGGTAAGGTGTACGCGATGGCCGGGGCCGGCCTGCTGCTGGCCCTGCTGGCGGCGCTGGCTACGGCCTGGCTGCAGTCGCTCTCGCCGTCCTTCAGCGCGGAGCGGGCCCGCCGGGCCGCGCTGAGACCGATGCTGAAAGAGGCCAAAGAGCTCTCGCTGACGTATGAAATCGTGCTGGCCGCGCCGGCGAAGGCCGTGGGAAAGCCGGCCCTCTGGTGCCTTAAAAGGACGGCGCCGGACGCCGCGCTCTATGGCGGGGACGGCGGGAAGCCGGTACATATCTCCGGCTTCGGCATGCCGCCTTCCAGGACCTACAGGCGCGACTGCGACGAGACCCTTCTGACGATCAAGGACGTGACCGCCACGGAGTTCCCCGGCGGCGGGCGTTCCGTGCGGATCACCGCGGAGTTCGTGGCGTACCCATGACATTATGATCAAGATCTCCATGGCCGGTATCGGTGCGTTGCTGCTCGCTGTATCGCTGCCGGCGGCTTCGGCGGCTGCCGGCGGGAGCGCGGAGCAGTCGAGGGCCCTGACCTTCTCGCTGGACGGCTCGGCCGATTCGTACGGAGAGGCCGGCTCCAGCGAACTGAGGGCTGGCCTCGGGCTGGAAGCGGCTTCCATGAAGCTCGGCAGCTCCGCCCTGGACTGGGACCTGGAGCTGTACTATTCCTATTCCCGCAGCGATACGGACGGGGGGGACTCTAACGCCAATTCGGCCGGTCTGGACCTCGCGAAGCTGATGCTCTCGCGCTGGCGCGGAGCGGAGCTGGAGGCGGTGAAACCCTACCTGCTGGCCGGCGCGGAACTGACCCGCCTCCGCGAAAAGAACGACGACGGAGAGCGCGTCACTTCCAGCTTCCTGGCGCCGACTCTGGGGGCGGGGCTGGAGTTCAAGCTCAACAGGCGGCTCAGCCTGAGCGCCGAGTACCGCAGCAATCTGGCCGGCGGCGCGCGTCGCGTTTCCGGCGCCACGCTGGGACTGAGCTGGAAGCTCTTCGGCGGGGACGAGGAATAAAGGAGGGCTGATGCGCTATATCTGCATATTGCTGGGGTTCCTGACCGGTAAGACGAAGGTGCGCTGCGACGAGTGCGCCAACCTGGACGGCGAGGGGCGCTGTTACGGCCACAAGATGCCGGAGGACGTGATACACACGGAGATAGCCTGCGGCTTCTGGAAGAAGAGGTAGTCGTCCGGCAGAGGAAGAAAAAGAAGGCGGAGCCTTTGCTCCGCCTTCTTTTTTAGGTCCGCTGGCTTACCGCGGGAACTTCGGCGGCGGAGGAGGATTTGGGTTCATCGGCCTATCGTCGGCTGCAGGCCTGGGAGCCGGCGGCGGAGGTGGAGGCGGGGCTGCCTGGGCCGGCGCGGCGGGCGCTTTGCGGTCCGCTATCCGTTTCTGCACCTCGGCCATCAGAACGTCCGGGTTCGTGGGTTTGCGCAGGGCGGAGACGTTGATCATCTTCGTTATGTCCCCGAGCGTCTCCGGCTTGCCGGTGGAAAAGATTATCGGCACCGTATCATTCTCCGCGCGCAGAGTCTCGTAGACGTGCATGCCGCCGCCTTCAGGGATGTTGAGGTCCTGCAGGATCACGTCCGCGCGGAACTCCCGCTGGGCCTTGATGGCGCCGGTGGCCGTGTCGGCCGTGCGCACCTCGAAGCCGGCGTCCTCGAAGAACTCCTTAGAGAAGTCCACGATAGCCGGGATGTCGTCAACCACCAGTATCTTGGGCATAGCTTGCTCCTCCGTCTAACCTGAAAATTTCAGTTGAGATTTTCCGTCCGCATAACGGGCGCCCTTCGGGAGGCATACGCCTCCTCGGGCCTGGCGCGTATAGCGTTGGGCCCTCCGCCCGCTGGGCTCTGCCCGTGCCGTATCAGGAGCTATGCTCTTCAGACGGCCTTCGCGGGGAATTCCGCAGAATAATTCTGTTCACCGATCTTCATAATGAAAACCATGTTGAACTGCGGAATTCAGGCTAAATCATACAAAAGAAATAGGGCGGAGGTTTCACCCTCCGCCCTATCTTCAGGCTCAAGGCGGGGCTTACACCAGGCCTTGGGCCATCATCGCCTCGGCGACCTTCTTGAAGCCGGCGATGTTGGCGCCCATCACATAGTTGCCGGGGTGGCCGGCTTCCTTCGCTGCGGTGACGCAGGCGCCGTGGATGTTCACCATGATGTTGTGCAGGTGCTTGTCCACTTCCTCGCGGCTCCAGCTCATGCGGACGCTGTTCTGGCTCATCTCGAGGCCGGAGGTCGCCACGCCGCCGGCGTTGGAGGCCTTGCCGGGCGCGAACAGCACGCCGCCCTTCTGGAAGGCCTCTACGGCTTCCGGGGTGCAGGGCATGTTGGCGCCTTCGGTGACGCAGACGACGCCGTTGGCTATCAGCGTTTTCGCGTCGTTCTCGCCCAGCTCGTTCTGGGTGGCGCAAGGCAGGGCCACGTCCACCTTGACTTCCCACGGCTTGCGGCCGGAGAAGAAGCGGGCGCCCTTGAACTTTTCCGCGTACGGGGACACGATGTCCTCGCCGCTGGCGCGCAGTTGAAGCATGTACTCCCACTTCTCGCCCTTTATTCCCTCCGGGTCGTGGATGTAGCCGTCGGGGCCGGAGATGGTCACCACCTTGCCGCCGAGATCGTTCACCTTCTGTACGGCGCCCCAGGCCACGTTGCCGAAGCCGGAGACCGCGACGGTCTTGCCCTTCAGGCCGGTGCCCTTCGTCTTAAGCTGTTCCTCGCAGAAATAGACCACGCCGAAGCCGGTGGCCTCGGGGCGTATCAGCGAGCCGCCCCAGGCGAGGCCCTTGCCGGTCAGCACGCCGGTGAACTCGTTCTTCAGACGCTTGTACTGGCCGAACAGGAAGCCGATCTCGCGGCCGCCCACGCCGATGTCGCCGGCCGGCACGTCGGTGTCGGGGCCGATATGGCGGAACAGCTCGGTCATGAAGCTCTGGCAGAAGCGCATCACCTCGTTGTCGCTCTTGCCCTTCGGGTCGAAGTCGGAGCCGCCCTTGCCGCCGCCCATCGGCAGCGTGGTCAGGGAGTTCTTGAAGATCTGCTCGAAGCCGAGGAACTTGAGGATCGAGAGGTTGACGGAGGGATGGAAGCGCAGGCCGCCCTTGTACGGGCCGATCGCGCTGTTGAACTCCACGCGGAAGCCGCGGTTGATCTGTATCTCTCCCTTGTCGTCCTGCCACGGGACGCGGAAGGTCACCGCGCGCTCCGGCTCCACGATCCTGTCGAGTATCTTGGCCTTCACGTATTCCGGGTGCTTCTCGAGCACCGGGGTCAGGGTCTCGAGGACCTCTTTCACCGCCTGGTGGAATTCCTTCTCGCCGGGGTTCTTGGCGATGACGTTCGCCAGCACGCCGTTGACGTAGTCGTGAACGGACTTCTTGCCTTTCTCCGCTACAGCAGTTTTAGACATGATTTCCTTCCTTTTTCTGATCCGCAGGTGAAGTGAACTAAGTGAACTGACGGAAAGCCGATGGGATTATATTACAAACCTAAATATAGGTTGTCAACACACGGAAGTCAATGCTTTCACGACGAAAAATCAGTCCCCGCTGAAGGTCCGCCAGCAGCCCGGTTTAAGGTACAATAACAGGCATGGAATATCTCTCCGCTTCGCTGGCAGCGCTGCTGTTCGCGGTCTCGATCCCGGCCGGCAAGGCGCTGCTGGAGCATATGGGCCCGCTGGAGCTGTCGTCGCTGTGCTACCTGGGCAGCGGGCTCGGCCTGCTCGCCTGGAGGCTGGCCTCGGGCCGCGCCGGCGAGGCGCGCCTGGAGAGGCGGGACCTGCCGTTCGTCGCAGGCTTCGCGGTCGCGGGCGGCGTGCTGGCGCCGCTGCTGCTGTTCACCGGGCTGGCGCGCACGTCTTCCTCCTCCGCCTCGATGCTGCTCAATTCCGAGCTGGTCTTCACCTCGCTGATAGCGGTGCTGGTCTTCAGGGAGCAGGGCGGCTGGCGGCTGTGGCTGGCGGCCGCCCTGATCACTGCCGGCGGGGCGGTCCTTTCCTGGGAAGGTGGAGGCGGGATGGGCTGGGGCGCCGGGCTGGTGCTGGCGGCGGCCCTGATGTGGGGGGTGGACAATAACCTGACGGCCAGGATCTCGCTGAAGGACCCGGTGGCCATAGGCAGCATAAAGGGTCTGGCCGGCGGGCTGATAAACGGCGCGCTGGCGCTGGCCTCTCCCGGCGGGCTGCCGACTGCGGGCTGGGCCGCCGCGGCGCTGCTGCTCGGCGCGCTGAGCTACGGTGTCAGTCTCGTGTTCTTTATCCGGGCCATGCGGGGGCTCGGGGCTTCCCGGGCCGGCGCTTTTTTCGGGGCGTATCCGTTCATCGGCGCTGCGCTGGGGGTGGCGGCGTTCGGCGAGCCGCTGGGCTGGCGCCTGGTCCTGTCCGGGGCGCTGATGCTGCCCGCTTTCCTGGTCCTGGCGCTGGAGGCCCACGCCCATCCGCACCGCCACGAGGCCATGGAGCACGACCATGTTCATACCCACGACGACCTGCATCACGGCCACGAGCATGAGGCCAGTCCGGACGGGCCGCATTCCCACCGGCACAGCCACGGGGAACTGGCGCATGAGCATGCGCACATGCCGGATCCCCATCACCGCCACTCGCACTGAACGCACTTGAGTTTTTCTTGATTTGCGCCTGTTATATAATTTTCTATACTATAACCGCGCTTTTAACGGCGTGAACGCGTCATGCGAAATATAGCCACTCTCTCCCTGCTGCTCATGCTGCCCCTGGCCGCCTTCCCCGGCGAGTTCAAGGACAAGGGCGAAACCATAGCCGTGGACTTCCCGGCCGGGTGGGCTCCGGGCAAGAGCGACGATCCCTCCGTGACGCTGAAGCTGGAGAGGGCGAAGAATTTCGTGGAGTTCTCCAGGCAGGAGTCGGAGCTGGGCGACTACTATCTGAAGGCCCGCGTCAAGGAACAGGTGGACTCGCTGCGTTCCAAGGGCACTACGCTCTCCGGCGACGTGAGGCCGGTCAGCATCCGCGGCGTCGGCGCCGCCTACTACACTTCCTACGAATCTATGGGAGAACCGGCCTATATAGCGTTCTTCACGTACAATTCGGCCTCCTACGCCGTGTCCGCCAAGGGCATGTCGGACGGGGATTTCCGGTCCATGCTCTATAGCGTCCGCAAGCCGGGCGAGAAAATAGAGGTCCCGAAGCCGAAGAAGGTGAAGGTGGTGCGCCGGAAGCGCGCGAAAGAGGAGGACGAGAGTTCCCAGGTCTTCAAGGAGGAGTCTCCGGAGGGTTCCACCGAGACCGTGGCCGGCTCCACGGAATCCATCCTGAACGCCTTCGCGGTTCCCTCCTCTTCGGAGGCGGCCGCTGCGGTGGGGCCTTCCAGCGGCGCGATAGCCGCGGCGGCGGGGAGCGCGGCCCAGAATTTCCTGGCCGAGCTGGCTAAGAAGAAGGAGGGCGATTCCGGCCAGCCGCCGTACGTGCCGCGCGCGCCCCTGCCGGCGGTCTTCTGGGGCGCTCTGATAGCCCTCTGGGTGGCGGGGACCTTCGTGGCCAGGGGTGCGGCCTCCGTGTACCAGAACCCCAAACTCCCTCCTCCGCCTGCCGATGTTCCGCCCGACTTCTTCTTCCCGTTCCTGATCACCAGGTTCTCTTCGGCCAGCGAGTCCATGTACCAGGTGGTCACCCGCCAGAGGCAGAAGCTGATGGCGGAGTACGTCTCCGAGCACGGCGCTTATATCGCCGCCGGCGTCTACGGGGCGATCTTCTTCCACGTGGTCTGGAGCCTGCTCGCCGCTGTAGGCTACGGCCCGGCCGTTACCAATGCCCTGCTGAAGGTCCCGCTGCTCGGCCGCGGCCTGGCCTCCTTCCCGGAGACCGTTTTCGCCGTTCCGCTGGCGATCGGCCTGTTCAAATACGCCACGGCCAAACCGGTGCTGCAACTGATGGACGCCCAGTCCAATCTGGTCATGGAGGTCCGTCCGGAGGTGGCCTACGGCCTGATAAAGGACGGCGCCGGGAAGGAAGTCGCCAGGCTTATCAGCAAGGGCACGTTCATGTACCGCTACTGGGAGTTCGTGGACACGGACAATCTGGTGGTCTTCTCGATACGCGACGACTTCCCCAAGGGCTACCTGCTCAGCAAGCTGTTCGGCAGCCTCGGCGGCGCGTTGCGTTCCCGCTACGGCATTTTTGCGCAGGACAGGCGCGCCGGCTTCGTGTTCCTGGACCCGTCGTCCTCCGACAGGTTCCAGGTGCACATGGATTTCGCCTTCGCCCGCCTGGGGCATCCCGCCCAGATACTGGCCGCGGTGCTCTACGTGATCTCTAGGGAGAAGGATACCGCTTACCCGTCCCCTTTCTGACCGGGGGCTTCGCTTTATGAACACGGAAATTTTGTTCGGCGTCAATACCGCCGAGGAGATCCTGACCGCCGGCCGCCGCCGGGTTCTGCGGCTCTATATCTCGCGCGCCGAGAGCGGGCAGCGGGTGCGCGGGCTGGCCGCGCTGGCCCGCTCCAAGGGGGTTTCCCCGGATTTTTGCGATCCCCGGACTATCGAGAAATTGGCCAAGGGCGCGGCTCACCAGGGCGTGGTCATAGAGGCGGAGCCTGCCCGCAAGCTGACTCTCGACGAGGCGCTGCAGCTGGAGAAGGACCTGAAGCGGACCGTCTGGGCCGGCCTGGACGGCATAACCGACCCGATGAACCTGGGCGCGATCATACGCTCGGCGGCCTGCTTCGGCGTGAGCACCGTGGTCCTGCCGGAGCGCAGGTCCGCCGGGCTGACTCCGGCGGCGCAGAAGGCGGCCTCCGGCGCGGTGGAGCGCGTGAACGTAGTCGAGGTGGTCAATCTGAACCAGACCATCCTGAAGCTCAAGGAGAGGGGCTTCTGGGTCTACGGGCTGGACATGGGAGGCAAGCCCCTGCCGCAGGTGGATTTCGCGCTGCCGGCTTTCATGATCATAGGCTCGGAGGGCGAGGGACTGCACCAGAAGACGGGCGAGCACTGCGACGAGATAGTGTCCATCCCGCAGAAGGGCGGGGTGGAGAGCCTGAACGCCAGCAACGCGGCGGCCGTCGCCTTCTACGAGCTTTCCAAAAAACTCTAGCCTCCGGTTGGCATGACCGAGGGGCAGGAACGCAAAACGCGTTCGCGCACACCGTGCGCTCACTCGGCATTCGGGCTCGGCGCTATGCAAGCCTCGCCCTCACGACGGTTTTGCTAATCCTGCCCCTCGGTCCTGCCGGGTAGCCTTGCTCATTTCGGATTTTTTGACAGTCCCTGGCGGCTCCTAAAATATTACTAGAGTAGGGGGAAACTGATAAAACGCAGCGGCGCGGGCCCATGCCCGCGCCGCTCTGTCTCCCTCAAAAGAAAGGAGCGGAAAGCGACCGTCGATAAGGTGTTCCGCTCCGAAAATAGTATAGCAGATATTCCTGATTTGTCAAGGGGGGATTCCTTGACGCGTCAACGGGGTCGCGCGGTCACTTGACCACGAAGAGGTATAGCTCGCCCGGGGCTTTCATCGAAGAGGCCTCAGTCTCGGCGGTCTCGCCTGTGCCCCAGAACAGGTCCACGCGGCCGGGGCCGCGTATGGCCGAGCCCGTGTCGTGGGTGGAGACGAAGCGGTTGAAGTCCGCGAAGGTCAGCTGGCTTCCTGAGGCGACGGGCCGCCTCGACTTGAGCAGGCCGAACAGGCCGAGCGGTATGTATTTGGGGTCGATGGCTATCGAGCGCCCCGCGGTGAGCTGGCGGCCGATCGCGCCGTAGGGGCGGCTGTCCTTCGGGCGCTGCCGGAAGAAGATGAAGCGGGGATTGACGTCGGTAAGCCGCTCCTCGCGCGGACCCTGCGACGAGAGATAGGCTATGAAGTCCTTGAACGACATGGCCGGGACTTCGCCGCAGTCCATCAGCAGCTTCTGCACGCTGCGGTACGGGTGGCCGTTCGCCCCGTCGAAGCCCACGCGCGCGTAGTCCCCGTCGGGGAAGCGCAGGACGCCGGAGCCCTGGATCTGCAGCAGCATGATACGCGACGGGTGTTCCGACCAGACCAGCTCGAGGCCGCGTCCGTCCAGCGCCCCGGCGTGTATCTCGGCCGTGGAGTAGTGGCGCACCAGCCTGCCGGTATCGTCGTAGCGGCCGTAGTCGAAGTCCACCCCCATGTCGGGCGCGGTCTTCACCAGGTCCGCCGGCTTCATCAGGATGGGATATTTGTGGGCCTGGTCCCGGGTCCTGGAGACGTCCAGCCCGGCCTCGTAGTAGCCCGTTATCACGGTCTTCCCGGTGCCGTCGTCGGCGGAGGCGCGGTAGACGCGGAACCTGCTTTTGAGCGCGTTCAACAGGTCCGCCGGCGGCATCTCCGCCGAGAATATCTCCAAAAGCGCCTTGATGGTGCGGCGCATACGCGGCGCGTCGAAAATGTCCTGGCCTATGGTTATCTTCGCCGTGTCCGGCCTGGAGTTCCAGTAGTCCAGGTCCGTATCCAGCGTCTCCAGCAGGCTACGGCGCTCCAGGTCGTCGGCCGGCAGCGGCAGCAGCGAGGGGTCCACGGCGGACACCTCGCGCACGGCCTGCGCTTCCGGGTAACCGTCGGCGGGCGAGAGCCTCAGAAGCTTGGGGCAGGAATCCAGCGTGTCGGCTGGAGCTGCGGGGGCGGGGGACGCCGGGGTTTCAGTCTCGGCGCTGTACCAGGCGGTCTGGCAGGGTGCCGCCGCGGGCGCGAGGAGCAGGGACAGGAAGATGGCCGCCTTCATACGGCAATACTACATAATGACCCGCCGGAAATCAATGCCGCCGGTTCATTCGGCCGGCAGGGAGAACCAGAACGAAGCGCCCTTGCCCGGCTCGCCTTCGGCCCATATCCTGCCGCCGTGTCTGGCGATTATGCGCTTGGCTATGGAGAGCCCTATGCCGGTCCCGGAGAAATCCTCCGCCTTGTGAAGACGCTGGAAGACGTCGAACACCTTCTCCCGGTACTGCGGGGGGAAGCCCACGCCGTTGTCTCTCACGCGGATCACGTGGAAGCCGCCTTCGCGGCTGGCGGATATCCCGATCTGCGCCTTCGGCCGGGAGGAGGTGTACTTCACGGCGTTCGACAGAAGGTTGATGAAGACCTGCTTTATCATCGCACGGTCGCACTTCACCTGCGGCAGGGCTTCGGTGCGCCACTCTATCTCCCTGTCCGGGTTCTCGGATTTTATATCCGCCAGCACCTCTCCCAATATTTCGGAGAGGACCACGCCGGCCATGTCCAGCTGTCTGCGGCCGGCGGTGGAAAGTGTCAGAAGGCCTTCCACCAGGCTGGTCATGTGGAGCACAGACTTATGGATCATCCGTATGGTGGCGCGGTGTTCCTCCCTGAGCTCCGGCGCGGCCTCCTTCTCGAGCAGGTCGGCGAAGATGTTGATGCGGCGCAGCGGCGCCTTCATGTCGTGGGCGGCGGAATACGAGAAGGCCTCCAGCTCCTTGTTCAGATCGGCCAGCTGGGTCGTGCGCTCCTCTACCCGCCTCTCCAGGCCGGAGTTGGCCTCCAGCAGCAGATCGTGGGCGTTACGCAGCTCGCTCTCGGCCTGTTTGCGCGCTGTCACGTCCTCGAAGAGGGACATGATGCAGTCCTTGCCCTGGTAGGAGATAGGGATGGAGAGCACCTCCATATTGAAGATCTTTCCTCCGGGGACCTGCATCTTTATGTCGGCCGGCGGGAGCGGCCTGCCGCTCTTTGAGATCTCGCGCAGGCGGGCAGCGGCCTGTTCCCTGGAGTCCGGGTGCACGAAGTCCAGCACGTCGCGGCCTATAATGGAGGACTGGTCCTTCAGGCCGCCGATGGAGAGCATCTGGCGGTTGGCGAAAAGGAGCTTGTTGTCGCGGTAGACGGCTATACCGATCGGCGCGTTGTCCACCAGCGTGCGGTAAAGCTCCTCGCTTTCGCGCAGGGCTTCCTGCTCGCGCCTGCGCTCCGTCAGGTCCAGCAGTGTGCCTAGCACGGCGGGCCGGCCCAGGTATTCTATCCTGGTGCCGAAGACCTCTACATGCAGTATCTCCCCGCTCTTCTTCCGGCCGCGGAAGGCGTAGCTGAGCGACGCGATCTCTCCGTCGATGCGCCGGCGGAGGTTCTCCCTGACCAGCGGCCAGTCCTCCGGTACTATGACGTCCTCGGGGGATAAGGCCAGCAGCTCGTCCTGCGTGTAGCCCAG
Organism: bacterium; assembly: GCA_021812825.1. Next base: position 99 of record JAKAMO010000075.1, on the reverse strand, counting down.
AAGTTTCGAAAGCACCGGGTTCACGTAGCGGAACCGGCCGTCCTGGATGAGGTAGACCCCGACCATGGACTTCTCGGTCAGGGTCTTGAACTTGTTCTC
>JAKAMO010000269.1 GCA_021812825.1 bacterium | reverse complement strand
TCTCCGGCAAGCTGAGCGCGGGAAATTAAACACTCATGACGACCATGTCTGACGCCGGGAATGTTTTTGTCGGGCACGGGGTCTCGCACACCGTGCTCGCCCCTCGTCACTCCCTCGCCGCGCTACGCAAGCGGCTTCGGTCCGCGACGGCCCTCCAAAATCATTCCCGGCGTCAGGCAGAATAGACAGCAGATCTACGCGTCGGACGACAGGGTCCGGACGGAAACACTAGGACATCGGAGCGACAAATGCAGAACCCAGAACACAAGTACGGCATGGCCGGGCGCATAGCGGAGGGCTTCATAAGCTCCCGCCTCACCCCCATCCTGATAATCACCTTCATCCTGCTCGGCGTTTTCTCGACGTTCAAGCTGCCGCGCGAGGAGGAGCCGCAGATCAACGTGCCGATGTTCGACATCCTGGTGCCGTTCTACGGCGCCGCACCGAAGGAGATAGAGAAGCACCTCGTAGAGGTGGGCGAACGCAAGCTCTGGGAGATACCCGGCGTGGAGTACATCTACTCCATGGCCCAGCCCAACTTCGCGATGTTCACCGTGCGTTTCAAGGTGGGCACCTCGCCCGAGACCGCCGCCAACCTGATCTATACGAAGACCCTCGACAACAGGGACCTCTTCCCGCGCGGGACCGGCGAACCCCTGATAAAATTCCGCGCGATAGACGACGTTCCGGTGCTGGCGCTGACGCTGTGGGGCAAAGACAAGAGCGGCTACGACCTGCGCCGCGTCGCCGCCAGGATACAGACCGAGATAAACTCGGTGCAGAACGTCTCCGAGACGCGCATCATAGGCGGACATAAGCGCCAGTTCATAGTCCATTTCGACCCGGTCTCCATAGCGCGCCACCGGCTGACCCCGCCGATGCTGGCCGGCATAATAAAGATGTCCAACGCCAACCTGCCCGCCGGCCATTACAACAAGGGCGACACCGTCCTGCTGGCCCAGACGGACGCGTTCATCCGCAGCGCCGAGGACCTCCGCAACATAGTAGTCGGCGTCTACGACGGCAAGCCCGTGCGGCTTTCCGAGGTGGCCGGGATAAAGGACGGACCGGACGAGGAGGAACGCTCCGTCACGATGCTGCAGGGCCCGGCCTCCAGTTCCAAGGCGGGTCCCTCCGACGCGGTCACGCTCTCGGTGGCCAAGCGCCGCGGCGCCAACGCCACCGAAGTGGCCCGCGAGATACTCTCGCGCGTGGAGGCCATGAAGGGCAGGGAGATACCGGACGGCATAAACCTGACCGTAACGCGCAACTACGGCGAGACCGCGAAAGCCAAGTCCGACGAGCTGATCTACCACATGCTGCTGGCCACGCTGTCCGTCACCGTGCTGATAGCGCTGACGCTGGGCCTGCGCGAGGCCGCCGTGGTGCTGGTGGCCATCCCGGTCACGCTCGCCCTGACGATGCTGGTCTACTTCCTGTACGGCTACACGCTCAACCGCATAACGCTGTTCGCGCTGATCTTCTCCATCGGCATCCTGGTGGACGACGCCATCGTAGTGGTGGAGAACATCAACCGCCACTGCCTGCTGAACAGGAAGAACTCCCTGTTCCGCAACATCCTCAACGCCGTGGACGAGGTGGGCAACCCGACGATACTCGCCACTTGGACCGTCATCGCGTCCATCCTGCCGATGGCCTTCGTGCGCGGCCTGATGGGCCCGTACATGCGTCCTATACCTATAGGCGCCTCCGTAGCGATGCTGTTCTCGCTGGGCGTGGCCTTCGCCTTCACCCCCTGGCTGTACGCCCGGGTGGTGGCGAAGTGGCCGCCCAGGCACTGCGACCACGGCAGGGAGGGCGCGCTGGACCGCTGGTACCGCGGCCTGATGAAGAAGCTGATCTACAAGCCGGCCGCCGGCAAGCGGTTCCTGCTGTTCACCGCGCTGCTGCTGGCCGGGGCGCTCGCGATGGTGGCCTTCCGGCTGGTCATCTTCAAGACGCTGCCGTTCGACAACAAGAACGAGTTCCAGGTCATCATCAACATGCCGGAGAGCTCGTCGCTGGCCCGCACGGAGAAGGCGGCGCGCGAAATGGCGGCCTACCTGGCCACCGTCCCGGAGGTGCGCGACCTGCAGGTCTACGCCGGCACGTCGGCGCCTTACAACTTCAACGGCCTCGTGCGCCACTACTTCCTCCGGCAGCAGCCGTACCAGGCGGACATACAGGTCAACCTCTCCGACAAGGGCGAGCGCAGGCGCCAGAGCCACGACATAGCCCTGGCGGCCAGGCCGAAGCTAAAGAAGATAGCCGACGCCTATGGCGCCCGCGTGCAGGTGGCCGAGGTGCCGCCCGGCCCGCCGGTGCTGGCCACCATGCTGGTGGAGGTCTACGACCCCAACCCCGCCAACCAGCGCGCGCTCGCCGAGGAGATAAATAACCTCCTGAAGGGGACAGAAGGCATAGTGGACGTGGACTCCTATATCCCGGACGGCCAGCCGATCACGCGCCTGGTGGTGGACCGCCAGAAGGCCACCCTTAACGGCGTGGCGGCGGCCGACATAGCGCAGACGGCTGCCATGTCCCTCTCCGGGGCGGACATAGACTCCGCCCACGTCGAGGACGAGAACGAGGCCGTGGACATCCGCCTGCGCCTCTCGCCGGAGAAGCGCCGCGAGCTGTCCACGCTGAAAGAGATAAAGTTCTTCTCCCCCAACGGCACCGCGATACCGATGGCCAGCTTCGTCAAGGCGGAGAACGGACTGGAGAACCAGCCTATATACCGCAAGAACCTGCAGCGCGTGGCCTACGTGACCGCCGACATCGCCGGCGGCACCGAGAGCCCGGTATACGCGGTGCTCGACCTCAAGAACAAGATCGACGGGCTCTCCCGGTCGCGCGGCGCGGAGATAAAGCAGTACTTCACGCGCCAGCCCGACAGCGCCTCCGAGACCGCGGTCAAGTGGGACGGCGAATGGCAGATCACGTACGAGGTGTTCAGGGACCTCGGCCTCGCGTTCGCGATGGTGCTGGTGCTGATCTACATCCTGGTAGTGGCGTGGTTCGAGGACTTCCTGACGCCGTTCATCATCATGGCC
>JAKAMO010000268.1 GCA_021812825.1 bacterium | reverse complement strand
TCTCGCGGCCTTTCGACAAGATCGTCTACGCCTCCAAGAAGTTCGCGGCGGGGGAGTTCTCCTACCGCATCCGCCGGGATTTCCACGGCGAGCCGGGCAAGCTGGCCGGCACGCTTAATTCCATGGCCGCCTCCATCGAGGAGAGCCTCAGGCGCGTGGAGCTGCAGTCCCAGCAGCTTTCCGCGGCCTTCAACGCGATGGCCGACGGGGTGCTGATGACCGGGGCGGATTCCTCGGTGACCGCCCTTAACCCGGCCATGAGGACGATGTTCGGGGTCAGCGAGGCCGGTTCCATCGGGAGGCCGCTGCTGGAGGTCATCCCCAACGCCGCCCTCGGCGCGCTGTGCGCCCGCGTGGTTTACGAAGGGGCGCCGCTTTCCGGGGAGATAGAGCTCTCGGTGCCGGTCAAGGGCGTTTTCGCCGTGAGCGCGGCGCCGCTGACCACCGGCGGGCGCGTCACCGGCTGCATAGCCGTGGTGCGGGACGTCACCGCCCCCCGCCGGGTGGACGCCATGCGCCGCGACTTCGTGGCCAACGTCTCGCACGAGCTGAAGACCCCGCTTACCGCCATAAGGGGCTGCGCCGAGACCCTGCTGTCGGGGGCGCTGGAGGACAGGGAGCACGGCCCGGGCTTCGCCCGCAGCATCTGCGAGCAGGCCTCCAGGCTCGACAACATCGTCAGCGACCTGCTGAAGCTCTCCTCGCTGGAGGCGCCTTCGGCCGCGCTGAAGAAGGAGCGCGTGGAGCTCCGGAAGCTGGTCGACACCCATATAGCGGGCCTGGCGACGGTGATAAGCGCGAAGAAGGCGCGCGTGGCCAACTCGGTGCCGGAAGGGCTGGCCGTGCAGGCCGACGCCGGCAAGCTGGGCCAGGTGCTGATAAACCTGATCGACAACGCCGTGAAGTTCTGCGCCGGAGTCCCCGAGGTCGAGGTCTCGGCCGAGGAGCTGCCTGGCGCCGTCAGGCTTGCGGTCAGCGACAACGGCATCGGCATACCCGCGGAGAGCCTGCCGCGCGTCTTCGAGCGCTTCTACCGCGTGGACAAGGCCCGCTCCCGCGAAATGGGCGGCACCGGTCTGGGGCTTTCCATCGTCAAGCACGTGGCCGAGCTGCACGGCGGCTCCGCCGGCGCGGAGAGCGCCGAGGGCCGCGGCAGTTCCTTCTGGATAACCCTTCCTAAGTAGTCCCTAGTAGTCCCTTTTCCTTTACCGGGATTTTACCCGCCCTTTAAGCCGCTTTAACGCGGCTTTCCTAAACTATTAGCGTGGAAAACTTAAAATGGATGGTGAACGGATGACCTCAAAAGTGATCTGCCTGGCCGCGCTGGCGGCGTTCTCGGCTTCTGCGGCTTCGGCCTCGGACATGGGCCCGCTGCTGGACAAGCTTGCGGAAAAGAACATAATTACGGCCGCCGAGGCGCAGCAGCTGAAGGCGGGGCAGGGGGCGGGAAATGAACTGCCCTCCTGGCTCAAAACCCTTAAAGTCCGCGGGGACATGCGTCTGCGCGCAGAAAGCGTGGACAACAGCGCGCTGCCGTACCGCGAGCACCGCGGCCGCCTGCGGCTTCGCGCGGGACTCGAGGCCGGCGTCAGCGACGGCTGGACCGTGGGCTTCGGCCTGGCCAGCGGTTCCAGCGCCGATTCCCGCTCCACCAATCAGACCCTGAACTCCAACTTCTCGAAGATAAACCTCTACCTGGACTACGCCTTCGCGGAGTATAAGAGCGGCGTCTTCACCTTCGACGGCGGCCGCCTGCACAACCCGCTCTGGACCGCCAGCGACATGCTCTGGGACGGCGACATCAATCCCGGGGGCGCGGCTTTCAAGGTAGCCTCCGGGGCCAGGAGCGGCTTCAGGCCTTTCGCCACCGCGGCCTGGTTCGCCCTGGACGAGAGCGCGTCCAACCCCAGGGACCCGTTCCTGGCCGCCGTGCAGGCCGGCTTCGGCTGGAGCGGCGCGGATAGGACCGACCTCAAGGCGGCTCTTACTTATTACGGCTTCGGCAACGTCAAGGGCGCCTCCGAGCTGGCCAACAGGCCCTCCACGACTTCCGGCTATATCAAGGCTAACACGCTCTCCGGCGCCGTGTACCATTACGGCTACGACGCGGTCTCGGCCGACTTCGAGCTGAACAAGGTCTTCGCCTCGCCGTTCCTGATAGACGCCGACTACCTCGGCTTCTTCGGCGGCGCGGTTAAGAGCACGGACCATTCCGCCCGGGATTTCGGCTGGATAGCCGGGGTAAAGCTGGGCCAGCGCAAGGTGGAGAGCTTCGGGCAGTGGCAGCTCCGCTACAGCTGGCGTCGCCTGGAAGCGGACGCCTGGCTCGATACCTATCCGGATTCCGACTTCTACGGCGGTTCCACCGGGGTCAAGGGTTCCGAGACCCTGCTGACGCTGGGCTTAGTGAAGAACGTGAACGTGGAGGCGGACTATTACTCCTCGCGCAGGATATCCGGTTCCGGGAAGGAACACTCGCTGCAGCTGGACCTGAACCTGAAGTTCTGACCCGTGCCGCGACCCATATAAAGACAAAGAACGGAGAAAAAACATGAAAACGAACATAAAGCTGATGATGATACCCGCCCTGGCAATGGCCATGGCCGCGCCCGCCTTCGCGGGCGCCAAGGTGGTGCTGGAAGGTTCCACCACGGTGCTGCCTATAGCGCAGAAGGCGGCGGAGGCGTTCATGAAAACGCACGCGGACGCGGACATCTCGGTGCGCGGCGGCGGTTCCGGCGTGGGCATAGCCTCCATTCTCGACGGGGCCTGCGACATCGCGGACGCCTCCCGCGCGATAGAGCCCAAGGAGATAGAGAAAGCAAAAAAGGCCGGCAAGGACATAAGGCCCACCGTGGTCGCGATGGACGGCATAGCCGCCGTGGTGAACCCCTCCAACAAGGTGGACGGCCTGACCCGCGAGCAGCTCAGGAAGATCTACACCTCCCGCGCGAAGAACTGGAAGGAGTTCGGCGGCCCGGACCTCAGGATAGTGGTGGTCTCCCGCGACAGCTCCAGCGGCACCTTCGAGGCCTTCAGCGAACTGGTGCTGCAGAAGCGGAAGG
>JAKAMO010000267.1 GCA_021812825.1 bacterium | reverse complement strand
GCGGCGGTTGATCTGCAGCACGCCGCCCTGCTGGGCCACTACCGGGCCGTAAAGGCGCTGTATCGTGTCGAGGACGCCGTTGAACTGCGCCTCGGTTATGCCCCTGGCGGCGGGAGAGTCGACGGGGATCTTCATGTCGTTGGGCGGCAGGAAGCCAGGGCAGTCCGACGCGCTGGCGGGAACGGCGGCTGCCGCGAAAAGCAGGGCGGAGGCCGCGGAGATCAGGATGTTCTTTTTCATGTGCCTTCCTTAATGTACGGAGTATGACTAATATCAATACCCGGCTATTATACAAAAAGAGGCCTGAATTGCAACATTCGCGCGCGGAAGCCGTTTTCAGCCTGGGTTTTGCTAGAATATGCGCTGGCGGGACGGTGCGCAGGGGGTTCATATGCCTACGATACTGATGATGGACGATGACAAGGACTTCAGCAGCCTTGTGCAGGCCAATTTTTCCGGCCAGGGCTACAACGTGGTCCTGGCGCACAACGGCCGGGAAGGCCTGGCGAAGGCCGCCGCGGTGAAGCCGGATATCATCTTCCTGGACATCATGATGCCGGACATGAACGGCATAGAGGTGCTGCGCGAACTGCAGGCGGCCGACGAAACTTCGGACATCCCGGTCATCATAATGAGCGGCAAGTACGTGGACCGGAACATGACGGAGCTTTTCGCCCAGGAGCGTAATTTCAAGGATTTCATCCCCAAGCCGGTCTCTTTCGCCAACCTGCAGCGCCGGGTCAAGGAGCTGCTGGGCAAATGAGCAGGACCGGGGCCGGGCGGTCTTCGCCGCCCGGGGCTGCCGGCACAGATGGACCAGGATAAGACAAGATTCGACTGCCAGGTGCGGCTCATAGCCGGCCTGCGTGAGTTCTCCGCGCCAGTCCCGGCGGCTTTCGCCGGGCGCAAGGAGTTCTTCATCGTCACGCTGAACCGCGTGGCTTCCGACATCAAGGAGTTCAAGCTGGCCAGCTTCCGCGCCCTCTCCGAGTGGGCGCTGGCCCGCCGCCGCCGGGGGCCGCTGGAGGAGCGGGACGTGACGGCGTTCAAGGAAGCGGCCGACAAGCTGCTGTCCGCCAAGGACTACCAGCTCGTCTGCGCGGCCCTGCCCGGCAGCGCCGAATTCCTGGCCGCGCGGCTCGCCGAGGCGGCGCCGCTCTCCATAGCCGACGAGGAGAAGAAGAAGGAGGGGGAGCGCCGGGACCCGGCGGCCGACAGGCTGGCCGGGGACGCCTACCGCCGCCTCGGCTTCGACAGGCTGCAGCAGCTGGCCGGCCGCCAGCCGGAGGGCGTGATACTGCAGCACGCGGGGGAGCTGGTGGCGGAGTACTGCGCCGTCTACCGCCTGCCGCTCAGCTCGGAAGACACCCTGCCGCCGTTTTCCCTTACCAGGATAGACGCCGTGGCCGGGGCCTGCTTCCGCCTGCTGGCGGTGCTGGGCCGCGGCGGGCGCTGAACGTCAGCGGCCGTTGGCGCTTGTCGGGGAAATATCCGTGGGGGACCCGCCGCCGAAGCCGACGCCCTTCATCGGGACCACCGGGGCCAGCTTCTTCCTTTTTTCCTTGGTTCCCCCGCCGCCTTCGTTGCCGTACTTGCCGCCGGTCATCATGCCGGCCACCTTTCCGCCCTGGACGGAATTGAAGGCCGCGGTGCGCTCCTCTTCGGGGGTGAGAGCGCGCTGCGAGGCGGCGGGCTCGGGCCCGGCGCGGAGCGCCTTTAGCGGGTCCTTCGCGCCGCCCAGCGCGGAGACCGCGGGCCAGATCACGGTCAGTATCAGGCCGAAGCAGACCGCGGCTATGGCCGCGAGGGTGGACAGGTTGAAGGCCTTCATCAGCAGCTCCACGCGGTGCAGGTGCCTGTCGTAATGCAGCCTGGCGCGGCTGAGCAGCGTGTCGTCCAGCCTGCCGGCCTTCTCGGCCAGCTCTGCCGCGGTCCTGTCGTCCTCCTGCATCACCGCGGCCACGCTGCGCGCAAACCCGGCCCCGCCCGCGAGTTCCCCGGCTGCGCGTTTAAGACGCCCCCGCGTGACCAGGTCGTCCTCCGAGAATTGCAGCAGCACGTCCATCATGGCGCCGGGCAGGAGCCCGGCCTTCATCAGCAGGGCCATCGTGGTGTAAATGTAATAGAGGCGCAGTTCCGCCGTGGCGTAGCGGCAGACCGGCAGCCAGTGGCCGGCCAGGCCCCTGGCCTTCCTTCCTACGGAGGATATCAGGAAGACCCTCAGCGCCAGCAGGGCCAGCGCGCCTATGCCGAGCAGCTTCGGCCAGGACCCGGCCAGCCATTCGGCCAGCGAGGCGAACAGGAAGGCCTGCGGGGGCAGCTCGGCGCCGGACTTCAGCAGCGGCTCCATTACCAGCGGCAGCACCTTGAAAGAGACCAGCAGGAACAGGCCGGCGGCCAGAACGGTGACGGCCAGCGGGTAGACCAGCATGCGCTCCAGCTGCCTGCGGAACTTGAGCCGCGCCTCGAGGCAGTCGGCGTAGAGCTCCAGGAACTCCTCGGTCTTGCCGCCCTCCTCGCCGGCCCTGAGCAGCGCTATGAAGAGGGGGGGAAGGCCCGTTGCGCGGCGAAGGCCTCGTGCAGCGACGTGCCGCCGGCCGCCAGCCGCGAGACGCCGGCCAGCAGCCGGCCGTGCCTGCGCGAGGAGGCCAGGGTCCTGAAAGCGTCGGAGAGCGGCAGGCCGCTGCGCACGGCGGAGACCAGCGCTCGCGAAAGGTCCAGCAGGGCGGCTTCGGATACCATGTCAGGTTATGATAACAAAAACGCCGCGGTTTCAGGCGCGCAGCAGCCGCAGGAAGAAGCGGAAATACCTGACGCTGGAGAGGGCCAGCGCCAGGCCTATGCCGTTGTAGAGCAGCGAGAGGTACTGCTTGGGCAGCGCGGAATGCCGCAGCGTGACGCCGAGCAGCACCATGAAGCCCACCAGCAGGTAGCTCTTCCAGGTGATGAACGAGAAGACGCAGCGCTTCTCCTCGAGCGGCAGCAGCCTGGCCAGGTTCTTGTCCGCCACCCTGAGGAAGCCGAAATGGTGTATGGGCAGCGCGGCCAGCAGGCCCGCCGCGTAGAAGAGGGCGCGC
>JAKAMO010000266.1 GCA_021812825.1 bacterium | reverse complement strand
GGCTATCTGCCCGGCAAATTTTTGATAATATACTCCCGGGCGCCAAGGGGAGAATTGACGGGGATATGAAAAAGAACTTCGAGTGGTCGGACGCGTGGGCCGGGCTGGCGGCCATGCTGGTGGCGCTGCCGTCGGCCATAGCCTTCGGCGTGGCCATGTACGCCCCGCTGGGCCCCGGCTACGCGGCCGCGGGCGCGATGGCCGGCGTGCTGGGCACGGCGGCCATAGGCCTCGCCGTCCCCGCCGTGGGCGGCGCGCCGCGGCTGGTCTCCGGCCCGAGCGCCCCGGCGGCGGCCGTGATGGCCGCGCTCTGCGCCAGGCTGGCTGGCGGCGGCATGGAGCCTTCGGCCGTGATAGCCTCGCTGCTGCTTGTGGGGCTGTTCTGCGGCCTGCTGCAGGCGCTCTACGGGGCCCTCGGCGGCGGCAAGCTCATAAAATACATCCCTTATCCGGTGGTGGCCGGCTACATGACCGGCGTGGGGCTGATAGTGATGCTCTCGCAGATAGGGCCGTTCTTCGGCCTGCCGAAGGGCGCGCACGCCCTGCACGGCCTGCTTACCCCCGGCCTGTGGCAATGGCCTGCCGTGGCGGCCGCGCTGGCCACGGCCGCGGCCACGCTGGCCGCGCCGCGCGTGACGAAGAGGATCCCCGAGGCCATAGTGGGCATTGGCGCGGGCACGCTGGTATTCGCCGCCTTCTCGCTGACGCGGCCGGAGCTGATGAGGCTGGGCGGCAACCCGCTGCTGATAGGCGCGCTGTCGGTGAGCCCGGGCGCCATCTTCGCCAACGCCTCCTCGGCCTTCGGCTCGCTGCGCGCGCTGGACTTCGCGGACCTGCGCGCGCTGCTGGCCCCGGCGCTGACGCTCTCCGTGCTGCTGGCCATAGACACGCTGAAGAGCTGCGTGGTGACGAATTTCCTGGTGGGCGCCCGCTACGACTCCGACCGCGAGCTGGCCGGCCAGGGCGCCGGCAACGCGCTGTCCGCGCTGGTCGGCGGCATGCCGGGCTCCGGCGAGATAGGCGCCAGCATGATCAGCATAATGAGCGGCGGCAAGACGCGCTGGGCGGGCATACTGGAGGGCCTGTTCTCGCTGGCGGCGGCGTTCGCGCTGGGCTCGGCGATAGGCCACATTCCGCTGGCGGCGCTGGCCGGCATACTGACGGTGGTGGGCGCGCGCATGATAGACCGGCCCAGCCTGAAGCTGGCGCTGGCCCGCTCCACCGTGCTGGACTTCGCGGTGGTGGCGGCGGTGGCCGGCACGGCGCTGGCCTCGGACCTGATAACGGCGGCCGGCGTGGGCATAGGGCTTTCCATCCTCCTGTTCCTGCGCGAGCAGACCCGCAGCGGCGTGATACGCCGCAGGACCGCCGGGGACCACCTGTTCTCCACGCAGCGGCGGCTGCCGGCCGAACGCGAGGCGCTGGCCGCGCGCGGGGCCGAGACGCTGGTGCTGGAGCTGCAGGGCAGCCTCTTCTTCGGCACCACGGACCAGCTCTTCAGCGAGATAGAGGACGACCTGTGCAGGCGCAGGAGGATCATCCTGGACATGCGGCGCGTGACCTCGGTGGACCTGACCGCGGTGCACATGCTGGAGCAGGTTGAGCGCATGCTGCGCGAGCGCGGCGGCAAGCTGGCCTTCTCGCACCTGCCGCCCAACCTGCCCAGTGGCCAGGACCTGCGCGCCTATTTCAAAACGCTGGGCCTGGCCGGCGAAGGGAAGGCCGGGCGCGTCTTTGACACGCTGCACGACGCGCTGGAGTGGGCGGAAGCCGAGGCGCTCAAGGAGGGCGGCCTGGAGCGCGCCGCGGACGCGGCCCCGCTGGACCTTTCGCAGATAGACTTCCTGCGCGGGCTGGAGCCTTCCTCGCTGGCCGGCCTGCGGAAGGCCTTCGCCGAGCGGCGCGTGAAGGCGGGCGAGGCGGTGTTCCGCCGCAAGGACGCGGGCGCGGAGCTGTTCCTGATACGCCGCGGGCAGGTGCGCATAGTGCTGCCGCTCAAGGGCACGCACCGCCTGCACCACCTGGCCGTGCTGGGGCCGGGAGACTTCTTCGGCGAGACCTCCTTCCTGGCGGGCTCGCCCCGCTCGGCCGACGCGCTGGCGCTGAGCGACGCCGAGCTTTACGCCATAGACGGGGCGGCCTTCGAGGAGGTTACGCGCCGCGACCCGGCGGTGGGCGCGGCCTTCTACAGGCGGCTGGCCGCCGTGGAGGCCGCGCGCCTGAGCGACACGGACCAGGAACTGCGCCGCCTGCAGGACAGCTGACGGCCCCCTGGGCCTTTTTTCCTATACGCGGCTGGGCCTTTCGCCTTATGCGCCGGCCTGCCGATCAAAACTATAATTACCGCTGGGGTAAAAGCTTTGCAAGTTCAGGAGGAAGCATGAAGAAAGTATTAGCGTTAGCCATGGTACTGGCCGGCTCCGGCGCCGTTTTCGCGCAGGGCTCGGCCGTCTACACCAGCGCCCTTTCCGGCGCCAGGGCGCTCGGCCTGCCCGCCGCGGCCTCGCAGGCCCTGGAGGCGGAGGCCCCGGCCCTGCCCGCGCCCGTCAACGTCATCAAGCACCCGCATCCCTACGTGCTGCCCGAGGACTGCAAGAACATGCCCGTCCTCTACGTGCAGGACGGCTATCTCTTCGCCAACGGCGAGAAGCTGGGCGACAGGCCTTCGCAGTACAAGGGCGCCTGCAACGGCGAGACTGCCTGGACCGACACCTCCGGCACCCTCTACCGCGGCAAGGCCGTTCTCGGCCGGGCGCAGAATTTCGAGCTGGCGCTCTATACCGGCGACGTCTTCTGGAAGGACAACTACGGCACGCTGATGAAGAACAAGGCGGAGATAGGCCGCGCGCAGAGCTTCAAGGTGTCGGACTACACCGGCAGCGTGGCCTGGACCGATAACTACGGCGCCCTGTACAAGGACGGCAGGGAGCTGGGCCGCTCCTCGAACTACCAGATCACGGGCCATACCGGCGACGTGGTGTGGCAGGACAACTACGGCACGCTCTACAAGAACGACGCGGAGCTCGGCCGCGCCAGCCGCTACATGGTGGCCGACCGCACCGGCGACGTGGCCTGGACCGACAAC
>JAKAMO010000074.1 GCA_021812825.1 bacterium | reverse complement strand
TCCTGGCCGCGCATTCCTCCGGCGCGAAGGCGGCCGTTCTCAAGGGCGTCCTGCTGCTGATCCCGAATTTCCAGCTCTTCAACGTCAGGGACCTCGCCTCGGCCCTGCCCGCGGCGGCTTTCGCGGCGGCGGCTCTGTGGACCGCCGGCGCGTGTCTCGCCGCTTCCTGGCTGCTGTCGGGGAAGGAGTTCTGATGAGGCTCCTGCTGGCCTTCGCCGCGCTGCTCTCGTGGACCGCCGGCGGGCTGTTCTCCTCTGTCTCCTATCGTTCCCAGTTCCCGCCTCCTCCGGAGATACATGTCCCCGCCGACGGGGCCTCCGGAGACATGCTCGCGCTGGCTTTCGGCGCGCGGCGGCTTTTCGCCGACGTCTGGTTCATACGGTTGATGCAATACTACGGCACTCCGGAGCTTGAGGAGGGCGAGCAGGCCGGCGAGTACGACTGGCTCGTACCCGGTCCGAAGAGCGAAGCGGAGCATGAGCGCCACGAGGCCGCGATGAACGGCGAAGGCAGATATCCGGAGTTCCTTCCCCGTTCCCTGCACATACTCCAGATAGACCCTTTCTTCACCGCGGCCGGCCTTTATTCCGCCACCGCGCTGGCGTTCAATATGAACCGCCCTTCCGAGGCGGAGGAACTGCTGCGCTACGGCCTGAGGTATTCTCCCAGGGAGTGGAAGTACCTCAAGGTCCTGGCGGCGGTCGGTTACAGCAGGTCCAGCGACCCCGCCGCCGTCGCGGCCTCTATCGCGCCGCTGCTGAAGGACCCCGATTGCCCGGTGATGCTCAAGCAGTTGGCCGCGTTCCTTAACAAGCGCTCGGGGAACGTCGCGGCCGCCGCGGCCATCTACGCCGATATAGCGGCCACCTCACGCGACCCCTCCTACGTGAGGAACGCCGAGCGCGAGCTGCGCCTGCTCGCCGCGGGGAGGCCCGGCAGATGAACGTCCTCAACGTCTGCGACAGCGCTGACTGGGATATAGCCGCCTACCAGGCGCTGCAGCTGGCCGAGCGGTTCGCCAATACGGGCCACCAGGCGGCGGTGCTCTGTCCTAAGAACTCCAGGCTGGCCGCCGAGTGCGCGAAGCTCAAGGTCCGCGTCCTTCCTCTCACCGTCACGGCCCGCTTCGGCCTGTTCGATCCGGCGGGCTGGGACATAGTCCATTTCTACAACCCCTCCGACATGCCGCAGCGGTTCATGAAGAAGGTCGCTTCGAAGGCTAGGATCTTCGTGAGCCAGTACAAGCTGGGCAGCGCCAAGGCTTTCCTGAAGCTGGCCGAGGCGGCCCCCTACGTCAGCATGTACCTGGGGGCCTGCAACTCGGTGCAGGAGGACTTCGTCGCCTCCGGCATAGACCCGGCGCGTACCTTCATGCTCCCCCCTTGTCTGCGCATCGGGCGCTGGGAAAGCGCGATGCTGATCAAGCCGGCCATGTTCCAGAAGAAGCCTTACCGCGTGGGCACGGTCAGCATGGACACGACCTTCCGCGACCAGGAGCTCTTCCTGATGACGGCCAAGGAAGTCCTGGAGACCATGCCGGACACCGCCTTCATGCTCGTAGGACTGAAGCACGAGCGCATCCGCGCCTACGCCCGCACGCTGGGCATCAGCCACAAGGTGGACATCCTCAGCGACCGCAACGACATGCCGGAGGTGATGGCGATGATGCACATCTACGCCAAGACCTCCGTGCGCGACGGTCTGTCGATGTCGCTGATAGAGGCGCAGGCCTCGGGGGTGGCGTGCGTGCTGCCCCGCCTGCGGGGGATAAGCGACTTCACCGTGAACGGTAAGAACGGGATCATCGTGGAGCCGGGGGACCCGCTGGCCTGCGCCAGGGCGGTGATCAGGCTGCTCGGAGAACCGCAGACCTGCCACGCGCTGAGCAAGATGGCGTTCGATTACGTGAACGACAACATGTCCCTTCCGGTGGTAGGCAATATCCTGGCCCGCCTTTACGAGGACTCCCTAGCCGGCGGCTAGCGGGCCGCTGATGCTAGAACTCGCTCCAGAAACGTCCTTTTTCGTCCCTGTGCGCGCAGTCGATGTAGAGCAGTCCGTAGTCGGGGCTGGCCGGATCGTTCACATAGGCCCAGGCCCCGGTGTCACGTATCGTCATGGACGCGGTGTCCCGCACGGACGAGCGGGCGGGATGCCAGCGCAGCTTGAGGCGGGGCACCTCTTCAAGGCTGCCCGCGCTCAGCGTCTCCGCGAAGGAGCGCGGCAGGCGCTTATGCTCCTGCCGGAACAGCTCCGCCGACAGGCGTATCCCCGCCAGCTTGCGCAAAACCTCCGCCGCCCCCATCCCGGAATAGACATAGCGCCCCGCTGCCAGGACGGCGGCGGCTGAAATTAGGCCTATCAGGGTCTTGCGTTTCATCAATATTTCCTTTTTGCTTTTATTGTAGAATAACCGGAGGCTGAACGCGAAATCCAGCCGTTACAGGCGGGCTGAAAATGAAAATACTCTGCCTCAATTCCGGAAGCTCCTCGGTCAAGTACTCCCTGTTCGACTGGGAGCAGAAGACCGCTCTTGCGTCCGGCGTTGTCGAGCGCATCGGCATCGGCGGCTCCACGATAACGCAGGAGGCCCCAGGCCGCGCCAAGGTCGCCAGCAAGCAGGACTGCGCCACCCATAAAGAGGCCATCAAGCTGGTCATAGACACCCTGACGGACGGCAAGAAGGGCGTTATCGACGGCCTCGCCGGCATCACCGCCGTCGGCCACCGTGTGGTCCACGGCGGTGAGAAGTTCGTGAAGTCCGTCATAGTGGACGACAAGACGCTGGACGTCTTCCGCGACCTCTCCTCGCTGGCCCCGCTGCACAATCCCCCCAACATCCACGGTATAGAGGCCGCGCGCCTGCTGATGCCGGATATCCCGCATATGGCGATCATGGACACGGCCTGGCACCAGACGATGCCGGCGTCATCGTTCACGTACGCGCTGCCCCGCAAATGGTACGAGAAGTACGGTATCCGCCGCTACGGCTTCCATGGCACCTCCTTTCTCTACGTCGCCAAACGGGCCGCGGTCCTGCTGAAGAAGGACCCTTTCAAGATCAACGCGGTCATCTGCCATATCGGCAACGGAGCCTCCGCTAACGCCGTGAAGGCCGGGCTCTCCTACGACACCAGCATGGGGTTCACTCCGCTGGAGGGCCTGGTGATGGGTACCCGCGCCGGCGACCACGATCCGGCCATCCCGCTCTACGTGATGGCGCGCGAGAATCTACGGGCGGCCGAGATGGACGCCATGCTCAACAAGAAGTCCGGGATATTGGGCATCACCGAGAAGTTCATGGACCGTCGCGACGTCGAGACCGCTGCCGAGCAGGGCGACGAGTCCGCGAAGCTGGCCATCCAGGTGGAGTGTTACCGCCTGAAGAAGTACATCGGCGCCTATGCGGCGGCGGTGGGCGGCCTGGACGCGATCGTCTTCACCGCCGGGGTGGGCGAGATGGGCCCGCTGACCCGCGCCGGCGCGGTGGAGGGCCTCGATTTCATGGGCGTCAAGTACGACCCCGCGCGCAACTCCCTCTCCCGCACCCGCAATGCGGAGACCGAGATCTCGGCCAAGGGCTCGCCCGTCAAGGTTTTCGTGATACCTACCGATGAGGAGCGCGTTTTCGTGGAGGACGTGGCCGGCCTGATGGCCGGCACCTACGACGTTCACACCAAGTTCGACTATACCTTTCAGCACGCCGATTACCGCAACCGCCTGCGCGACGAAGCTTTCGCCGCGCAGTGCGTCAAGAAGCCGGAGCTCCTCTCCGTAGCCGTGAATCCCCCAGAGGCCGTGGCCAGCTGAGCATGCGCCGCAGACTGCTCAGCACGCTCGGCCTGCTGGCCGCCCTCTGCGCGGGCGGGGTAGCCGGCTATTCCCTGATAGAGGGCTGGAACTTCCTCGACAGCCTTTACATGACGGTCATCACCCTCGCCACGATAGGCTACGGCGAGGTTCACCCGCTCAGCACCGCCGGCAGGATCTTCACTATGGTCCTGATACTGGGCGGCATAGGCGTGATGACCTATATCTTTACCAGCATAGCGGAACTTTTGATGGCCGGCGGACTGAAGGACGCCTTCCGGAGGATGAAAATGCAGGACAAGATTGAGAAGATGAGCGGACATTTCATAGTCTGCGGGGCTTCCAGGCCCGGTCTCAGTATCTGCGAGGAGCTGCAGAAGACGCACCGCGATTTCGTCCTGGTAGTGCTCTCTCCCGAGGAGGTCACCAGGTTCATGGCCGCCGGCTGGTGCGCTATTTCCGGGGACGCGTCCTCTACCTCCACGCTGACCGCGGCGGGCATCTCCCGGGCCGTGGGTGTGTTTTGCGCGCTGCCCGGCGACAAGGACAACGCTTTCGTGGCCATCACCGCGCGCGGACTTAACCCCGGCATGAAGATCATCGCCGTGCAGCACGACCACGACCCGGAGATGCAGGACAAGCTTCGGCGCGCGGGCGCGGACATCGTGGTCAACCCCTCGCATATAGGCGGGCTCCGTATGGCCTCGGAGATGGTGCGCCCGGCCACGGTGCAGTTCCTGGATTCCATGATGCGCGGCCAGGGCTCGGGCGCCAGGTTCGAGGATATCCCGGCCGGAGAGCGCGCCGAGGGCCGCGAGCTCGGAGAGTTCAAGGGAGCCGCCAGGCAGGGCGCGCTGGTAGTGGCCATGCGTAAGGCGGGGCAGGGCCAGTATGAGCTGAACCCCGTCCCGGGGACGAAGCTGCACAAGGGCGACGTGCTGGTGGCCCTGGGCACCCCGGAGGAGCTGACCGTCCTGAAGACCGCCCTTTCCTGAAAAGCGCGTTCGCCCGGTTCCCGTATTGCCAACCCGGGCCTTATATAGTTTAATTACAAGACCGCATGAAGCTTCATAAGCTTATCTTCCTGGGCGTACCCGCCATACTTCTCTGGGTGGCAGGCATCTTCGTCCTGGGGATCTTCCTGATAAAATGGTTCTGGATGTGGACCGTCCCCGGCCTTTTCCCCGGCGCCGTCGCCTCCGGGCTCGTGGCCGAGAAGATATCCTGGTGGACGGCCCTGAAGCTTTCCGTGCTGGTGGC
This sequence comes from bacterium, assembly GCA_021812825.1. The sequence goes on along the minus strand of JAKAMO010000074.1, from coordinate 8,752 downwards.
TTTGCTCGCGGCGATAACTAACATCTCGAAGAGCTGAGAGGGGTCTGGGTGAGGAAAAAAATTCTCCTTCCGGTGCTGATGGCGGCCCTCTCCGCCTGCGCCCGCCCCGCCTCCGACGATTCCAGGACCATAGTGGTCTGGGAGCAGGAGGATGCCCAGGTAGCCCCCTATATCGATTCCGTCTTCGACGCCTTCAAGAAGCTGCCCGACAACGAGGGCGTCGAGATAACCCGCACCCATTATCAGACCGAAGACCTGCGCCAGCAGTTCCAGGCCGCCTCGCTGGCCGGCGTCCCTCCCGACCTGCTGCTGGGCCCCTCCGACACCGCCGGCCTCTACGCCGTCTCAGGCTTCATCGTCCCGCTGGAAGGGATGTTCGACTTCTCCAAGTTCAACGACCCGGTGGTGCAGGCTATCTCGCTCGACGGGCATATCTGGGGCGTTCCTGTCTCCAACGGCAACCACCTGCTGCTGTTCTTCAACAAGAAGTTCGTGAAGGAGTCTCCCCGCGATACGGCCGAGCTGTTCTCCTTCTGCGCCGGCGACGCGAAGCGCCTGAAGCTCGATCGCTGCATAGCTTTCGACATGGGGGAGCCCTTCTGGTTGATGCCGTGGCTTGGCGCGTTCGGCGGCTGGCCGATGGAGGGCAAGAAGCCCGCGCTGGACACCCAGCCGATGCGCGACACGCTGAATTTCTATCTCGACCTGAAATACAACAAGCAGTACGTGCCGATGGAGTGCGACTATAACTGCATGGACTCCCTGTTCAAGGAGAACAAGACGGCGTTCATCATCAACGGCGACTGGGCCATCTCCGGCTACCAGAAGCATTTCGGCAAGGATTTCGGTCTCGGCGTCATCCCTAAGCTCACGCAGACCGGCCGCTGGCCCACGCCGATGGTCAGCGGCAAATACTTCACGGTCAGCGCCGGCCTCAAGCCGGAGAAGCTGGCCCTGGTAAAGCGTCTGCTCGAGTTCTACACCTCTTATGACAACCAGGTGAAGCAGTACCAGGTGCTGACCCGCCTGCCGGCGCTGAAGGCCGCCGGGAAGGCGGGTGAGATAACCTCCGACCCGGTCTCGCGAGTCTCCATGGAACAGATACTGAAAGGCCGCCCCATGCCGATGGCCACTGAGATGCGCGCCGTCTGGGATTCCGCCCGCAACTACATGGGCCTGGCGACCACGAAGAAGATGGACGTGGACACGGCCGTCCGGCGCATGCAGGAGAACGCGGACAAGAAAATAGCGGAGATGAACCGCTGATATGGACATCCTCAGGTCGATATTCGAGGTCTCCGGCTTCATACTCCTGATAGCCGCCGGCGTGGCCGCCATGACCGGCTACCTCTATTCCCACTTCAAGTACTACGACCGCGCCTGGTACTGGCCCCTGGCGGTCGTGGCATACCCGCTCCTGGCGCTGCTGGGCCTCAAGGCCGCGGGTCTCTACTCCGACGGCGCGTTCGCCTGGCTGCTGGGCGCTTCCGCCCTGATCGCCGTATTTTTCCGCTATATAGTCAAGGGCCGCAACAGCCTGCCGTACCTCCTCCTGGCCCCGGCTTTCGTCGGCCTCGCCCTCCTGCTGGTCTACCCGTTCGTCTTTGAGGTCTATCTCTCCTTCCATGACCTTAAGCTGACCACGATAATGATGTGGAAGAACACGGGGAGTATCCCGTTCGTCTGGTTCCGCCAGTACGTCAACGTTTTCACGACTTCCCCCCTTTCCGAGGTCTCGTTCTGGGCGCTGCTGGGCAGGACGCTCCTCTGGACTTTCTCCAACGTGTTCTTCCACGTGGCCGGCGGCTTCGGACTGGCCCTGCTGCTCAACAACAGCATCCGCTTCAAGGGCGCCTACCGCACGCTGCTGGTGGTCCCGTGGGCGATGCCGCAGGTGGTGGCCGTGCTGGCGATGCGCGGCGAGTTCCACGCCACGAACGGCTTCGTCAATATCGTCCTGTCCAAGCTGGCCGCCGCCTTCCCCTTCCTGGCCCATCTCGGCCTGGGGCCGGTGCAGTGGCTCTCCGACTATCCCCTGCTTACCTGCACGCTGATAAACATCTGGCTCGGCATCCCCTTCATGATGGTTGTTATCCTCGGCGGCCTGCAGTCCATCTCCAAGTCCTATTACGACGCGGCCGACATCGACGGGGCCTCTTATTTCCAGAAGCTGCGCTACATCACGCTGCCGCTGATCAAGCCGGTGCTGATGCCGGCCGTGACCCTGGGTACCGTGTGGACCTTCAACAACATCAACGTGATCTACCTGGTCACCGGGCAGGCCGGCGGCACCGAGCAGGCGGACATCCTGGTGTCCGCGCTGTACAAGGCGGCCTTCACGTACAACCGCTACAGCTACTCGGCGGCCTTCGCGATAGTGGTGTTCGCGCTGCTGTTCTTCATCTCGGTATTCTATCTGCACGGCTTCGACGCCGCCAAGGAAGAGCGATGACCGGTAATTCCGAGGAACTGAGAAAGGCGCGGGAGCGCCGAAAGCGGCTGAAGTACCTGCTGATCCACATCGTAGTGATAGCGGCGTCCGCCGCATGCATCTATCCTCTGCTGCGAATCTTCTCCGTCTCGCTGCGCCCGGGAGACAAGCTGTTCTCCACCGACCTGTCGATAATCCCCGACGGAGCCTCTTTCAAGGCTTACGCCAGCCTGCTGAAGGATACGATGTTCCTGCGCTGGCTCTGGAACTCCCTTCTGATCACGCTGGCTACGTCCTTCATAGGCGTCTCGCTGGCCTCCACGGCGGCCTACGCGTTCTCCCGCTTCCGCTTCCCCGGCAAGAAGGCCGGCCTCATCCTGCTGCTTTCCAGCCAGATGATCCCCGCAGGCATGCTCATTCTCCCGCTGTTCCTGATGATCATGAAACTGCGCCTGATGAACACCTACCTCGGCATGATCATCGCCTACTCCGTGTCCTCCCTGCCGTTCAGCATCTGGATACTAAAAGGCTATTACGACACGATACCGCGCTCTCTCGAGGAGGCCGCGCTGGTGGACGGCACCAGCCAGGTCGGCGCGTTCTGGCGCATCATCCTGCCGCTGTCCACCCCGGCGCTCAGCATCGCCTTCCTGTTCAATTTCACCACTGCCTGGAACGAGTACCTGGTCGCGCGCGTGGTGCTGTTCAGCGCGAAGCAGTACACGTGGACGCTCGGCCTCTTCGAACTGCAGGGCCAGTACATCACGCAGTGGGGCATGTTCGCGGCCGGCTCCATGCTGGTGACCATACCCGTGCTCTGCGTCTTCCTCTACTCCTCCAAGTGGCTTATCTCCGGCCTCACTCTCGGCAGCGTGAAAGGATAAACTATGGCCTCCGTACAGTTCAAAGGGATAGTAAAGAAATTCAAGGACAATCTCGTCCTGAACGGCGTCGACGTGGACATCAAGGACCACGAGTTCGTAGTGATCGTGGGACCCTCGGGCTGCGGCAAGACCACGCTGCTGCGCATGCTGGCCGGCCTCGAGGAGGTCACCGACGGGGAGATCACGATAGACGGCCTGCGTGTCAACGAGCTGCACCCCTCCAAGCGCCAGATAGCGATGGTCTTCCAGGACTACGCCCTCTACCCCCACATGACGGTGGCGGAGAACATGAGCTTCGCCCTGCGCCTCAGCAACGCCCCCAGGAAAGAGATCTCCTCGCGCGTGGACGAGGCGGCTGGCATCCTGCAGCTCAGGAGCCTGCTGCTCCGCATGCCCAAGCAGCTCTCCGGCGGCCAGCGCCAGCGCGTGGCCATCGGGCGCGCTATAGTCCGCAAGCCCAAGGTCTTCCTCTTCGACGAGCCGCTCTCCAACCTGGACGCCAAGCTGCGCGAGGAGATGCGCGTGGAGATAGCCAAGCTCTACCAGCGCCTGAACGCCACCATAATCTACGTTACGCACGACCAGGTGGAGGCCATGACGCTGGCCGGCCGCATCGTGATCATGAACCAGGGGATAATCCAGCAGGTCGGCTCCCCTATAGAGGTGTACCGGAAGCCCGCCAACCTGTTCGTGGCCGGCTTCATAGGCAGCCCGACGATGAACTTCGTGCACGGCAAGCTGGCCGTGGAGAACGACAGGGTCTATTTCTCCAACGCCGACATCCGCATCTCTATCGCGGCCTTCCTGCTGCACGACCCGAAGAAATACGCCGGCCGCGAGGTGGTCCTGGGCGTACGCCCGGACGACGTGCTGGTGGGCCGCGAGGGCGCGGAGTGCTCGGAGAAGATGGAGGGCGTGCTCGAGGTCTCGGAACTGCTGGGCCACCGCGAGAACCTCTATCTCAACGTAGGCGGCACTCGCCTGCTGGCCACCGTGGAGGCCTTCTTCGACCGCAGTCCTGGCAGCGCGGTGCAGCTCTGTTTCAATTACCGCAACATGCACCTGTTCGACAAGGCCTCCGGCCGCCGTATAAGCGAATAGCCGGTTCCGGGGATTGGTCCCTCTACCTCCAAGTTTAATATAATAAAAGGGTAAGATTTTGCAGCGACTATACGGAGGTATAAAATGAAAGCTACCATAGATACTGACGCCTGCATCGGCTGCGGCCTCTGCGCCAACGACTGCCCGGACGTTTTCGAGATGAACGCCGATAAGGCCATCGTGAAGGGCGACGTCCCCGCCGGCAAGGAAGACGCCTGCAAGACCGCCGCCACCAACTGCCCCGTGCAGTGCATAAAGGTGAACTGAGCCTTACAAAAAGGCCTTTAACGGAACAGCCCGCGTAAGCGGGCTGTTTTATCTTGTCCTTCCCGGGTATATAATTGCGCGGGTGGCGGCGGATTCGGGGCCGGAGGGCCGTCGCGCAGGCCCGAGCTCGCATAGCGCGAGGGCCGGGTGGAGCGAAGCGACACCGCAGTGCGGGAGCGCGGCCACGGTGTGGCCGATAGCGTGCCCTACGGCCCGAACCGCCGACAGGACCCGCGCGCAGTAAATAGTCCCGGCTGGACTTATCTTACGCCGTCTTCGCGCCGTCCTTGAGCTTCAGGAACGGTATCAGCAGCATGCCGGGTATCGTGGCTATGCAGACTATTATGAAGAACTCCGGGTAGCCCACCCGCTGCTGCAGGAAGCCGCTGACGAAGCCGGGCAGCATCATGCCGAAGGCCATGATGCCGGTGGAGATGGCGAAATGCGCCGTCTTGAACTTCTCCCCGGTCAGCGTTATCATGTAGAACATGAAGGCCGTGGTCCCCAGGCCGTAGCCGAACTGCTCTATCGCGACCAGGCCGTACACGAACTTGACCGGTAGCGAAGTGTGCATGGACATGTAGACATAGACCAGGTCCGGCGCGTTGAGCATGAAGGCCAGCGGCCAGATGGTGCGTTTCAGACCGTACCTGGAGATTATCCACCCGCCGAGCAGGCCGCCCACTATCAGCGAGATCAGCCCGACCGTGCCGTAGATCATTCCCACGTCTGAAGTGGCCAGGGCGAGGCCGCCCGCCTCCGCCTTGTCCAGAAGGAAAGGCGCCGTCATCTTTCCCAGCATGGCCTCGCCGAACCTGTAGGTGAGGATGAACGTCAGGCCTATCCAGACGTTCTCCAGCTTGAAGTAGGCCCGAAAGACCTCCCCGAACTCGGCCAGCTGGCTGGCCTTGGAATGGTCCGGGTGGTCGGCCGCCGGGGCAGGCAGGAAGAGCCAGTGGTAGAGGAACAGGGCTCCCATGATGGCGGCCGCGGCCAGCAGGACCAACACCCAGCTCATCGTTACGCCCGTCCTGGCCTCCAGCGAGCCGGCCAGTACGACCAGACCCCCCGTGCAGGTCAGCATGGCCATGCGGTAGAAGAAGGCCCGGATGCCCACGAAGAAAGCCTGGTCGTGGTCGTTCATCGCTATCATGTAGAAGCCGTCCACGGCGATGTCGTGCGTGGCCGAGAAGACGGCTATCACCATGAAGCAAGCGGTGGCCAGGTAGAGGAAGCTGGGGGACTTTAGCGAGAGCGCGGCGGCCACCAGGCCTGCGGCCATCAGGGCCTGCGTCCAGATCGTCCAGGCGCGCTTGGTGAAATACATGTCTATCAGCGGCCCCCAGAACATCTTAATGGCCCACGGCAGGTAGAGTAGGCTGGTCCAGGCGGCTATCTCCTGGTTCGGGACCTCCATCTTCTTGAAGATGATGACGGCCAGCACGTTGACTATCATGTACGGCAGACCTTCGGCGAAATAAGTGCTGGGGACGAAGCTCCAGGGGTTGCGGCTTTCTGCTCTCGCTATCATGCATTCTCCGTTGTCGCGCAGGATATAGCAATGATAGTAAATTCAAGCGCCGCGGTGACACCGGTCAAACAGGAGCGGCGTCCATTTTGATAGAATCGTCTTATGGAGCTCCTCTCCCCGCTTTTCTCCCCCGGCTCCGCCGCCTGGACCGTCTTCCTGATCATGCTGGTATCGGCCGCGGGGCTGGCCCTGGGCAATATCCGGGTGCTCGGCGTGAACCTCGGCATAGCCGGAGTCCTGTTCTCCGGCATACTGGCAGGCCACTTCGGGCTGGCCGCCGACGGCCATACGCTGGAGTTCCTGCGCGAGTTCGGCCTGATACTGTTCGTCTATTCCATAGGCACCCAGGTGGGGCCAGGCTTCTTCTCCCTTTTCCGCAAGCAGGGCATCCGCCTCAACCTGATAGCCGGCGGCGTTGTCCTGGGCGGGGCCGCCGCGGCGCTCCTCGGCGCCAAGTTGGTCGGGCTGGACCTGCCTACCGCGGTAGGGATGTATTCCGGCGCCGTAACCAATACCCCCTCCCTGGCGGCCGCGCAGCAGGCGCTTTCCGCGGTGCGCCCCGAGGCCGCCAACGCCGCCTCCGTGGCCTACGCGCTGGCCTACCCGGGCGCGATCATCGGTATCATCCTGACGATGGTCCTGATACGCAGGCTCTTCCGCAGTCAGGCCGACCGGGACATGCTGGAGGCGGGGCCCGACAAGCCGGCCTCCTCGCTGCAGGCCGCCAGCATCACGGTGGAGAACCGGAACCTGGACGGTCTCAGGATAATGGATATCCCGGCCCTCGACGAGTTGGGCATAGTGGTCTCCCGCGTGCTGCATGAGGGCGCTCTGTCGGTGGCCCATGACGACACCGTCCTGCGCGCCGGCGACACTCTGCTGGCCGTCGGACAGCCGGAAAGTGTCCGGAAGTTCACGTTGGTGGTGGGCTCCCTCAGTACTACCGACCTCAAGAAGATGCCCAGCCGCATCATCCATTCGCGCGTCATAGTCACCAAGAAGGACGTGATAGGCAAGACCCTCGGTGAGCTCGCGCTGGAGTCGCGCTACGACGTGGCCGTTACGCGGGCCGCCAGGGCCGACGTGGAGTTCCTGGTATCGGGTTCCTACGAGCTGCAGTTCGCGGATAACCTGGTGATAGTCGGCGAGGAGGCCGCGGTGGCCAAGGCGGCTTCGGCCCTGGGCAATTCCCCGAAGGACCTCAACCACCCCCAGCTGATACCCGCCTTCATCGGCATAGCCGCGGGTGTGCTGCTGGGTTCCATCCCTATAGCCATCCCCGGCCTCTCCACCCCGGTGAAGCTGGGCCTTGCCGGCGGCCCGCTCATCATGGGCATACTCCTGAGCTATATACAGAGCATAGGCCCGCTGAGCTGGTACCTGCCGCCTGCCGGCAACCTGATGCTGCGGGAGCTAGGCATAGTCCTGTTCCTGGCCTGCGTCGGCCTTAAGGCCGGCGGCCGCTTCTTCGAGACCCTGGTCAGCGGGTCCGGAGCGACCATCGTTCTGCTCTCGTTCCTGGTCACCGTCCTGCCCATCCTGATCGCCGGCACCTTCGCCAAGGCGAGGCTGAAACTCAATTACATGTCGTTGTGCGGGGCCCTGGCCGGGTCCATGACGGACCCCCCGGCGCTCGCTTTCGCCAACTCGCTGGCCCCGTCTAACCTCTCGGCGATGTCCTACGCCACCGTCTATCCGCTGGTCATGATCATGCGAGTCATCTCGGCGCAGGTCATGGTCATACTCTTCTTCAGATGACCTATATAATCGGCAACCTCGCCCTTATTCTGGCGGCCGGCTGGCTGTTCCGGCGTTTCGGCATAGTCGGGGAAGGGGCCGAGAAGTCCTTCAACCAGTACCTTTACTACCTGGCGCTGCCGGCGCTGATAATCGTGAAGATCGCCGATACGCCGCTGGGCGGGCTCAGCTGGAAGTTCCTGCTGGCCAATACCCTGCCGCTGGGCGCGGTCATGGCTTCGGCCTGGGGGCTCTGGAAAGCCGGGAAGATAGACTGGCGGCTGGGGCGTCTGCTGATCATAGTTTCGGCCATGGGGAACACCGTCTATATGGGCTTCCCGGTGGCGGCCATGCGCATGGGCGAGCAGGCCATAGGCTACGCCGCTATAGCTACTTCCATTCAGAACATCTTCATCTTCACTTTCGGTTTCGCGATGATGGCCCTGGTTTGCGAGCGGGACTGCCCCCCGTCCCGCTTCATGCGCCTGATCGGACGCAACGTAGTGCTGTGGTCCTCGGTGGCGGGCCTGCTGCTCTCCGCGGCCGGCCTGCATCTGCCCGAGCTGCTGCACAAGGTCCTGACGGACCTGGGAAAGACCACCCTTCCCCTCTCGGTGTTCACTATAGGGGTAAGCCTGTACGGCAAGAAGGTGGCGCACAACCTGCCTCGCATCGCGCTGGTCAGCGGCCTGAAGCTGCTGGCCCTTCCGCTCTTCTACCTGCTGACCGCGGCCGTGACAGGCTTCTCCGGCTTCGTCCCGAAAGTGACCTTCATCGAGATGGTGATGCCCGTGGCGGTGC
>JAKAMO010000265.1 GCA_021812825.1 bacterium | reverse complement strand
CCTATGATCTTTACCAGCACGCGCTTGGAGCGCTGCCCGTCGAACTCCCCGTAGAAGATCCTCTCCCACGGGCCGAAATCCAGTCGCCCCTTCGTGACGGCCACCACTACCTCGCGCCCCATCAGGGTGCGCTTGAGGTGGGAATCGCCGTTGTCCTCCCCGGTCCGGTTATGCTCGTAACCGCTCAGGTCGTAGGGCGCCAGTTTCTCGGTCCACTCCAGGAAGTCGCGGTGCAGGCCGGGTTCGTCGTCGTTGATGAACACGCTGGCCGTGATGTGCATGGCGTTCACCAGGCACAGCCCCTCCCTGACCCCGCTTTTGGCCAGCTCGGCCTCCACCTGGCCGGTGATATTGACGATCTCGCAGCGCTCCGCGGTGCTGAAGGTCAGGTATGCAGTATGAGACTTCATGGCCCCTCCCCTGCCGGAAACCGGCGGCAGGGCTATATTCTAGCAACTTTGCCGCCGGCCGCGGATTTGGTATAATTACGGATATGGCTTACAAATGCGAACTTTGCGGCAAGAAATCCGTTTCCGGCAGCTCCTACAGCCACTCCCATAAGGCTACGAAGCGGCTTTTCAAGCCCAACCTCCAGAAACAGAAAGTGACCCTCAACGGCAAGACCCGCTCCGTCTACGTCTGCACGGTCTGCATAAAGAGCGGCAAGGCCGTACGCCCGGCCCGCTGAGCCGGAGCCCCTTCTGTTCCCGCCGAGGCCGCCCCGTATGGGGCGGCCCTGTTTATTCCCCCCCCTCCGCGTCAACAAGAATTTAATATTTTGTAAACAAGCCTTTTGTATAATTTTCTTGCTTGCAGCGCTAAGGAATCAGTAAAGATTCCTTTTTTGTCGCCGCACGTTCTCGTTCGCAAGGTCCCGGAGGACTAAATGGAGCAGGAACCAAAACTCGACCCGTCCGCGATAACGGACGTTGAAACCGCCAAACTGGCCCTTCGCTGGGCCGTGGAGAAGATCCACGGCCTGCAGGAAGAGCTGGGCGCCCTCCGCGAGGACAACCGCAGCAAGACGGCCGTCAACCGCTCGCTGACCGAGCAGGTGGAGCAGAAGACCGAGGTGCTGAAGCGCTGGCAGGGCACGATAAAGACCTGGGAGGAGAACTGGAAGACGCAGACCGCGATGGAGGCCGACCTCAAGGCCAAGCTGCGCGAGCAGATCCTGAACGAGGAGGCGACCAACTGGCGCGCCAGCCGCGCCCAGCTCGAGAAGGAGATCCAGGCCCTGAAGAACGACCTGGCCGCCAAGGAAGGCGAGATAGGGCGCATCAAACTCTCGATGATGGACGAGATGCGCAAGGCCGCCGAGCTGCGCGAGGAGGAGCTCAACACCCTGCTGGCCAAGCACCAGGACAACCTGGCCGCCCGCGAGAACGCGCTGCGGGAGAAATACGAGAACCTCGAAAAAGAACTGATCGCCTCCGGCCGCCTGCGCGCCGAGCAGGAGGAGCTGGCGCTGCGCGCCAGGTACGAGAACCGTGAAAAGGAGCTGGCCAAGCTCGTCGAGCAGAAGGAAGCCCAGCTGGAGAAGTTCAGGAGGGAGCTGGAGGACGAGAACGCGGCCAGGCTGGAGGAGCTGAAGGCCGCCGTCCGCAAAGAGGCGGAGACCCGCCGGCTGGAGCAGGAGGAGTCCTTCCGCTCGCTGGAGAGTTCCCTCAACACCGAGACCGCCGCGGCGGTGGAGAAGGCCCGGGCCGAGGCAGCGGCCCGCGACGAGGAGCGCCGAGCGGCCTTCGCCGTCCGCCAGGCGGCGCTGGAAAAAGATTTCGCGGAGCGGCTCTCCCGCGCCGAGGCCGAAAAGCGGGAAGAGCTCGCCGCCTTCAAATCCTCGGCCCAGCAGGAGCTGGACGGCCTGAGAGCCCGCATGAAGGAGGCCATAGAGAAGCGCGAGCAGGAATATGTCTCGCTGCGCCTGGAGATGGAGGGCCAGCTGGTGGAGCTGGTCAAGAAGCGGGAGGAGGAGATACGCGCCCGGTTCGAGAAGTCGGCGGAGGAAGCCCGGCTCAAGTGGGAGAAGTCCGCAGCCGAGGCCCGCTCGGACGCGGAAGCCTCGGTGGCCGAGGCCGAAAAGCGGTTGGCCGCGCGGCTGAAAGCCGAGACCACGCGCCTGGAAAAGGATTTCGAGAAGCGGGAGGCCGGCCTGAAGGCGGCCAAGGAACAGGAGTTCGCGGAGTTCAGGGAGAAGCTGGAGGCCGAGATGCGCTCCCGCGACGAGTCACTGCGCGCCGCCGCGCTGCGCGAGCAGAACGAGTGGACGCTCCGCCAGCAGGCGGCCGCCGACGAGACGCGCAAGGCCCTGGAGACGGCGCACGCCGAGCGGCTGGAAAGCCTGCGCGCCGGCCTGGAGGAGGCCTACGGCCAGAAGGAGAAGGCCCTCGAGACCCGGATCGCCGCCGTGCAGCGCAGGCTGAAGGCCGAGTGGCTGGCCCGCGAGGACGAATGGCGCATAGAGAAGGAGGCCTCGCTGCACGAGGAGAAGGATCGCCTCAAGGCCGAGTTCAACGAGCACCGCGCCCTGCTGCACCGCAAGCTTTCGCAGTTCGAGGACGAGCTGAAGCTGAAGTTCGCCCAGCGCGAATCCGATCTGGAGGCCCAGGCCAAGGCCGCCGCCGCCGAAGCGGCGGATTCCGCCAGGCGGGAGCTCGATGAGGAGAAGGGGCGCCTGCGCTCGCGGGAAGAGGCCCGCCTCAAGGAACTGGCGGCGCGGGAAACCGCGCTGCGCTCGGCCCTAGAGACCGAGGAGGTCAGGCTAAGGGAGCGCTTCCGCAGACAGGAGGACGAGCTCAAGGCGTCCTTAGCGGCCAGGCTCGGCGAGGCCGAGGCCGGCCTGAAGGAGAAACTGGAGGCCGCCAGGGCCGCCATGGATTCCGAGCTCTCGGCGCGGGCGGCGGAGACCGAGAAGGAGCGCCTGAAGGCGGCTGAGGAGAAGGCCGCGCTGGAGGAGGCGCACGCCGCCAAACTGCGGGAACTCGAGGCGTCCCTCTCCGAGCGCGCCAGGCAAGCCCGCGCCAAGGCGGAAGAGGAGCTCAAGCCGCTGGAGCAGCGCCTGCAGGCCCGCGAGGCCGAACTGGCCGCGCTTAAGATCTCCCTGGA
>JAKAMO010000264.1 GCA_021812825.1 bacterium | reverse complement strand
GGCATGGGACCTTTGGCCCATGACATCGGTCAAGGTCTTTTGTATATTCTAGCTGTTAGCGCCGACCTTATCACAGCAGTCTGGAGCGGGGATTCGGATCGTGCAAAGGGTCGGTGAAGGGCGGCTTCCGGCCGCAAGAGGCCAGTATATACGGAACTTCGGTCTGTCTGAAAAGACAGGCGGTGTTCCCGTCCATTCCTTAAATACGCGCGAACGATCCGGCTGCAGAACGCACGGAGTTGCCGTCGCGGCTCACAGAGGCCGTCCCGGCGCTGCGGTGCCCGCTCCCGGAGGGACTTGATCCATGAAGAAGCTGATGCTGCTCTTTGGCACCGCCTCGCTCTTTTGCCTGTCCGCGGCTTCCGGCGGAGCGCCGGAAAAGGCGCGCGTGGCGGCGGACCTCTCGTTCGAAAGGCTGCTCGCCGCCCTGGCGGCGGACCATGACAAGGGCCTGTCCCTCCCGCCCGCGGTCCCGGATGCGGCGGCGTCGGAACTGCGGGACCGCTACTGGATAACGGTAAGGGCCGCCGATAAACGCGAGCGCACCCGGCTGCTGGAGGCCGGCCTCTCCATCGAGGAGATGACCGGCGACAGCGTTTCCGGCACTATTCACCGGAACTCGCTGGAACTGCTGTCTGAGAAAGGCTTCGTGGTGGAACAGCGGCGGACCTTGGCCGAATATATGCGGGCGGAGGGCAAGGACTTTCCGGCGGCCGACAGCGCGTATCACAACTACCAGGAGACCGCCGATCTCCTCAGGAGCCTTGCCGCGAAGAATACGGACATAGCTTCGCTGTTCTCGCTGGGCAGGACCATCGAAGGGCGCGAGATGTGGACGCTGAGGTTGAACACGTCGGCGAAGGGAGAGGAGCCCAGTTCAAAGCCCGGCGCATACTTTGTCGGCACGCATCACGCGCGGGAGCACTTGGCCACCGAGGTGCCGCTGTTTTTCGCCGTCTGGCTGCTGGATAACCGGAATGCTCCGGACGTGAAGAAATACATCGACACGCTCGATATCTACATAACCCCGATGCTGAACCCGGACGGGGTGGAGTACGACATCCGGGGCGGCCGCTACCGCATGCACCGCAAGAACGCACGCGCCAACTCCGACGGGAGCGTGGGCGTGGATCTCAACCGCAACTATGATTCCTGGTGGTGTACGGCCGGAGCCTCCAGTTACCCGCGGTCTGACACCTATTGCGGCACGGCCCCCTTCTCCGAGCCGGAGACCCAGGCGGTCAAGCGATTCGTGGAGACCAGGAAGAACCTGAAGACCTTGATGAGCTACCATTCCTTCTCCAACCTTATCCTTTATCCCTGGGGCGGCAAGGACGCGCCGGTGGAGAACGAGCGGGACCGCGCGGTCTTCTCGGAAATGGGCGCCGAGATGGGACGGCTCACCGGCTACCGGGCGCAACTCGCCAGCGACCTGTACGTGGCCACCGGCGACACCTGCGACTGGGCCTACAAACAGTCCGGGATCTTCGCTTTCACCACGGAGCTGGAAGGCGGCAGCTTCTATCCCGGCACCGGGATAATAGAGCGCACGGTGCGCAACAACGTTAAGGCCGCCGTGTATCTGCTGGGGGCGACCTCAGACCCTTACTCGGTGCTGCGCCGGCAGTCAGGCAGCGTCGGCCAGGAGGAGGTCCGATGAAATTTCGCAGGAAGACGCTGGTCGTAATGCCGGCGGCGCTGCTCGCCCTGCTGGCGGCCGGAGCGGCGCTGAGGCGCTTCTCCTCCCCGCCGCCGGCGCCGCCCCCACCCTACCGCATGTTCGGGAATGCGGCCGGACCCGTGACCATCGTGGAGTTCTCGGATTTCGCGTGTCCGGCCTGCGGCCGGGCCTGGAGCAGTATCGGAAGGCTCCTGGACGGCGATGATGCCGGTGCGCGCGTGGAGTTCCGGCACTATCCGCTCACCTCCGTGCACAAGTGGTCCTACGATGCCGCCCTGTACGCCGACTGCGCCGGTCTCCAGGGAAAGTTCTCTGACTTCGCCTCGCTTCTCTTCGCTTCCCGGGAGGAGTGGGCGGAGGCTGCGCAAGCGCGGCGGTTGTTCGCCGGGTATGCCGCCAGGGCCGGGTTGGACGGCGCCGCGCTGGAGATGTGCCTGGCCGACCCGTTGTCAGCCGCGGCTGTGCAGGCGGACCTGCGCTACGGCGATTCCCTCGGGATAAATTCCACGCCAACGTTCTTCGTCAACGGCAAACGGGCGGTAGGCCTCTCCCAGTTGGGCGAACTCCTGAAGGGGCTGCGCCGCGGGGCGCGCTGAAGACCGATGAAGCTGCCCCATCCCGGTGCGGTGTGCCGTTTCGCGCTGGGAGCGGTGTTCCTTTACGCGGGTTTTATGAAAGCGGCCGCGCCGGCGGAAGAGTTCGCTTACGCGATAGAGAGCTACGGGCTTTTCCCGCGCTGGGCTGCCATGGCGGCGGCCTACACCTTGCCCTGGGCCGAACTGGCGCTGGGCGCGCTGCTGCTCTCCGGGGCGCTGGTGCGCCAGGCCGCTCTCTGCGCGGGCGCGCTGTTGCTGATCTTCGCGGGCCTGCTCGGCTACGTCCTTGCGGCGGGGCTGCACCTTAAAGACTGCGGCTGTTTCGGCTCAGGCGGCGGCTCGCCGCGCGCGGAGCTGTTCCTCGACCTGGGGCTCCTGCTCTGCTGCTATATTGTCCGGCTCGGCGGTCGCCTGCCGCGCGTTCCACGCGCGCGGTTATAGGCTTTCGGCCGTTCCCGCGCCCTTCTCCGTCCTCCGTACCCGGCTTTCCCGGAACACCCCGCCAGCCGGTTCCCGCAGGTTTTTCCCGGGTTCTGCGTTAAAGTATTCAGAAGGAGCGGACAGAACCGGCGGTCCCTGTCCGCGGCGGCGCTCGCCGCCACCGGCATCTGAGGAAACCAGAAGAAGATGAGAGAGCGGCGTTTCCGGCCCCGGAAGAGGACCTGGTCTCTGCGCCCGCGCCGGCCCGCAGGAAGCTGGGCTGGATCGTCGGGATCTATTTCCTCGCCTTCCTTATACACTGGACCGCGCCCGTAGGGCCCCAGTCGTGGCACTGGCTGCACCTCTTCGCGCAGAAGCTCATGTTCGCCCCGGTGCTGCTGGCCGCGGCCT
>JAKAMO010000263.1 GCA_021812825.1 bacterium | reverse complement strand
GACGGCGCGGTTGTGCTCGTAGTAGGCGCGCAGCATCAGCAGCCCCTTCTGGTAATCGTCGTCGGCCCTCTGCTGGGTGCGGTAGCCCTTCTCCAGGTACGATTTCAGGCCCCATTCGGCGCGAAAAGCCTCGCAGACCTCCTCCTCCGTCGGGAACGGGGGGGCCTTCACCGAGTAGAGGAACTCGAGGGCCTTGTGTATGGCGGAGCCGAAGGCGAAGTAGTATTTCGGCTCTTCCTTGATCTTGTCGATATACTTGAACTTGTACTTGAGCGGGCACTCCTCGTAGAGGGACATCCGCGAATACGAGAAGAACAGCAGGCCGTCCTTCCTCTGGGCCGGGGCGGCCGGGGCCAGCTCCCCGAACAGGCCCTGTTCCCCTGCCGAACCGTTATTTGTTCCTTTCATAAGACAGCAGCTCCGTGACCCTGTTCTCGAAACCCTTGCCGCCGACGGAAGTGAGTATCTTGCCGGTCCACGGCGCGTAATATTCGTAGATCCACGACGGCACGCCCTCCGGCCTGCGGCTGATCTTAACGCAGCCCTGGAACTCGCCCGCGCCCACCTTCACGCTGAGGCCGGTACCCTCCACCCTGAAACTCAGGCGGCCCTCCGGCCCCGAGGCGGTCGAGGGCTTGCCCTCCTCCAGCGGGTACGAGAGCACCAGGGTGTCCTTGCCGCCCTGGCGTTCGAGGAACTTCAGCCCCGAGAAGCGGTAGGCCTTCTCCTGCGAGCTGACCAGCTCGTCTCCGGCGTAGAACGCGCTGCGCAGCACGGCCCCGGCGGCGGAGACGGGGGCCGTGGAGATGTCGGCCACCTGGCGGGCGTTCTTGCCCAGCGTCTGCGAGTCGCCGTACACCCATTCGGAGCCGGGCGCGGCGGGGAAATAATCCGGGCAGATGAAGATGCTGCGGAACGCGTCCTCGGGCATCCTGTACGACGGGTACTCGCGGGCCAGCCGCTCCAGCAGGGGCTTCGACTCGGCGCAAAGCCCCAGCTTCACCGCGTACAGCCCGGCCGCGGCCCGCAGCGCCTCCGGGGCCCGCGGGTCGGCCGGGTTGGCCAGCGCGAAAGCCCGGTATTTCTCCGCCGCTTTCAGCCAGCGCCCCTGCTTCTCCAGCGCCGCCCCGTCGCCGAAGCGGGCGCCGCAGCCGGACAAGGCCAGCAGCGCCAGCAGGGATGCAAGGGACCTCTTCGCCATCAGTCAATTATATATAATCCCGCGGAAAGCCCGGGCCGGGATTCACCAAGCGGGCTCTTTTTTGTATCATAGCCCCATATGCAGAAAGCATTGACCACGCTACTTATCGCGGCGCTGCTGTCAGGCTGCGCCATGTTCAGGAAAAAGGGAACCGCTTCCCAGCCAGGCGAGACCGCGCGCGCCGCATCCGCGGCCGCGGCGCCCTCCTTCGCCCTGCCGGGCATCCCGCTCAAGAACGACGACGAGCCGGAAACGGCCCGCCCCGCCGCCCGCGCGGCGAAACAGGCCTCTCCGTCCCCTGCCGCCGAGGAACAGCGGCCGGCGGATCCGCTGGATTCACCGTCCTCCGCGTCGCCCGCGGCCGCGCCCGCCGCCGCTTCCGCCGCCCCGGCCTCCGGCGGGAAGGACCTGGAATTCCACCTGAAAGCGGCCCGGAAATATGCGGCCCGCAGGAAGTACCTCTCGGCGGCCGCCGAATACCGCGCCGCGCTGGATTATGTGCCGGCCGGGGACCCCCTGGCCGTCCACGCGCTGGAGCGGGAGGGAGCCATGACGCTCAGGACCGGCGACACCGCCAAGGCGGCCGGCTATTTTGAAACCGCCATCAAGAAGGCCGCAGACCTGGGCGTCGCCAACAACGACCTTTCCAACGCGCATATCGGGCTGGGCTACTGCCTGGAGAAGAACAAGGACGTGAGCGGGGCCTTAGCCAATTACGAAAAAGCCCTGAAATACGCCACCAGCAAAACCACTAAAGCCAGGCTTAACGATACTATCGAGAGCCTCAAAAAGACCGGTAATTGACGGCTTCTTGTTCCCGGATAAGACCCCGCGTAAAACGCGGGGTCTTATTTTTAAAATTTATTGCATATATTAGTACAATAATTTGTATAATTTCATACAATATGGATTCAAAAATTCTTGCCATTCACGCGGCACAGCTCGGGCTGAAACCGCAAGATTCAGACCACAATGCCACCCTCGCGGCCTCCATAGAAAGCCGCGAACCCCGCTACTGGGCCGCTTTCCCGGCCTTGCTGGCCAACGCGGCCGCCGAGGGGGGGCTGGACCTGGAAACCGTAAGCCGGGCCCTGCCTGAAGGCGAGCGGAAATACCTCAAGCTGCTGGTTTTCGCCTCGCTGGGCCTTTACGATACCCTTGGACTCAGGTTCCAATGGGCGAAGAAGCTCTCCGCGGGCTATCCTTCCCGCATGGTCTCGGCGTTCAAGGACAAGATGGGTGGCGACGAGCTGGTGGACCTGGGGGCCCTGCGCATCGCCCCGCGCAGCTTCCGGGAGAGCTTCCGCCTCTGCTTCCGGGGCGCCGCAGCCGGCCGGGCGCTGGAGGACTCGCTGTCAAGGATCTTCACCCGCCGGCAGGCGCAGCTCTTCTTCAAGCGCCTGCGGGGGGAGAGGATGACGAAGACCGAGCGGGAGTATTTCTCGCGCGTGGTGAAGAAGAAGACCCTGGCGCTGGCCGACGACGAGCTCCACGCGCTGGCCCGCCGCGTCCTCGAACGCGTCCGACGTGAGGAGGGCCCGGCCGCGGATTAATTTTTGTAGAATATAGCCGGGAACCAGCGGCAGGTTCCCTCAGCCGCCCCCATAGCTCAATGGATAGAGCACCTGCCTTCTAAGCAGGTAATCCAGGTTCGATTCCTGGTGGGGGTATTTTCTTTTGGAAAATACCACCACAGCGAGACATAATGATGTCTCGCGTCAGGAATCGAAAGGCGGAGCCGCGAGGCCAGCAGGCCGCAGCGGCGAGCCGGGGTCGCGGGCCGAGGCGAACGACGGTGAGCCGAGGACCCGTGACCGATTCCTGGTGGGGGTATTTCCTTTGATAATCATCTAGAGGTCCCCTCCTTCAGGTTGTGTAAGATTGCTTTGTCTAGGAACAAACTTACAAACCTGAGGAGGGAACACTTATGAGATTATACGCCGCAAT
>JAKAMO010000073.1 GCA_021812825.1 bacterium | reverse complement strand
CGTCCCAAGGTCAAGGCCCCTCTTAAGGATTCCGCTTACGAGTGCGGAATGGAGGCGGTCGGCACCACGATGGGCCAGACCAATATCCGGTTCTACACTTACGCCCTCCTGTTCGTGATCTTCGACGTGGAAGCCCTGTACCTGTTCCCGTGGGCCGTCGTAGTGCGCGCGCTCGGGGCCTTCGCGATAGTGGAAATGGCGATCTTCCTGGGCGTGCTGGCCGCCGGCCTCGCCTACGCGTGGAAGATGGGAGCTCTGCAATGGGAATAGTACTCGACGAGCTGTCGAAGCTGGACGCGGTACCGGGCGGCGGCGTGGCCCTGGCGACCTCCGATTACCTCATCAACTGGTCCCGCACCTCCTCGATGTGGCCGCTGACCTTCGGCCTCGCCTGTTGCGCGATAGAGATGATGGCCGCCTACGCGGCCCGCTTCGATTTCGAGCGCATGGGCGTCTTCCCCAGGCCCACTCCCCGCCAGGCCGACGTGATGTTCGTGGCCGGCACCGTGGTCAAGAAGATGGCCCCGCCGATAGTCCGCATCTACCAACAGATGCTGGAGCCCAAGTTCGTGATAGCCATGGGCGGCTGCGCCAACTGCGGCGGCCCGTTCTACGATTCCTATTCTGTGGTGACCGGAGTGGACAAGATCATCCCGGTCGACGTCTACCTGCCCGGCTGCCCGCCGCGCCCCGAGGCGCTGATGTACGCGGTCATCAAGCTGCAGGAGAAGATCCGGAAGATGAAGCTGAAGGACGGCATGGGCGCCACCAAGCTCCAGCAGACCGGCGCCCGGACGCTCGGCTAAGGCAACGCGATGACAGCTGACGAAATACTGGCGAAACTGCAGCATTCCTTCCCCGGCCTCGAGAAGGCCGCGGACCCCGTGAAGAACTATCCCACCTGGACCGTACCCGCCAAGCTGGTGCGGCAGGTCGGCGAGCGCCTGCGCTCCGAGTTCTCCTTCGACTACCTGGACGTGCTGACCGCCAACGACTGGCCCGCGGTCCCGGCCGCCGGGGAGACCCCCGCCAAGGAGGGCTCTTTCGAGGTGGTCTATATCGTTTCCGCCCTGGAAGCCGGCCACAGGGTCTGCCTGCGCGCCTCCGTGCCGCGCGCCGACAGCGCCTCCCTCCCCAGCCTCTACGGCATCTTCATGGCCGCGGACTGGCAGGAGCGCGAGGTCTACGACATGTACGGCATACATTTCGAGGGACACCCGAACCTCAAGCGGATCCTGACCCACGACCAGCTCAAGGGCTTCCCGCTGCGGAAAGACTACAAGCATACCCCGGACAGCTACGATTAAGATGACAACCGCCGAGACGACGGCCCTCAAGGCCGACCAGATGTTCATTAACTTCGGGCCCCAGCACCCGAGCACCCACGGCGTCCTCCGGATAGCGCTCACCGTGGAGGGCGAGGTGGTGGTGAAAGCCGACCCCGACGTGGGCTACCTGCACCGCGGCATAGAGAAGCTTTTCGAGGCCCGCACCTACCCGCAGGGCCTGATCCTCACCGACCGGCTGGACTACATCTCGTCCATGCACAACAACCTCGGCTACGTGCTGGCCGCCGAGAAGCTGGCCGGCATCGAGGTCCCGCAGCGCGCGCAGTACATCCGCGTGCTGACCGCGGAGCTCAACCGGATAGCCAGCCACCTGCTCTTCTTCGGCACGTTCGGCGTCGACATGGGCGCCTTCACGCCGTTCCTGTACGCTTTCCGCGAGCGCGAGATGATACTCGACCTGTTCGAGAACCTCTCCGGCGCGCGCCTGCTGTACTCCTACATGCGCGTGGGCGGCGTGGCCGCCGACCTGCCGGAAGGCTGGACGGCCAAGTGCCGCGAGTTCGTGAAGTTCTTCAAGCCGCGCCTGAAGGACTACGACACGCTGCTGAGCTACAACCCGATCTTCAGGGACAGGACCGTCACCGTCGGCTGCATCAGCGCCGGTAAGGCCGTGTCCTGGGGCCTTTCCGGTCCGAACCTGCGCGCCAGCGGCCTGGCCTACGACGCGCGCAAGAACGACCCGTACTGCGTGTACGACAAGATGGATTTCACCGTGCCGACCGCCAAGACCGGCTCCTGCTGGGACCGCTACTACTGCAGGATGCTGGAGATGGCGCAGTCCGCGGAGATGGTGACCCAGTGCCTGGACGCGCTCGAGGGAGCGGACCTGAAGGGCGGCGAGATAATGGCCAAGGGCGTCGCGAAGATGTTCAAGGCGCCCGCCGGCCAGGCCTACGCCCACGTGGAGGCCTCCCGCGGCGACCTCGGCTTTTACGCCGTCTCCACCGGCGGCATGAGCCCCTACCGCATGCACGTGCGCGGACCCTCTTTCATCAACGTGGCGATACTGCAGGAGATCCTGGTCGGCTGCAAGATAGCCGACGTCGTCGCCATACTGGGCTCCCTGGACATAGTCCTCGGAGAAGTGGACAGGTAAGCCTTTTAACATGACCGAAGAAACGATAGCCGCTGCCCCCGCGATCCCCGAACCGGTGTTCAACACCGCCAACGGCAGGCTGCTGATGCCGGACAACCGGTACTGGCCCACCGACAAGTGGAAGAGCCCGTTCTCGCTGCCGATCTACAGGAACGGCTTCGCGATACTGGTCGGTTTCTTCTCCGGATTGCTGCTGGCCGTCTGGATGCTGGGCGAGCTCGGCCCCAGGATAGACCCCCTTTACCAGGCCGGCGTGCAGTACGCGCTCGGCGCGGGCGTCCCGATGGTCCTGATAAAGCTGGCCTGGACCTTCATAAAGGGCGCCGTCCTGCTGGCCGTGCCGCTGCTGAACGCGCTTTTCGCGGTCTGGTGGGAGCGGAAAGTTTCCGGCCACATCCAGTCCCGCATGGGCCCGATGTACGTGGGCCGCTTCCAAGGCGTGCTGCAGACCGCGGCCGACGGCCTGAAGCTCTTCCTTAAAGAGGACATAGTCCCCGAGTGCGCCGACCACCTGGTGCACCTGCTCGCCCCCGTCGTGGTGATAGTCCCCGCCATACTCGCTTTCGCCCCGATACCGTTCGGCCGCGAGCTGATCTACGCGGACATGGACATAGGCACCGTCTACGTCTTCGCCGTGGCCGGCGTCTCGGTGATGGGCATAATCATGGCCGGCTGGGGCAGCGGCAACAAGTTCTCGCTGCTCGGCGGCCTGCGCTCGGCGGCCCAGCTGGTCTCCTACGAGATACCCCGCACGTTCTCCGTGATCCCGGTCATCATGCTGGCCGGCACGCTGAACCTGGCCGGCATAGCCGAGATGCAGACCGGCTACTGGGGCGGCATCCTCCCCAGGTGGTTCATCTTCTACCCGGTGGTCGGACAGCTGTCGTTCCTGCTGTTCCTGATAGCCTCGGTGGCCGAGACGAACCGCATACCGTTCGACATCCCCGAGGCCGAGTCCGAGCTGGTCGCCGGCTTCAACACCGAGTATTCCGGCATGAAGTTCGCGCTGTTCTTCCTCAGCGAGTTCGCCTACGTGCTGCTGTCCTGCCTGCTGATGGCCGCCTTCTTTTTCGGCGGCGGCGAGCCGCCGCTGCCGGGCCTGGGCTTCATACCCGGCTGGGCGTGGTTCTTCGGCAAGGCGCTGACGCTGATGTTCTGCTTCCTCTGGTTCCGCTGGACCTTCCCTAGGTTCCGCGTTGACCGCCTGATGGATTTCAACTGGAAGTTCCTGCTGCCGGTCAGCCTGCTCAACATAGCGGCCGCCGGCGTCTTCCTGTGGTTCTTATCATGATCAAATACCTGAGCTTCGTAGCGGACGCCTTCATCAACACCCTCAAGGGCCTCTGGCTCACCTTCAAGGTGATGTTCCTGCCCACGGTGACGGTGCAGTACCCCACCGAGAAGCTGGTGCCCTACCCCAGGTTCCGCGGCATGCTGGCCTACGACGCGGAGAAGTGCATAGCCTGCGGCATGTGCGTGCGCGCCTGCCCCTCCAAGTGCATAGAGCTGGCCAAGGCCGTCGGCCCCGAGGGCAAGCCGGTGCCGAAGATAGACTGGTACACGATCGATTACGGCCGCTGCAATTTCTGCGGGCTCTGCGAGGAGTCCTGCCCCACCAAGCCCAAGAAGGCCGTCTGGCACTCGCTCGACTACGAGGCGGTGTTCGACAACCGCGACCAGATGGTCCGCCGCTGGAAGCAGGGCGACGGCCTCTGGGGCGTGGTCCGCTCCGCGGCCGGTTCCGAGTACGGTCCCGTGCAGGGCCAGATACACATACAGGAAGTGCCGGTGAGAAAATGACAGAACAAATAGTGTTTTACCTGCTTGCCGGCGTCATAGCCCTCTCCGCCATCGGGGTGGTGACGCTCTCCAACGTGATGCACAGCGCCCTCTGTCTGGGCCTCAGCCTGGCCGGGGTGGCCGGCCTGTTCGCCGTGCTCGGCACCGACTTCATCTTCGCCGCGCAGATCCTGGTCTACGTAGGCGGCATCGCGGTGCTGATCCTGTTCGTGGTACTGCTGGCCGGCAACAACTCCGGCGGCAAGCTGCCCCGCCAGGTGAACCGGCAGTGGCTGCCGGCGCTGATCATCTGCACGGCCTTCATCTGGGCCTTCTACCGGATAACCGCCGTCTACGCCGGTTCCACGGTCAAGCTGCCTCCGACCGCCTCGGTGCGGGGCATAGCCTCCATCATGCTGGGCGAATTCGCCGTGCCGTTCGAGCTGATCTCCATAGTGCTGCTGGCCTCGATGACCGGCGCCGTGCTGTTCGGCAGGAGGAAGCCGGAATGACCCTCTACCACTACCTGGCCCTCTCCGGCCTGCTGTTCGCCTCCGGAGTGTTCGGCGTGCTGACGCGCCGCAACATCATCGGCATCCTGATGTCGATAGAGCTGATGCTGAACTCCGCAAACATCAATTTCGCCGCCTTCAACAGCTACCTGTACCCGGACCGCCCGCTCGGCCAGGTGGCGGTGATCTTCATCATCACGCTGGCCGCCGCCGAGGTGGTGGTGGGCCTGGCCCTGGTGATGGCCATCTACAAGAACCTCAAGAGCGTCTACGCCGAGGACTACAATATCCTGAAAGGATAGCCGCAAACCCATGCTCGAATACGTCTACATACTGCCGCTGTTGTGCTTCGCCGCCGCGGGCCTGATACTGGCCTTCGGCAAATGGTTCCCGGGCAAGGGCGCCTCGATAGGCATCGCCGTGGCCGGCTTCAACTTCGCCGTGGCGGCCACACTGTTCTTCAAGGCCCTGGGCGGCGGACTGCAGCTGCCGTACGAGCATTCTATCCCCTGGTTCAGCTTCGGCGAGCACCTGGCCACGCTCGGCGTCTACGTGGACGGCCTGACCATCGCGATGCTGATAGTGGTTACCACCGTCAGCCTGCTGGTGCATATCTACTCGCTGGGTTACATGCACGGCGACCCGCGCTTCAAGCGCTTCTACTCCTATCTCTCTCTGTTCACCGCCTCGATGCTCGGCCTGACGATAACCAGCAGCATGATGGTGTTCTTCATGTGCTGGGAGCTGGTAGGCGTCTGCTCCTACCTGCTGATCGGCTTCTGGTTCGAGAAGCCTTCCGCCGCGTACGCCGGCAAGAAGGCCTTCATCACCACCAAGCTGGGCGACCTCGGCTTCCTGGTCGGCCTGCTGGCCCTGTTCTACTGCGCCGGCACCTTCGAGATCTCCAAGATCCTCGAGCTGGCCCACGCCAACGCCCTTCCGATAGCCGCGGCCGGCGGCGCCGCGATCCTGCTCTTCTTCGGCGCGGTCGGCAAGTCCGCGCAGTTCCCGCTGCTGATCTGGCTGCCGGACGCGATGGAGGGCCCGTCCCCGGTCTCCGCGCTGATCCACGCCGCCACGATGGTCGCGGCCGGCGTCTACATGGTCGCCCGCCTGTACGCGGTCTACGCGCTGTCCCCCGCGGCGATGAACGTCGTCGCCTGGACCGGCGCGATAACCGCCTTCACCGCCGCTTCTATGGCGCTGACCTGCTTCGACCTTAAGCGCGTGCTCGCCTTCTCCACCGTCAGCCAGCTCGGCTACATGATGCTCGCGCTCGGCGCCGGCAGCTTCACGGCCGGCATGTTCCACCTGACCACGCACGCCTACTTCAAGGCGCTGCTGTTCCTCGCGGCCGGCTCGGTGCTGCACGCGGTGCACAGCAACGACATGCGCGAGATGGGCGGCCTGCGGCACAAGATGCCGATAACCTACGTCACCTTCCTTATCGGCACGCTGGCGCTGGCCGGCATACCGCCGTTCGCCGGCTTCTTCTCCAAGGACGAGGTCCTGGCCGGCGCGCTGGCCAGGAACCCGTACCTGTTCCTGCTGGGCGCCGTGGCCGCCGCGATGACGGCCTTCTACATGGCCCGCGCGTTCATCATGACCTTCCACGGCAAGCCGCGCGACGCCCATAAGCACGACCACGCGCACGAGAACCCGGCCACGATGACCGTGCCGCTGATGTTCCTGTCGGTGCTGGCCCTGATCTCCGGCTGGGCGCTGGCCCACGGCGAACTGTTCGAGCACCTGGTCAATTTCGAGGGCGCGCTGCCGTTCGAGCTGCACCACGTCTCGCACGGCACGGTGGCGCTGGTCTCCACGATAGTCGCGGTGGTCTCGATGGGCAGCGGCCTGTGGCTGTACCGCTTCAAGCCCGAGATCCCGGCCGCGCTCAGGGAGAAGTTCTCCTTCTTCGTGGACATGCTCGAGAAGCGCTACTGGCTGGACGCCTTCTTCCTGATGTGGGTGGACATCGGCGACTGGTTCAGCCGCTTCCTGTTCGTCTTCGATTTCGAGTTCCTCGACCAGATGGCCATAGACGGCTGGGCCTGGCTGACGCTGAAGCTCGGCGCCGTCCAGGGCTGGATCGATACCTACATAGTCGACGCGACCGTGGACATGTTCGGCACGGTCTCGCTGGCCGGCGGCAGGCTCGCCCGCACGGTGCAGACCGGCTTCGTGCAGAACTACCTGCTTTTCGTGGCCGTCGCGGTCTCGATATTCGCGGCCATAGCTTTTTCGGGATAGCCGTCCGGCAGCTCCGGGCGGTATTGACTCGGTGAATATTCAGGAGAATTAAAACATGTCGCTACTTTCATCCATCATCCTCGCTCCTCTGGCGGGCGCGCTGGTCATACTGGCCATCCCCAAGACGAAGGAGAAGCTGATCCAGGGCGTCGGCCTGGCCTTCGCCTCGCTCTGCCTGGTGCTCTCCAGCTACCTCTACCTCGTCTTCGACAAGACCACCGCCGCGATGCAGTTCGTGGAGCGGATGCCGTGGATACCCTCCTTCAACGTCAACTACTTCGTCGGCGTGGACGGGCTCTCCGTGGCGATAGTCACGCTGACCGCGCTGCTGACCCTGGTCTCGCTGATCTACTCGCTGAACGTGACGCTCAGGATAAAGGAGTTCTTCTTCTGGTTCCTGCTGCTCGAGGCCGGCATGCTCGGAGTGTTCGTGGCCCTCGACTTCTTCCTGTTCTACGTGTTCTGGGAGCTGACGCTGGTGCCGATGTACTTCCTGATCGGCGTCTGGGGCGGTCCGAAGAAGGAATACGCGGCCATCAAGTTCTTCGTCTATACGCTGTTCGGCAGCCTCTTCATGCTGCTGGGCGTGCTGGCGCTCTACTTCAGCACCAACCCGCACACGCTGGACATGCTGGAGCTGGCCAGGCAGGGCAGCATGCTGCCGCTGAACAAGCAGATCTGGATCTTCCTGGCCCTCTACCTCGGCTTCGCAATCAAGGTCCCGGCCTTCCCGTTCCACACCTGGCTGCCGCTGGCCCACGTGGAAGCGCCCACCGGCGTCAGCGTGATCCTGGCCGGCATCCTGCTTAAGATGGGCACGTACGGCATCATGAGGGTCTCTTTCCCCGTGCTGCCCGCCGCCACCAAGTGGTTCCTGCCCTTCCTGATAACGATAGCCGTCATCAACATCGTCTACGGCGCGTTCTGCGCGATGGCGCAGAAGGACCTGAAGAAGATGGTCGCCTACTCGTCCATCAACCACATGGGCTACTGCATGCTCGGCATGGCCGCGATGAGCACTATCGGCTATAACGGCGCGGTGATGCAGATGATCACCCACGGCGTGATCACCGGCTCCTTGTTCCTCCTCGTCGGCGTGATCTACGACCGCGCCCATACCCGCGACATCGACGCGTTCGGCGGCCTGGGCGCGCGCTTCCCGGTCTACGCCGGCCTCATGATCATCCAGGTCATGGCCTCTCTCGGCCTGCCCGGCCTCGCCGGCTTCGTCGGCGAGTTCCTCTGCTTCCTCGGCGCCTTCCAGTGGTGGCCTTACTACGCCGCGATCGGCGCGGTCGGCATCCTGGTGACCGCCGCCTTCTTCCTGCGCATGATCGAGAAGGTGTTCCTCGGTCCGTTCAACGAGAAGTGGGCCGGCCTGAAGGATATGAACGCCCGCGAGCTGATAGCCATAGTCCCGCTGGCCGCGCTGACGATCATCATCGGCGTCTGGCCCCGCGTCTGCCTGGACGTGATCAACCCCACCATCACCTATCTGGTCGGCGTGATGGGGAAATAACGGCAGGTCCCGCGCAACTATATGCTTAACATAGCCCTGATCAACCCCGAGATAATGCTGGCCCTGGCCGGGCTCTTCATACTGGTCATCGGGGCTTTCATCAGCGAGGAGCGCGCGAAGGTGCTTATGCACCTCGGCACCCTCTGCGTGACCGTGGTCCTGATGCTGGTCCTCTCGCAGCCGGCCGGCTACGGCATAGGCGCCATGTGGGTGGCCGACCCGGGCGCGCTGCTGTTCAAGTCCGTTATCCTGATATCGGCGGCGCTGACGCTGCTGCTGTCGGTCAACTATCCAAATATCCCGGCGCGGCACGTCGGCACCTATACCGCCCTGCTGCTGTGGGCCAGCTGCGGCATGATGCTGCTGTCCGGCGCGGTGGACCTGGTCTACCTGCTGATAGCGCTGGAACTCATCAGCATCCCCTGCTTCATCCTGACCGGCTTCGAGCAGAAGAGCGAGAAGTCCTCCGAGGGCGCGCTTAAGTACTTCCTGATGGGCGGCCTCTCCACCGCGGTCACGGTGTTCGGCATCTCGATGTTCTACGGCGCCACCGGCGGCACCACGCTGCTGGCCGAGAGCGCCTCGGTCTCGCTGCACATGACCGACCCGGTCTACATCATCGGCATGCTGTTCGTGCTGGTGGGCTTCGGCTTCAAGATCTCCATGGTGCCGTTCCACTTCTGGGCCCCCGATGCCTACGAGGGAGCTCCCACTCCGGTCACCGCCTACCTGTCGGTGGCCTCCAAGCTGGCCGCGCTGGGCGCGATGCTGCGCATCTTCACCTCGGTGGTGCCTCACTACGCCATCAACGCCTCGCTGGTGGTGGCCGTGCTGGCCGCGCTGACGATGACGCTCGGCAACCTGGCCGCGCTCTATCAGACCAACGTCAAGCGCCTGCTGGCCTATTCCTCCATCGCGCAGGCCGGCTACATGCTGATAGGCCTGGTGGTGGCCGACCCTATAGGCCGCGAGAGCGTCTTCTTCTACGCGTTGGCGTATCTCGCCACCAACATGGGAGCCTTCGCCGTGGCCATAGCCGTGGCCGGCAAGGCCGGCTCCTACGAGCTCGATATCTTCAACGGCCTGGCCAAGCGCTCGTTCGGCCTGGCCGTGGTGATGGTGATGTTCCTGCTTTCGCTGGCCGGCATACCGCCGCTGGCCGGCTTCGTGGCCAAGTTCTACGTCTTCGCCTCGGCCGTCAACTCGCAGCAGTACCTGTGGCTGGCGATAGTCGGCGTGGTGAACAGCGTGATCTCGGTCTACTACTACATGGGCATAGCGCGCCGGATGTTCTTCGTCGAACCCGATACGGCGGAGGGCGTGGAGCACGACGTCTACGTCTCGGGCGTGATCTTCGTGACCTGCGCGGCCACGCTGCTGATGGGCATACTGCCCGGGCCGCTGATAGAAGCCGCCAAGTCCTGCGCCACCTTCCGGTTCTGACCATAGCAGGCGAAAAAGGAAAAAGGCCCCGTAAAAGGGGCCTTTTCATTTTGGCGCGGCGCCGGCGGGTCAGAGGTTCTTTAGCAGCGCGAGCAGCTCCTGGTCGCTCGGGTAGCGCATCAGGCGGCCCGCTTCGTCCAGCGTCAGCCAGCGTATCTCCAGCACCTCGTCCGGGGTGGTGGGCTTGCCGTCGCCGCCGTCGCGGCGCATCAGGAACCAGCGTACGTCCTTGGCCACCTGCTCGCCGCCGCGCAGGAAGGAATAGCGGGCCGTCAGCAGCGGGCGCAGTATCGCGCATTTCCAGCCTGTCTCTTCCAGGACCTCGCGCACCGCGGCCTGCTCGGCCGTCTCGCCCGGGTCCAGATGGCCTTTGGGGAAGGTCCAGACCTCGTCGCCCAGCAGGTTGCGCACCCGGATTGCCAGCACGCGGCCGTCCTCGAGGATGATGCCGCCGGCGGAGTGTTCTTTTTTCGTTTCGGGCATACTGCTCACCGCTAAGATCTATATGGGCTGCAGCGGAGCGTACTTGAGCATGAAGGTCTGGCGCACGCCGCTGTCGAACACCACGGTGACCTTGGCCAGCTCCCCTGAGCCTATCTGGTCCACCACGCGGCCGGGTCCGTGTATCGGATGCATGACCTTGCGGCCTTTGCCCACGCGCGGGATGGACGGCGGCGGCTGGTACGAGGCTATCACCTGCACGTCCTCCTCTCCGCGGCGCGGCGCCGTTTCCTTGGCCACCTTGCTCTCGTAGATGAAGCGGGAGGCCAGGTTGGGGTAGGTGGTGCCGTAGACGCGGCGGGTGTTGGCCCAGCTGAGGTACAGGCGTTCCTTGGCGCGGGTCATGCCCACGTAGGCGAGCCTGCGCTCCTCCTCCAGGTCCTCCTCGGAGGAGTTGGCGGCGTTTATCGGAAAAAGGTTCTCCTCCAGGCCGGTCAGGAACACGGCCGGGAACTCGAGGCCCTTGGCCAGGTGCACGGTCATCAGCGTGACAGCGTGCGCGTCGGTGTTCATCGCGTCCACCTGGCTGGCGAGCATCACGTCCTCGAGGTACTTGTGCAGGGTGGGGGCCTGGCCTTCCTTGGCGCAGCGCTCCTCGAAATCCTTGACCGCGTTCACTAGTTCCTGCAGGTTGCCGAGGCGCGCGAGCGACTCCTGCGGGTCCTTCTCCGCCTCGTCCTCGCACATCTTCCAGTAGCCGGAGTTGGTCAGTATCTTTTCCAGCATCGCCGAGGGAGTGGCGCTGAACAGGTCGGATTTGACGCCCTCGAGGAGGTCGAAGAACTCCTTGATGCCGCGGCGCGCGGTGTTGGTGATGTCGGGCACCTGCTCGGCGGAGAGGAAAGCGTCGTAGAGGGGCATCTCCTTCTGCCTGGAGTAGGAGAGCACGCGCTCTATAGCGGTCTTGCCTATGCCGCGGGCCGGCAGGTTGATGACGCGCAGCAGGCTCACCGTGTCGCCGGGGTTCACCAGCAGCTTCAGGTAGGCCAGCGTGTCCTTGACCTCCTTGCGCTCGTAGAAGCGCATCGAGCCTATCAGCCTGTACGGTATGCGGCGGTTGCGGCAGGCCTCTTCGAAAGCGCGGCTCTGGTTGTTGGTGCGGTAGAACACCGCGATATCGTTGTAGCCGAGGCCGGCGCGGTTGGTGAGCTGGCGGATCTCCTCCGCCACGCCCTTGGCCTCGTCGTTTTCGTTGTTGAACTCCAGCAGGCGGGGTGGCTCCCCGTGCTCGGCCTTGGTCCAGAGGTTCTTGGGCCTGCGGTTGCGGTTGTGCTTGATGACCTCGTTGGCCGCGTGCAGGATGCGGGCGGTGGAGCGGTAGTTCTCCTCCAGCACCACGGTGGCCGCGTCCGGGAAGTCCTTCTCGAACTCCATGATGTTGCGGATGTCCGCCCCGCGCCAGCCGTAGACGGACTGGTCAGGGTCGCCCACCACGCAGAGGTTCTTGTGCCTGGCCGAGAGGGTCTTCACCAGCACGTACTGCGCGTGGTTGGTGTCCTGGTACTCGTCCACCAGGATATACTGGAAGTTCTCCTGGAAATATTCCTTTATCTCCTCTTTCTCGTTGAGCAGCTCCACGGTGCGCACTATCAGGTCCCCGAAGTCGAGCGCGCCGGCTTCGACGAGCTTCTTCTGGTAGCGGTGGTAGATCTTCGCGGCCTTCAGCCGCGCCTCGTCGCCGACGGCCTCGGCGTTTATCATGTAGCTCTGCGCGTCCAGCAGGTCGTCCTTGGCGCGGGAGATTATCGACAGGTACATCGAGGCCTTGTTCTTTTCCTCGGCGTAGCCGAGCTCCTCCATCGCCAGGTTGATCAGCTTCTTCTGGTCGTCGTCGTCGTAGATCACGAAGTCGCGCTTCACGCCTATCAGGCTGCCGTGCTGGCGCAGGATGCGCGCGCCCAGCGCGTGGAACGTGTGTATCCACATCCCGCCGGAGTAAGGCACCAGCTTGCCTACGCGGTGCTGCATCTCCTGCGCGGCCTTGTTGGTGAACGTGATGGCCAGTATCCGGGAGGGGGAGATGCCGGAGGCTATCAGCAGGGCTATCTTGGAGGTGAGCGTCTTGGTCTTGCCGGTGCCGGCCCCGGCCAGTATCAGCAGCGGGCCCGCGAAATACTGCACGGCCTCGCCCTGCTTAGGGTTGAGGCCTAGCTTTGGCAGCAGCGCGGGGTTGAGGTTGAGGTCCAGGCTCACGAAGGTAATTTTATAATTTTACCGGCCCGTATAAGAAGCGCCGTCGGGCCGGGCGCGCCGGCGGTGGCCGCCGTTTTGGTATCATTGTACTGCCATGACGAAAGAGAGACTGGACCTGTTCTTTTCGGCCGAGGAGAAGTCCGGGGAGCGCAAGATCAACCGCCTGCGCCTGTCCTTCCTGGGCGTCTTCTTCGCCAACGAACTGCTGAACTACCACGCGCTGGGCGTGGTGGAGTACCGCCTGCACCTGCGCGCGGTCTGGACCATGCTGGCCTGGGGCCTTTACGGTACCGCCGCCTGGTACGCGGTGAACAGGGCCGGGCTCTATGCCAGGTGGATGAAATACCTCTCGGCCGCGGCCGACGCGCTTTTCCTTACTCTGACGATAATCCTCGTGGAGGGCAACAACGGACCGCTGGTGCCGTTGTATTTCGTGCTGATAGCCGTGTCCGCGCTGCGCTACAGCTACAAGTCCATACTCGCCTCGGCCGTACTGTCAGCGATGGGCTACGCCGCGGTCTGGCGCTGGTCGTTCGGCAACCAGAACCTGGTCCCTATCTCGGCCTACGCGGCCGTCATCAACATGCTGATACTGGCGCTGGCCGGCGTGCTGGCCGGCTACGTGGCCAGGAAGATGCGCCTGCTGGTGTTGAAGTTCGCCGACAGCCAGGTGCGGCGCGAGCTGGCCGAGAGCGCGCTGTCGCGCTACGTCTCCCACCAGGTGGCCAGGAAGATACTGGAGTCCCCGGAGTCGGAGGCGCTGATGGGAGAGGGCCGCCGCACGCACGCGGCCGTGCTGATCTCCGACATCAGGGGCTTCACGACCATGTCCGACGGGATGGACCCGGCCGAGCTGGTGAAGCTGCTGAATGCCTACTTCGGCCGCATGGTGGACGTGGTCTTCAGGCACGACGGCACTCTGGACAAGTTCGTGGGCGACGCGTTGATCGTGGTCTTCAACGACCCGCTGTCGCAGCCGGACGCCGAGTGCCGCGCGGTGGCCTGCGCGGCGGAGATGCAGAAGGAACTGGCCGCCTTCAACGGGACGCAGACGGCCTCGGGCGGCAGGACGCTCGGGGTCGGTATAGGCGTGCACTGCGGACCCGTGGTGGCCGGCAACGTGGGCTCCTCCACGCGCATGGATTATACGGTGATGGGGGATACCGTCAATTTCGCCTCCAGGCTGCAGGGCAAGGCGCCGGCCGGGGCCGTATATGTCTCCGGGGCCGTCAGGGAGGCCACCTCCGGGCATTACTCCTATGAGGACCTGGGGAAGATGGATTTCAAAGGCTACAGCGAGCCCGCGGCGGTATACCGGCTGGCCGGAGCGGCCGGCGTCTGACGGCTGAGTGCGGCCGTAAAGCGAAAGGCCGGCCCAGGGGGCCGGCCTTTCCTCTTTATCCGCGGGGCGTCAGTTGCCCAGCACGTAGTTGAACATAAGCGGGGCCACTATCGTGGCGTCGCTCTCTATCACGAAGCGGGGCGTGTCCACGTCCAGCTTGCCCCAGGTTATCTTCTCGTTCGGCACGGCGCCGGAGTAGGAGCCGAAG
>JAKAMO010000262.1 GCA_021812825.1 bacterium | reverse complement strand
CGTAAGTCTCGCCCACGTACTTGGCGTAGAAGGGCTGGCGCTGCATGTTGCCGGCTATCACCGGCCTTATCTCCACACCGTCGCCGGAGAACTGCTCTATGTACTTGCTGCGCAGCTCCTTGGTCCTGCAGATCACGGTGAAGGCGAAGTTGGACACGAAGGACAGGTGCCCGCGCTTGATGGGCATGAGGTCCGGGTTGTTCAGAACCTCCTCCTCCAGCGCCAGGAAGTTCTTCTGGCGCACTTCGCAGTTCTCCTGCAGGTATTTCAACTGCTCCAGGCCCAGGAAGCCGGTGATCTCGGTGGGGCGCAGGTTGAAGCCGAGGTCGTAGAAGGTGTACTTGGCGTCGAACTCGCTCTTCACCCCGTGCTTCTCCCGCAGGCGGCGCTGCGCCGCGAAGTTCAGGTTGCGGTCCCAGCCGTTGGCCCGCACTATGCGCAGCATCTCGTCCAGCTCGTCGTCGTCCGTGCAGCAGCACCCGCCCTCTACGGTGGACATATGGTGCGCCACGAAGAAGGAGAACGTGGCCGCTTCCCCGAAATTTCCCGTGCGGCCGTCCGGCAGCTGCGTGCCCAGGGATTCGCAGTTGTCCTCTATCAGCAGCACGCCGTTCTTCCGGCAAACCTCGCGTATCTCACCGAGGTCCCCCGCGAAGCCCAGCGCGTTGGTAACGAAGAAGGCGCGCAGCTTGGCCGTCTTAAGCGTCTCCTGGAGGTTGGCGGCCATGCAGTTGAGCGTCTGCGCGTCGC
This sequence comes from bacterium, assembly GCA_021812825.1. Next base: position 2,429 of record JAKAMO010000262.1, on the reverse strand, counting down.
AGTCCACGGGGACCGCCTTCATCCCCAGCTGTATTATCGGCATCACGTTGGTAGACCAGGTAAGGGCGGAGAACCCCACCTTGTCCCCCTCCTTAAGCCGGCCCAGGTTCTTGAGCGCCTGCAGCAGGGCCAGGTTCGCGCTGCCGCCGCTGTTGAAGAGCACGCAGTGCCGGCGGCCCTGCACCTTGGCGAAGGCCTTCTCGAACTCCAGGCATTTCTCGCCCATGCTGAGGATCTTGGCCTTGAGGATGAAATCCACGAGCTCCTTCTTTGTCTCGTACTCGTTGAGGAAAGTGTTCTTCATCAGCGGTATCATAATTGACTCCAAGCACACATAACCATAACGGCGCTACTCTGAAGAATAGTCAGACCAATTCTTTCTTTGCGTGACTCTTTTTAGTCAGCTCAACACCAGCTTCCTGATTATCCTTATCATCCGGGGCGTAGCCGTAGTGGTAGTTGTACTTATACTGGTAGTACCCGTAATAAGAGTATGAGAGCCCACCGAACTTGCTCATGTTTACAACGCTGCCCAGTATCTTGATACCGGCTGAAAGCAGCCGCTTCGTCGCGTTCCTTATGAGCGGTACGCGCGTCTTACCGAAGCAGGTCACATATACCGCGCTGTTGATGTATTTTCCCCACAGCAACGCGTCGCTTATAGGGAACATCGGCGGGCAGTCTATGATGACGCGGTCGTAATATTCACCAGCCCAGGCGAGGAAGGCGCTCAGGCGTGGGGTATTCAGTAATTCGGCCGGGTTTGGCGGTCTGGGACCACAGGTAAGTATTGAGAGGTTCTCGACGTCGGTAGTTTGTATGAGATTCTTGAGATCGTCCGTGTTTTTGCCGCCTGCGAGGAAGTCACTTAAGCCTTTAGAGTTGCTGACGCGGAAGTTCTTATGCAGGTTGCTGCGGCGCAGGTCGCCGTCCACTATCAACACCTTTTCCCCCGCCTGGGCAATGGCCACGGCGATATTAGAGCAGACATAGCTCTTACCCTCGCCCTGCACGGTGCTGGTGACCATGAAGGACTTGCTCTTCTGGCCCACTATGGCGAAGTCTATCATGGTGCGCAGGTTGCGGATGGACTCGGCTATGAGCGAATGCTCCTGCTGTAACAAATGGTTATAAGCAGTAGCTTTTTTGCCAAATGGCGTCATTGGGACAACTCCGAGGAAAGGGAGGCTAAGCTTATTCTCCACATCCTCCTGAGTGCGGATGGTCTGGTCTATGAATTCCACTATAAGAGAGACAAAAAAACCTAGTACTAATCCGCCGATGATGGACAGAGCCATATTGAACAATTTGCGCGGTTTTATTGGTTTCAGCGGGGGCATGGCGGCATCCACCAAGCGGATGTTGTTACCCATCAATTGGCCGGAGAGGTCTATCTTGAGACTCTGTATCACGCGGTCGGTCTCGGCCTTTATCTGCTCCTGCACGGCCTTGAGATTCGCAGTAAGCGCCAGAACCTCCGGGTGCCTGGGAGTGTAATGTCCGCTAGCCTCGGCAAGTTGCGACTTGAGCTTGGCCTCCTCGCGCTTCAAGTCCTGTATAAGGGTGTTGTTAACCACGGCAGGCAGGGACTCGTATACCTGGGCGGACTTCTTTCCGTCCTTTTCGCCCTGCAGGGCGGCCAACACATCTTTGGAGATAAAAAGCTGGTTGGAGAGGTTCTGTTCTATAAAGACCTTGGCCACGGTATTGGCTATCTCCGCTGCAAGCACAGGGCTGTATGAGTCGGCTTTTATATATACCAAGCGGCTGCGCGGCACCGGGGCTATGGTTACGGGTTTATCGAGCTTAAGATATCCGTAGGGGTTAGAGAACTCCGGGTATTTCTCCAAGTCAAGACGCTGGTAAACGGTCTTGAGGAGGCTTTCGCTCTTGAGCAGCTTGTACTGCGTCTGGTAGTAGTCCTCATTGCTGCGCTCCACGGCGGGGCCGCCCTGGTAGACCACGCTGTTGCCGCGCTCTTTCTCTATGACCAGCATGGCCTGGCCTTGGTAGACTGGGCGCGTGTTGAAGGTGACGAGTGAAGTAACTATCACCATGGCCGCCCAGACTGAGAGCACTATCCACCTGCGGCGCAGGACGAGGTCCAGGTAATAGGTGAGGTCGAATTCGAGCTCTTTTTCGGAAGTGTTGTTAGTCTCGTTCATAGGTTTTCCTTTTACTGGTTCCAGGCTTTTGCCGGGATGACGGTCGTTGGCGCGGCGGCGGCCAGCACTATGCGGCGGTATTCGTTGTAAAGCGGGAAGTCGGCGTTGATGGAGTACAGTCTCATGTTGCCGCGGGCTTCTTTTTTGAGCAGGCCGGCGGTCTCGAATTCGCGGAGTTTCTTGACGAGGTTGCGTTTGTCCAGGGAGAGGATCTTGGCTATCTCGTTGACGTAGAGGCGGTCCTGCGGGTGGGCGAAGAAATGG
>JAKAMO010000261.1 GCA_021812825.1 bacterium | reverse complement strand
CCTTTCCGCGAAAACCCCCTCGTTGAACTGCACCTGCCTGGCCCAGGTCCCGCGCGGGAACCTCTTGTACGAAACGACCTTCTCGGAAGTCCGCGCCGGCCGGGCCAGCGCCCCGAAAAGGTCGTCGCCCTCTATCTCGGCTATGAACGCGGAGAACTCCTTCTCCGGGATGCTGAGCACCCTGGAAAGCCGGAGGCGCCCCATCAATTTGCCCGTGACGGAGTTCTTCTGCGTGTTCCTTATATGGGACATCGTGTTATTATGCCAAATGGCCGCAACCCCTGCCAATGGGAACCGGCGGTTCGCGGCCATGTCAGCTATGCCGTTCCCGCGATGATACCCGCGCGCGGCCTTCAAAAGCCGCGGCGGAACGGCAGCGGGACCGCCGCAGATAAGGACCGGGGGGGATCTCCGGCAGTGGGGACAAAAAAATACCCCGGCTGGCCGGGGTATTTTCTATCGCTCAGCCGCGGGCTATCTCGCGGGAGCCGGCGCGGGAGCGACGGCGCTGGCGTAAAGCAAGGTCACGAAGTCGTGCCAGCCGGAGGCCTTGTCGAAGACGAAGTCCGTGTACGGCGCCTCGAAGATCCCCTCCAGTTTGGCCTGGGGTATCCTGGCCTCCGCCGGCGGCAGGTAGACCGAGATGCCGCGGCTCTCGGACATCTCGTGCCCGGCGCGGTTCTTGCCGGTGGCACCCTTGTGTATCACGAGCTCCCCGTCTATAAAGGCCCCCAGCTCCTCGGCCTTCTGCTTTACCGCGGCCGCCTTGTCCCCGTCCTTCAGGTTGTCGGCCGCCAGCTTGGCGAACTGGGCCGCGTCGCCGTAGAAGGAGATGGTCATCTTGGCGTCGGAAGGGCCGACCGCGTCATAGCGGATCACTCCGTCGCGGGCGGCCTTCAGGGCGGCCGCGTCGGCGTCCTTGGCCAGGGCGGAGAAGTCCTTCATGCGCTGCGCGAAGCCCTCCAGCTTGGAGGCGCGCACGGCGGAGAGCTGCGAGGGCTTGCCCAGCTTGTCGTAGAACATCTTGTAGGCCTCTACGGTTATCGCGCCCAGTTGCTCGGCGTTAAGATCCGGCTTCTTGACCAGCGCGCCGAGGAACATGCTGTAGGGATAGCCCAGTGCGGGGACGGTCTCCTCGGAACCCACGATGACGTCGACGTTGTCCTTCACCTCATAATCCACCTCGGCGGACTGCATCAGGCAGGCGTCGAAGGCCAGCACGTCCACCTTGCCGGCCTCCCTCAGTATCTGGCCGATCTGCGGTGTACGGATGTAGTTGCCGGTCTCGTCGTCGAAGGAGATGCCCTTCTGCTCCTTGCGGGGGTCCATGAACCCGGAGCCGTGGTTCCAGATGATCAGCATGTAATGCTTGGCCGGGAAGTTCTCCTTGGACCACTCGACGAAGTCGACGGCGCGCTTGTAGTCGCCCATGTCGACCTTCTCGGTCTTCATCAGGACCGGCGAGGTGATCTTCTCCTCGTCCTTATCCTTCTTTATCAGCATGCGCCGGGAGCCGGTCCAGTCGCCGTCCTGGTGAGCGTCGCCCTGGGCCTGGCCGTTCATGCGGCCCATCTCCACCACGATGTTCACCTTGCCGCTGGACCCCACCTGCTCCATCTGGTTCACGTTGTAGAGGCCGGCGAGCTCCAGGTCGTTCTTGCCGTTGATGAAGACCATCACGGTCCACTCTTTAGGCCCCGACCTTTCCACCGGGAGAGCCGCGGAGCCGGCGGCGGCGGGCACGGCCACCTCGGCGGCCTTCGAGAGGCCGAGGCCGGAACCGTCGTCGTCGAACTGGGCGAGGGCCGGCGCAGCCGCGAAAACCGCTAGCAGAGCTGGAACAAGGATCTTTTTCATAAAATTTCCTCCGGTCGCTACGCCAATAGGATAGCAGCGTGTGCTTGACTAGTCAAGGGGGACAAGGCCCAGACCGGCCCTGGGCCCAAAGGCCCATCTCCCGTGGGCCAAAAAACGGCCGGAAGAGGGGTCCCCGGACTTTTGCGCGCACGGCCGTATTCTGCCAGAATATACGTATAACCGGAGGACAAATGAAGAAAGCCCCTTATATAGCCCTCGCCATCATCGCCGCAGCCTTCACCGCCGCAGGCGCGGCCGAGAACAAAGCCCTCAGCGACATCGGCCTTACCCCGGCGGCCCTGGAAATACCGACCCCGGCGGCGCCCAAGTCCAACCAGTGGAACACCCTGCACAAGATCTCGGTCAATACCTCGTCCGACATGAACGACGCCGTCATCGGCATGGTCGGGCGCCGCCAGGACATCGACAAGGTCCTCTCCGAGCTCGCCGGAGCGGGCTTCAAGGTCAAGGCCTACCAGGACGGCCTGGGCGGCTACATGGTGCTCGCGGACGTCAGCGGCCAGAACGCGGCGGACCGCGCGGTCGGGCTGGCCCGCTACTACTACATTACCGAGGTGAAGGTGAGCCGGAAGGTCTACGACGACATCTTCGGCCTCGGCAACAAGAGCCGCTCCTCCTACGCCGTAAAGCAGGGCTCGATCACCGGCGGCATGAACCACAGCCCGGTCGACGTGAAGATCGACAAGGTCAACTGGACCATCACCGGCGGCATCAACCTCAGCCCGGTGGACGTAAAGATAGACAATGACGCCATGACCATCAAGGGCGGCGCCAACCACTCCCCCGTAGACCTGAAGTTCAGCTGGAGCCCGGAGGAGGTCACCGTGGACGGCGGCGCCAACCACAGCCCCGTGCGCTACACCGTCAACTGGAAGAACGGCCTGCTCGAAGGCTATGCCAACCACGCCCCGCTGAAGCTCGAGTTCAACATGGACGAGGGCAACGCGGACGCCAGGACCGTGACCGTGACCGGCTACGCCAACCGCGCGCCGGTGGAGCTGACCTACGACAAGGTCAGCGGCCGCATCACGGGCGGCATGGACCGCAGCCCGGTCGACATTACCCTGGTCAACTGCGACCTGTACGACTTCCTGCAGTACTTCTTCCTCTTCGTCGGCGAGCAGGCCTGACGCCCGGCAAGCGAAAAGGCCTCCCCCGGGAAACCGCGGGAGGCCTTTTTATTTTCGCGCGATGTTTCGGGCGTTTTAATATATAATGTAAACGATGAAGCGACTCCTGCTGGCCCTGCTGATATCCGCCGCCGCGGCCGCCCAGGCCTCCGCCGCCTAGTTGCTGGAGAACGACT
>JAKAMO010000072.1 GCA_021812825.1 bacterium | reverse complement strand
TCAAGTTCATTTCCGACTCCGAGCAGGCGTCGCTGAAAGAACGCATGGAAGCAAAGGACGGGGACGCCGTCTTCATCGCCGCCGACAAGGCCGCGGTGGCCGCGCCCTGCCTAGGCGCGCTGCGCAACGAACTGATAGCCCGCCTCGAGCCCGCCAAGCTCAAGAAATGGGCCTTCCTCTGGGTCCGCCACTTCCCGCTGCTCGAGAAGGACGCCGAGTCCGGCAACTGGACCTTCACGCACAACCCCTTCACCGCGCCGCTGCCCGAAGAGGCGCATAAGCTGGATACCGACCCCGGCAACGTCCGCTCCTGCCAGTACGACCTGGTGCTCAACGGCGTGGAACTGGGCTCCGGCTCCGTCCGCAACCACAGCCGAGCCATGCAGGAGAAGATCTTCGGCCTGATGGGCTACGACAAGGAAGCCGTGCAGCGCCGCTTCGGCATGATAGTCAACGCGCTCGACTACGGCGCACCGCCTCACGGCGGCATCGGCATCGGCTACGACCGACTGGTAGGCATCATCTGCGGCACGGACTCCATCCGCGACGTGATAGCCTTCCCCAAGACCACCAGCGGCTCCTGCCCGATGAGCGAGGCCCCTTCCCCGATAGACGAGAAGCAGCTCAAGGAACTGCATCTTAAAATAGCGGAATAATGCCGACGCTGCCGGACTGGATACTCAGGGAAGCGCGCAGGAACAAGGCCGGCCTGCGCGGCTCCTCGGCCGCCGGCACGGCCGCGCGCCTTTCCCAACTCTCCCTGCACACCGTCTGCGACGAGGCCCGCTGCCCGAACAAGGGCAAGTGCTTCTCCGACGGGGAGGCCACGTTCCTGATACTAGGCGACATCTGCACGCGCGGCTGCGCCTTCTGCGCCGTCAAGAAGGACAGGCCCCTGCCGCCGGACCCCGGCGAGCCCCGCCGCGCGGCCGAGCTCTGCCGCGAGTGGGAACTCAAATACGTCGTCTTCACCTCGCCGACCAGGGACGACATGCCGGACGGCGGCGCCGCGCATTTCGCCGAGACGAACCGTCTGATAAAGGAGCTCTCCCCGGGCATACGAACCGAGCCCCTCATACCCGATCTCCAGGGGAACTTGAAGGCGCTCGAGACCGTTCTGGCCTCGGAGCCGGACGTGCTGGGGCACAACCTGGAGATGGTCTCCGGCCTCTACGCCGGGGCCAGGGCCGGCGCCGACTATTCCCGCTCGCTGGCCGTTATCTCCAATTCCAAGCGCCTCAGGCCCGATATCCTGACCAAGTCCGGCATCATGCTCGGCCTCGGCGAGAGCGCTGAGGAGCTGCAGCGCGCCATTGGCGACCTGGCCGGGGCCGGCTGCGACCTGCTGACGCTGGGCCAATATCTCGCGCCGTCAAAAAACCACAGGCCGGTAGCGAGGTATTACACGGAGGAGGAGTTCGCCTTCTGGGCGGACAAGGCCAGGGCCGCCGGCTTCAAAGCCGTCATGTCCGGCCCGCTGGTGCGCAGCTCCTACCGCGCGAGCTCGCTCTACGAGGAGGCCCATGCGGGGCATTGAGATGGACAGGGCCGCCGTGTCCTGGTTCACCAGGGCCTGGGACGATTACGTCTCCCGCTTGCCGCTGGTGCTAGCCGTAGCGCTCACGCAGGCCGCGCTTTCCGCCGGCACCTTCCTGATAATAAGCCGCACGCACACCATGCTGACCGCGCTTCCCTACATGGCGCTGGTCATCACTCCGGTAACTGTCGGAGCGAACCTCGTCTACATAAAGATAGCCCGGGGGGCCGGCGGCGGCTACGGCGACCTCTTCAGCGCGTTCCCGGTCTATCACCGGGCCATCGCGGTCAGCTTCCTGCTGGGGCTGGCGACCACCGGCGGCGCGCTGCTGCTGGTGCTGCCAGGCGTGATCGTCTATCTCACGTACATGTTCTCGGAATACGCCGTGGTCGACCTGCGCACCGGCATCAAGGACTCCTTCGCCATGAGCGCGGCGGCTACCGACGGCTGGAAAGTCCGCCTGTTCCCTCTGCTGATGGTCACCGCCGCCATAAACTTCATAGTCCCGGACATCTACGTCGTGAAGGGCTTCCGTCACTCCCAGGCCTCGCTGGACCTCAGGCCCTGGACGGTGGCCGCCTCCGTCCTTAAGGACCTGGTGTTCCTGCCGTGGCTGAGCATGACGGGCGCCAGGGCCTACGCCTTCCTCATCCCCGCCGCGCTGAGGACGGCGCGGGCAGGGGGAGAATGAGCGTCCGGGCCGTATTCTATTACAGCCGGGAGAACCGCAGCAGCATCAATGCCCTCGCTGCGGCGCTGGAGCGCCACAGGAGCGCCGGAGTAACGGCCCTGTTCCCGGCCACGCCGCGCGGTATGGCCGCCGCCCTGCGCAAGACCGCGGCCGAAGGCCTGCGGGCGGCCGCATGCTTCTCTTTCTTTTCCTGCCAGCGCGATTCCACCGCGGAGATAGTCGGAAAACTGCGGAGGGAAGCTCCTGACGCTATCTTCATAGCCGGGGGCCCGCATACCAGCGCCCTGCCCGAGGACGCGCTCTCCATAGGCTTCGATTATGCCGTTGCCGGAGAGGGGGAGAACGTCCTGCCGCCGCTGCTGGCCGCCATCGGGGCCGGCAACAGGCCGGCCGGCCGCGTCATAAAAGGCACCCGGGCCGACCTCTCGGCCTTCCCGGCGCTCTCGCCGGGCTACGGGCTGTTCGGCCCTATCGAGATCACCCGCGGCTGCCCTTACGCCTGCACCTACTGCCAGACCTCCTTCCTTTTCGGGGCCAGGCCGCGCCACCGGCCGCTGGAGCAGATACTGGCGATGATGAGCCTCATGTTCTCACGCGGCCTGCACGACATCCGGTTCATAACTCCGGACGCCTTCGCCTACGGTTCTTCCGACGGCCGCAGGCTGGACCTGCCCGCCCTTACCGAGTTCATGCGCCGCGCAGGGGAACTGGCGGACAGGAGAGGGGGCAGGATCTTCGTGGGCTCGTTCCCGTCAGAAGTGCGCCCCGACCACGTCACCCCGGAAACACTGGGGCTGGTGAAGAAGTACGCCGCCAACCGCCGCCTTATAATCGGCGCGCAGACGGCCAGCCCGCGAGCGCTCGGCGCGGTAAGGCGCGGCCACGGCCCGGAGGAGATATACTCCGCGGCCAGGCTCTGCAAGGAATTCCACATAACCCCGTACCTGGATTTCATCTTCGGCCTGCCGGGCGAGACGGCTGAGGACGAGGACGCCTCGATGGAGATGATCTCGCGCCTTTCGGCGCTCGGCGCGATGATACATACCCATGCCTTCATGCCGCTGCCCGGAACCCCGCTGGCCGGGGCCACCGGGGCCAGGATAAGCCCGAGGATACGCCGCTTCCTGCAGGGGATGGAATCCAGGGGCAAGGCCTTCGGCAAGTGGCGAGCCCAGCTCCTGGCGCCGCGGCACTGGAAGGTTGACTAAGATCATAGGCCTTATGTCCTAGGCCGGACACGGACCTTCAGCCCTTTTTCGCGCCGGACTTAAAATATAAAATTAGGATAACATAGCAGCGCAGGAGGCATTTAATGAAGAAATTAGCGATAGCTGCGGCGGCCATTTTCAGCGCCGGCGCCCTCTACGCGACGGAGCTCAACGGTATCTCCGCCGCCGACATCAAGGTCCCCGCTTCCGCGGTCCCGGCCCCGGTGCTCAGCCTGGAGAACGGCGAGAAATGCGGCCATTACTCCGGCGAGATAACCACCAACATGCATCTTTACGCGCAGGCCTCCAAGAGCCAGCTCTTCACCTACGCCAAGACCGAGGCCGAGTTCAAGGAGTTCGTCTCCTTCTGGACCCCCATCATCGGCAAGTTCGGGATGAAGGTCCTCTCCACCGAGTACAAGAACGAGTTCGGCGTCCTGAAGTACGAATCCGCCGACGGCCGCGTGATCCGGATGTTCAACGGCGACGGCATGAACTACGACGCCCTCAGCCAGGAGGCCATGAAGAAGGAGCAGCACATGCTGCTCGAGGCCCTCGAGCAGAAGGAGATGACCCCGGTGGCCGCGTTCATGATCAAGAACGACGTCTTCCGCCCCACTTTCAACGTCTACTACCTGACGCAGCCCGATGCGAACGAGGACCACGAGGTCCAGCTGCGCCAGCTCAAGAACGGCGACGACATCGACTTCGACCTGCTGACCGGCAAGGTCGCGCTGGTGGAGAAGGACGCCTCCTTCTCGATGGTCTATATCGGCAAGCTGCTAGGCTTCAAGTCGAAGATAGCGGCCGACGAGGCCGGCATAGCCCAGAAGCTCGCCGACTACAAGAAGTTCCTGGCCGACAACAAGAAGGAGTTCATCGCCTCCAGGACCTACAAGCTGGACGAGCCCTTCACCGTGGGGGACCAGACGTACAACTACGTGGCGAACATCTACTTCTTCCAGTAAACTCACCCAGCAGCATCAAAAAACCGCCGGCAAAACCGGCGGTTTTTTCGTATGTACTCAACAGGCTATTGACCGTACCGGAGATATATATTAACCTTGAGGTGGGGAAGGAAGTTCTCATCGTAACGTTTCGGTGACCGCGCAGGCCGCGGTCTTCTGATTTTGAAAAACCGGGGGGGATATGCCGGGGGTCACCCGAGCCATAAAGGTGCTGCTTGTCGAGGATAATCCTCACGACGCCAAGGTCGTGGAGAACCTCCTCAACTCGGCGGTGCCGCCCCAGTTCGAGCTGTCCGAAGCCGGCTCCCTGGAGCAGGCGTGCGCCAGGGACGAAGCGGAAAGGGCGGACGTCATACTGCTCGACCTGAACCTGCCCGACTCTTTCGGCGCCAAGACGCTGATCTCCGCCCGGGAGATGTTCCAGGGGCGCCCCATCATAGTGATGACCGGACGCTACGAGAAGATGCTGGGCGTACAGCTGGTGAAGAAAGGGGCCCAGGACTATATAGTCAAGGGAGCGCTGACGGCTCCCAGCCTCTCCTACTCGATACGCTTCGCGATAGAGCGGGCCCGCAACGAGGCGCGGATAACGCAGGTCGAGACCAGCCTGCGCGCGCTGCTGGAGAAGCTTCCGGATGGCATAATCGTCGTCCGGGGAGGCGGGGTAGTCGCCTTCGCCAACCTGAGCGCCCAACGCCTGACCGGAAGGGAACTCGACAATATCCTTTCCTCTCCGTACGCGCTGCCGCCGGCAACGGACGGTCCGGTCGAACTGGACCTGCTGCGGCAGGACGGCAGAAAAGTCCCTTTGCAGATACGCGAAGCCGAGATAGACTGGGCCGGCGAGCGCAGCCGCCTGGTGATACTGCACGACTTGACCGCCAGGCGCGAGCTGGAGTACAACAGGGGGGAGTTCATCTCCCGCGTTTCGCATGAGCTGCGTTCTCCGCTGACCATAGTGCGGGAGTCCATGGACCTGATCTACGACGGCAGCACCGGGCCCGTATCACAGCAGCAGAAGGAACTGCTCCGGATGGGTCTCGACAACGTGACCAGGCTGAACGGCCTTATCGACTCGCTGCTGGACATCACCAAAATGGAGGCCGGCGTGATGCCTATGGACGTGGCGGAGACCGACCTGCGCGCCCTGCTGGCCTCCACGGCCGAAGACTACGTCCGGCTGGCAGCGGAAAGGAGCGTCAAGCTGGACAGGCTGCTCCCGGCCGGACCGATGACGGCCTACTGCGACGCCAACAAGCTGCGGCAGGTCCTGGACAATCTGGTCTCCAACGCCATCAAGTTCACGCCCGAAGCCGGGAAGATCACGCTTTCGCTGTCACCCATGGAAGGGCAGGCGCTCTTCTGCGTGGAGAACACGGGCCCCGGCATACAGCCGGAGGACCTGCCGAAGCTGTTCGGTAAGTTCACGCAGCTGAACAACACCGGCGCGGCCGGAATAAAGGGGACCGGGCTGGGGCTGGCCATAAGCCGCGGCATAATGGAGATGCACGGAGGGAGCATCTGGGCCGAGAGCGAGCCCGGAGGCTGGTGCAAGTTCTTCGCCTTGCTGCCGCTCCGCTCCTTCTCGGATTCGGCCCGCCTGCTGGTCAGGCGGGAACTGGCCGCGGCCTCGCCAAAGAAACGTTTCTGCGCGCTGGCCCTGGCGCTCCCAGAGAACGTGCGGATATCGGCGGAGAGCTCCCACGAGAAGAGCGGCGGCGTGTGCGCCTCGATAAAGAACTCGCTTCGGAGTTCGCACGCCCGAGTGACCGGCGGAGAGTGGGACCTGCTGGTCTTCCTGCCGGACTGCGGCACAAAGGAGTCGGCCAAGGCCATGGCCTTCGTGCAGGGAGCGCTGGAGAAGGCAGGGGGCATAAGCCCCCAGGAAGCGTCCTCAAGAATAATCACCCTGCTGTACCCGGACGATTTCACGGACGAGGACGGTTTCATCGCGGCGCTGCGCGCCGCGAGGGAGAGGATATATGCCTAGGATACTGCTGATAGAGGACGAGCCGCAGCACGCCGCGCTGGTCAAGATGCGCCTCGAGGCCAACGGCATGCAGGTCTCCTGCTCCCGTACCGCCGCCGCGGGAGTGGCCTCGGCCCAGAAGGACCGTCCGGACCTCGTCCTGCTGGACCTGCTCCTGCCGGACATGCGTCCGGAAGAGGCCGTAAAAGCTATAACCAGGGCAGCTGACAGCCCTATACTGGCGTTTACCGCGCTGGACCTTGCCGAGATCCACCGCAGGCGGCTGGACACCCAGGTCGCCGGGATAGTGACAAAGCCGTATGACCCGGCCGTGCTGGTGAGCGAGATACTTCGGCTGACCAGGAAGTGATCAGAGCCCCAGCTCGCCGGAGATGCCGCGCATAGCGGCCAGCGCCAGCTCCACGAACTCCTCGAGCCTGAGCCCCAGACGCTCGCATTCCATGATTATGGACCTGTCCACCGAGGCGGCGAAGCGCTTGTCCTTCATGCGCTTGACCACCGAGGAGGCCTTCACGCCGGCAAGCTTCCGGTCCGGGTAGACCAGCGCCGTGGCCGTTATCAGGCCGGTGACGGTCTCAGCGGCCGCCAGAGCGTTATGGAACTGTTCGGAACGCTTCCTGCCGCCGTGGGCCGCCTCGTTGTGCAGCTTGACCGCCTCTATCAGATGCTCAGGCAGGCCGCTCTCGCGCAGTATCCTTTCCGCCTCGTGGGTGTGCCGCGAGATGTCCCCGGCGGTCAGCTCCACGTCCACATCGTGGAGCAGGCCGGCCAGGCCCCAGAGCTCCTGGTCCCGGCCCAGGCGCGCGGCCAGTGCCCGCATCACGGCCTCGGAAGCCAGGCAGTGCTTGATCATGTTCTCGTTGCTCACATGCCGGCGCAGGAGCGCCAGCGCGCTGTCTCTTTGCATATTCCCTCCGGTGCGACCAGTAGATTATAGAATATCGGTCCGCGCCGTGAAATTTTATAGAATACTCCCGGAGGCGGAATGCTGAAATACTACGCCAAAATATTCGTCGTCACCGGGATAGTTTTCTTCCTGGGGATATTTTTCCCGGCCCTGAACATCATGCCGGCAAGACGCGCCCTGGCGGAAGCCATAGCCAACGCGATCGTATTCGCCACGGCGCTGTCGCTGATAATGGGAACGCTGCACGTGGTCAAGGCGAGGAAAGCCGCGGCCGGAGAGACCGGCAGGGACATTTACTCCGTCAGGCAGTCGCGCAGCTTCGAAAGCCCGCTTGGCAGAGACCGCCTTTTCGCGGCCGCCTCCAGCTTCCTAAAGGGGCCGCTACGCTGCGTGATAACCGAGAGCGACCCGGCCGCCGGCAGGCTGGCCGCGCACACGCCCATAGACCTGGCCACGTTCGGCAGCAGCGTCGGCGTGCGCCTTGAGGGGACGCCTGAAGGTCCGACGCTGGTCACCGTCGTCTCAAAGCCGCTGCTGTTCTTCATGCTCGCCGATTACGGCGAGAACCTCCGCATCTCCAGGGCCGTGGAACAGCAGCTGCGCGGCCTCGGCGCGGCCTCCGGACAGGGATAAAAGCGAAAGGCCGGGGACAGCCCCGGCCTTCACTGCCGCTTTCCGCCGGTTCAGAACTCGGCGTAGCCGGGAACTCGCGGGAAGGCGGTCACGTCGCGGATGTTGGAGATGCCGGTTATCAGCATCATCATGCGCTCGAAGCCCATCCCGAAGCCGGAATGCGGCACGGATCCGAAGCGCCTAAGGTCCAGGAACCACTGATAGTCGTCCACCTTCATCCTCAGCTCGCGCATACGGGCCTCGAGGACGTCCAGTCTGTTCTCGCGCTCGCTGGCGCCGATGATCTCGCCGATACGCGGCACCAGCACGTCCATACCGCGGACGGTCCTGCCGTCGTCGTCCAGCTTCATATAGAAGGCGGCCACCTCTTTCGGCTTGTTGTGCATCATCACCGGTTTCTTGAAATAGTTCTCGACCAGGAAGCGCTCGTGCTCGCTGGCCAGGTCGACGCCCCATTTCACCTTGAGCTCGAAACGGCCGTTCTCCGGCTCCAGTATCTTCACCGCGTCCGAGTAATGCAGGCGCTCGAACCTGTTGCCGGTGATGTTCTTCAGGTTGTCCATCAGCGCCGGCTCCACGAACTTCGCGAACAGCTCCAGGTCGGAAGGACATTTCTCTATAACGGCCCTGGTTATGGACTGCACGAAGTCCTCGGCCAGGTCCATATCGTCCTCAAGCTCGTAGAAGGCCATCTCCGGCTCTATCTGCCAGAACTCGGCGCAATGGCGGTAGGTATTGGAATTTTCGGCTCGGAACGACGGACCGAACGTGTAGATCTTGCCCAGCGCCAGGGCCAGGGCCTCGCCCTCCATCTGGCCGGAAACGCTCAGGCCGACCTTCTTGCCGAAGAGGTCCTTGGAAAAATCTATCTCCCCTGCCTCGGTCTTAGGGACGTCCTTGAGCCGGGTGAGGTCGAACGCGGTGGCCGTGAACATCTGGCCGGCCCCCTCGCAATCAGACGCGGTGAAGAGGGGGGTGTGAACGTAAGTGAAGCCGTTGCTCCGGAAGTAGTCGTGCACGGCATGCGCGAGTTCGGCGCGGACGCGCAGCATGGCCGCGTACTTGTTGGTGCGCGGACGGAGATGCGCCACGGTGCGCAGGAACTCGTCGGAGGTCTTCTTCTTCTGTATCGGGTATTTCTCCGGGTCGCAGGGGCCGTAGATCTTGACAGCTTTTGCCCTGAGCTCCACCTTCTGGCCGGAGCCGGGAGAGGCCACCAGGTCGCCTTTTATCTCCACCGCGGTCCCGGTGGTAAGCTGCGGAAGCACCGCCGAGAAATCCCCGTTCTCCGGAGAGAGCACCACCTGCAGGCTCTCGCGGCAAGAGCCGTCGTTGAGCTCGGCGAAGGAATGGGTCTTGGAGTCGCGGCGGGTCTTTATCCAGCCGCGGGCGGCCGCGCCGGCGCGCGGTTCTCCCTGCAGAAGCTCTTTTATAGTCGGTGATGCCATGTCCGCTCCAGTAAGGGGTTATTTCCTGCCCTTCTTCTTCTCCTCCGGGACCTGCGAAACGGCTACCAGCTCCAGCTCGCAGGTCTTATCCTCTCCGTTGTACTCCTCGAGTATATAGCCGACGCCCGGGGCGTAGTAGCGCACCGATTTGCCGGCGTCCCCGCCGCCGAGCATCGTGACCACCTTCATGCACTTGGCGAACTTGCCGGCCTTGATGGAGACCTTGTCGGAGAGGGAGATTATCTCGCTGGAGTCCGGATATTCGTCCCACTTGGCGCCCTCTTTCTGCGGCAGGGGGAACTCGCGGCGGCCGCCGATTATGACGCCGTCGGCGGTGGTCAGCCACTTCGCGTCGCGAGTTATCAGGTACTGGGTGGTATGGGAATCGCGCAGCTCGAAGATCATCCTGGCCTCGGCCACTGTCTTGGCGGCCTTCTTCTTGACGGACAGGATGTCGATGAAGACGCGGGCGGTGCCGTCGAACTCGGTGCTGGTGAACTTGTACTCGAAACGCGTCTTCTCTTTCAGCGGGAAATATTCTGCCATAGGTTCTCCTTACATCGGCCTCTTCTAAATTTTACAATTTATTCGAGAAGATATGCGGGAAAAGCGGGCACGCGGGACATGATCATGTCCCGCTTCACGTCCACCGGAAAAAAATTCAGCCCCCTTATCGGGGGCTGAATTTGGTGGACGTGAGGGGGATCGAACCCCTGACGCCACGGATAAACCGCATAGCGGTTTTCCGCGACCCCGGCTCGGCGGTTGCGCTACGCAGGCAACCGCCTCCGCCCTTGCGGGCCGGACGCGGAGCATAATTATGCTCCGCTCTTCGCCGGCCCTCACCTCGTTGCGACCGCCGGAAGCTTAGCGCCTCGTTCCCAACGAAACTCAGGACATCCATCCCGGGGACCAAATTGAAAAAGCCCCGCTAAGGGGCTTTTTCAATTTGGTGGACGTGAGGGGGATCGAACCCCTGACCTCCTCGTTGCGAACGAGGCGCTCTCCCAGCTGAGCTACACGCCCTAGATCGGTTACTTGTTCTCTCTCGCCGCTCTCTCCACTCGCTTCTTGGCCTTGAGGTGCTCCTTGAAGCTGGAGTTGAAGATATGCTTCCCGCGTCCGTCGGCCACGAAGTACAGCGCGTCCAGGTTGGCGGGGGACATCACGGCCGCCACCGACTTGTACCCCGGGCTGCATATGGGGCCAGGCGGCAGGCCGCCCACCACGTAGGTATTGTACGGGGACTTGTACTTAAGGTCCTTGTAGGTCAGGGCCTTTTTCCAGTAGCCCAGCGCGTACTGGGTAGTGGGGTCCGCTTCCAGCGGCATCTTCTTCCGGTACCTGTTGATGTATACGGCCGCTATCAGCGGCCGCTCGCTGTCGTCAACGGCCTCCCTCTCGACTATAGAGGCGATGATCAGGGCCTTTCTGGCGTCCAGCTGGTCCGGAAATACTTTAGAGAACAACGGCGACATCTGCCGGTCGAATTCAGATTTTAGCAAATTAATGACTTCCTGTGGGGGGGTATTTTTGCGCAGACGGTAGGTGGAGGGGAAAAGGTAGCCCTCCATCTTCTGCGCGCGGGCGAGCTCCAGGAACTTGTCCGCCGGCGTTATGCCGTTAGCCTCCAGGCGCTCGGCTACCTGCTCCATCCGCCAGCCTTCCGGGATCACCACTCTGACGTCGCTGACGTAGGTGTTGTGCGTGATCACCCAGAGCGCCTCCTCGGCGGACATCATCGTCCTCAGGGAGTATTCGCCCGGCATCATCTTCTTGCCGGTGCCGGTAAGCTTCACCAGGGCCTTGAACCAGGTGGCGCTGAGGATGACGCCCTCCTGCCTGAGCTGGGACGCCACGGCGCCGGCACCGGCGCCCTCGGGTATCACCACCTGTACCGGGCGCCCCGGCCAGAAGAAATAGAGCGAGAGGGCCAGCAGCAGCGGCGAGAGGATAAGCAAGGCGGTCTTCAGCTTCTTCATAGCAGGTTCACCGATGTCATCCTCGTGTAGACAGGCCCCTCGGGGGTCAGCTCGCTGCGCGTAAGCTCGACAGAGGCGACGCGGCTGCGGCCGCGGCGCGAGGGAGAGTACCCGGTCACGCGCCTGGAGAAGCCCTCTGGAAGCGGCCCTTTAACCCGGCCCACGGTTATGTGCGGTTCGAAACGGTTCTCGAACATGATGCCGGAGGCCGCCAGGAACTCCGCCAGCCTGGCGGCCAGCGCCCTGAGCTCCAGCGCCCCCTGATCGACTCCGACCCAGATCACGGAAGGGCGCCGGGCGGAGGGGAACATACCTATCGCCCCGGTCGTGATGTCGAAAGCGCGCTGGCCTTCCGCGGCGGACTTTACAGCCTCAGCGGCCGCCGCGGCGGCCTTCTCCCCGAGGTCGCCGAGGAAGGCGTAGGTCAGGTGAAAGTTCTCCGGCGCTACCCACTTCACCGCGCCCTGGCCGGAGTTGGCGCGGGCGTAGTCCGCGGCCGCCGCCAGGCCTTCGGTGAAGTCGCGGTCGAAAGTGGTGGAGACGAAAAGGCGCAAGCGGCGCTCCTAGCGCGTGCCGCTCTTCGAGCGGCCCTTCACGCGTTTCTTAACGGCCTTCCGCGCCTTGGAGGCGGGCTTCCTGTTGAGCTGGCGGCGTATCACTTCGCGCTTGAGGGCGCGTTCGCGGAGGACGGCCCTTTTCTGCGGCGAGAGCGGCTTCCAGCCCTTAAGCGCCGAGAGACGCTTGCGCACCTGCCCTAGCGTACCGCGGTGCCTGCCCATGCGGAAGATCTTCTCCGGGTGGAAGCGCTTGCGGGACGGGTCCACTACCAGTTCGGTGTTCTTCTCCAGCGTGAACTGCTGCGGGTCCTTGCCGGGCTCTCCGGTAACGCTGACCTCTACCCGGCCCTCGTCGTATACGGCTGCCGCCGCCTCGCCGGAAAGCTGCGAGTACTCCACCGCGAACTCGGTACCGCGCACTGCGCAGACAGCCGACGGCGTGCGCACGGCGAACTTGAACTTCTCGTTCAGGAAGTGCTTTATCTTCGCCACCAGCGAGCCGGCTTTCAGGGAAAGCGACGCGTCCTGCTGCTCGAGCGAGGAGACCGTAAGCTCGGTATTGCGGTCAAGGAAGATGACGCCCTTGTCGTCCAGGTAGACCTCTGCCTGGCCGTCCGATGCCGTCTTGATCTCGTCGTCAGGGTCCAGAGGCGTCTCAACGTCAGCCTTCGACCATTCCTCCGCTCCTGAGGGCTTTATCATCACGGAGCCGGACACGGGCTTCAGCCTGGCGTCCCAGGACTGGGTCCGGGACTGGGAATAGTTGTTCCCGGACTTCATCATCTGCTCCATCATCTTCTTGTACTGCTCCTCGGTCTGGGTCGCGTCCTGCGCGGCGGCGGGCAGCGAAAGGAGCAGGCAGACGGCTGAAATCTTAAGGGATAACATCGTCATGGCCTCCGGTCACTTCTCTATCTTGCGGAACTGGCGGCGGCCAACCTGCAGGACGCAGTCCCTGGGCTCGAAGGTCAGGTCGTCGGCGACCTTCTCGCCGTCTATCCTGACGGCGCCCTGCGATATCAGCCGCCTGGCCTCGTTCATGCCCTTGGCGAGCCCTGCGGCTACCATCAGGTAGGAGAGCTTGCCCGGCTTCTCCGCGCGGAAGACCTCCATGTCCTCCGGCAGCTCCTTGCGGGAGAAGACCTGCTCGAAGTGGGCGCGGGCGGCCTGGGCCTGTTCCGCTCCGTGGTAGCGCGCGGTGATGAGCCCGGCCAGCTTCTTCTTGGCCTCCATCGGGTGCCCGGCCTTCACGGCGGGCAGGTCCTCGGAGGTCAGCAGCTCGTAGTAGGAGTACATCAGCGCGTCGGAAAGGGACATCAGCTTGCCGAACATGTCGTTGGGAACGTCGTTCAGCGCGACGTAGTTGCCGTAGGACTTGGACATCTTCTTCTCGCCGTCGGTCCCGACGAGCAGAGGCATCGTCATCACGACCTGCGCCTCCTGGGCGTTTATCTTCTGGAGGTCGCGTCCTACGAGCAGATTGAAGATCTGGTCCTGCCCGCCCAGCTCGATATCCGCCTTCACGGCCACCGAGTCGTAGCCCTGCAGCAGAGGGTAAAGGATCTCGAGCAGGCTGATAGGGCTGCCCGCCTTCATGCGCGCGCGGAAGTCCTCGCGCTCGAGCAGGCGGGAGATAGTGATGTTCTTGGCGCAGTTTATGAAGTCGGAAACTCCGGAGGCCGGACTCGCGAAGAAGGGCTTCAGCCATTCCGTGTTGAAGCGGATCTCCGTCCTGTCCGGGTCCAGGACCTTGAAGGCCTGCTCCGTGTAGGTCCTGGCGTTGGCGGCGACGGTGTCGTGGTCGAGGACCGGGCGGGTGGAGTCCTTGCCGGACGGGTCGCCGACCTGGGCGGTGAAATCGCCTATTATGAGCACCGCGGTGTGCCCCAGCTCCTGGAACCTGCGCAGCTTGTCCAGCACCACGCTGTGGCCCAGATGGAGGTCCCTGCTGGTGGGGTCCACGCCGAGCTTCACGCGCAGCTTCTTGCCGGAGGAGAGCTTCTTGGCCAGCTCCTCCCTGCTTACGACGTCGACCGCGCCGCGTGTAATGTCCTTCAGGAGCTCATCGGTATTCATATCCGTAATTGTATTATTTTTATTCGGGCGCCGCCATTCGGGCTCACTGGAAGCCGTACGGGTCGGCCTCTATGAAATATTTGACGCCGGGGCGCCTGGGGAGGTCCATAGCCTTCTTCAGGCAGGCGGCCGCCGTGCGCTCAGAGCCGGCCTTGATCAGGTAGTATTCGCTGTGGAACTTACGCCTTTCCTGACCCTGCGGTACCACCGGACCGAGTATCTCGCCCTGCTCGC
>JAKAMO010000260.1 GCA_021812825.1 bacterium | reverse complement strand
ACCACCACCTGGTTGAGGAAGGTGTTCTGGCCGGTAAGCGTCTGGGTGGAATTTAGATAGACCGGTATGCCGGCCTGCGAGCCGATGCCGCCGGTGACCTGAAGCGTGCCGTAGATCACCGTGGTGGAGAGGTAGACCATGTTCCCCTTGGACGAGTTGGCGTCCAGGTCGCCGTCCACCTGCACCCCGGAGGAGAACGCCGCGGTGGCGGCGATTATGCCGTAATCCGAGCGGACGCTGCCGCGGACGTGCAGCTTCTCGCGCGGGGTGGCGGTGCCTATGCCGACGTTGTACGGGCTGCTCTGCTGCAGCAGGAGGTCGTAGCCGTCCTGGGCGCGGACTTCGTTGGCCTGGCTGGCCCAGCCGGTATAGGCGCCCGCCGAGACCCGGCCCCCGCGCAGACCGGAATCCGCCGCGACGTCGGCGGCGGAGTGTATCATCGAAGCCGGGGAAGTCAGACCGACGCCCAGATAGCCGTTGGAATGTATCCTCATGCGCTCGGCCCCGCCGGAAATGAGGGAAATCACGTTGTTGGTGACGCCGAGGTTGATGGCTTCGTCGCTCTTGCCGTAGATGATGCCGCTGTCGACCCCGAGGTTCTCCCTTACGTTGACGGTGCTGTCGTCGCGGTCGTAGATCCCCTCGTTGCCCACGTAAAGCGCGCCGTCCACGTCCAGCAGGCCGTTGGGGGGCGCCCCGCCGGAGTCCGAGGTGAAGGACGGGCCTATGCCGACCTTGCCGGAATTGGTTATGCGCATGAACTGCAGCGTAGGCTTGTGCATTACCACGTCGCCGTTGCCGTCGCTGTCCGAGTCGGCGAGCACGTCGCCGTCGGAAACGCTGGCTATGTTGCTGGCGGAGCCCACCCCGGCGGTGTTCATGGACGTGCCGTTCGGGAAGAACAGGCTCCCCGACAGGAGGCGCACCGATCCGTCCACGGTCAGCCTCGCCCCGGCGTAAGGCGTGTCGGTGCCGACCGCGGCCTGGGCGCCGGCGGCGGTGGACAGGTAGACGTTGTTTAGGGCCGTCAGCGTGGAGACGCCGACGTCGGCGCCGTCCTCCAGGCGCTTGGCGATCAGGGCGTAGGCCACGCTGTTGAGGGGTTCGCGCGGCGTCAGGACATCGCTTTCCACCTGCACTTCGAGGTAAAGCTGCTGCGCGCCGGCGAGCACGGTTATCGGGGGAGTGAGGTCCGCGCTGAAGATGCCCTGGGTAGCCTGGGCGGTTATCTCCGGGCTTTGCCACAGGCAGGGCTGGAAGGCGCCCCCGCAGGACCCGCCGGGGGCGTTATTGGCGGTGGCGGAGTTGAAGACCCGGAAATAGAGATGCACCGGGCCGGTTATCGGGGCGTTGTCGCGCTCCAGGCGCCCCTGGTAGTTCAGCGTGCCCGGAACGCTGCCGGCGGATATCTCCCCTCCGCTCGAGGGCAGCGGGAGCGCGAGCGCAGCCGCGAGAGTTAGCATGAATTTTTTCATAGTTGGCACCTTACCTGACCACGACCAGCCGGCCTTTCTTCGTGGAGCCTTCCCCCTTCACCACGTAGAGGTAAAGCCCGCTGGCCACTTTGGCGCCGGCGCTGTTCCGGAGGTCCCAGCCGACGCTGTCTATATTGCTGTTCTTTTCCACCGTGGCGACCTTCTCGCCGGAGATCGTGAAGATGTTGATGGTCGCCCGCAGCGTGAGGCGGGTGAACGTGACCCCGGTGCAGCCTGCCGAGAGCTTGCAGGGGTTGGGATAGGCGTGGGAGGTGGAGACGTCGGCCTGCGGCGGCCGCCAGGAATTGACCGCGCCCCACGTCACCGAATAGTGGCCGCCGGTAAGTTTGCCGTAGCCGAGCTGGCCCGTGCTGCCAAGCAGGGAATACGCCCCCCCCGTCTTCGGCATGCTGTTGCCCACGGTGGTCTGCTCGCTTATCAGCATGCGGAACACGCCGGCGCTCATCAGCGCGTAGGCGGAGACGTAAAGGCCGGCGGCCCCGAGCAGGGCTACAGCTGTAAGGCGCGCGATCCTGGGACGCATAATATATAGATATATGAAAACTGTGACCGTGTCAATGACAAATAAGTTAACTTTTTGTTACGGCGCGTCTGCCTGCGCCGGGACCCGTAAATGATATAATTTTTTATTCATGGCGGAAATAACGCGCCCGGACCCGAAGATACTCGTGATACGCATGTCGTCCCTCGGCGACATCATCCTGACCGCGCCGGTTTTCCGCAACCTCAAGGCCAAATGGCCGGCGGCCAAGCTGGAGATCCTCGTAAAGCCGCAGTTCGCCGGCGCAGTCTCCAGGAACGCCTTCATAGACCGGGTGGTGCCCTTCAAAGGCCTGCTGCCCACCCTGGCGGAGGTGAACGCCGCGGCCTACGACGCGATAATCGACCTGCACGACACCCCGCGCAGCCGCTTCATCTCCCTTATGGCCGGCGCGCCGGTGAAACTGCGCTACCGCAAGGCCTCCCTCGCGCGGAGGCTCTTCGTCGGGCTGCGCATCCCCAGCCCGGTGCTGGAGAAGCACACGCTCGACCGCTACCTGGAACCGCTCAAGGAGATCGGCGTCCCGGTGTTCCATTCCGGCCCCGAGCTGGGGGACTGGCCGCCGTCGGGCGACCGCGCCGGGCTGAAGCCGGGCCCGCTGAAGATATGCCTGCTGCAGACGGCTTTCCTGGGCGACTGCGTCCTTACCCTTCCCCTGCTCAAGAAGATCAAGGAGGTTTTCCGCCACGCCTCGGTCACGGTGGTCACCAGGCCCGAGACCGCCGGAGTCTTCTCCGCCTCCGGCCTGGCCGCGGAAATTATCGAGGACAGGAAAAAGACGGCCTCCTCCCGCTTCGCCGAGTTCGGGCGGCTGGTCTCTGAGCTCCGTTCCAGGAACTTCGACGCGGCCATAATCCCCCACCGCTCTCTGCGCAGCGCGCTGATGGCCTGGCGGGCCGGCATCCCGGTGCGGGTGGGCTTCTCCACGAGCGCGGGCCGCGCGCTGCTGACCCACAAGGTGCAGTTCTCCTGGCTGCTGCACGACGTGGAGCGCAACCTGTCCCTCCTGTCCCCCATCGCGGGGGACCTGGCCGCGGTCTTCCCCGGCCTGAAGCGCGACGCCGGCGCCCCGTACTCCAAGGAGGACCGGGTGATAGCCGGCGTTAATCACGGTTCCGCCTGGCCCACCAAGCGCTGGCCGCCGGAGCGCTG
>JAKAMO010000071.1 GCA_021812825.1 bacterium | reverse complement strand
CCCGGACGGCTTCGTCTTCGGCTCCGAGCTGCGCTGCCTGCTGACCAGGCCCGAGGTCAAACGCGAGGTGAACCCCGCCGCGGTGGACGCGTACCTCTCGCTGCAGTACATCCCGAGCCCGCTTTCCATCTTCAAGGGCGTGAAGAAGCTGGAGCCGGCCTCCACGCTGGTCTTCCAGGACGGCAAGGCCGTCACCGAGAAGTACTGGGACCTGCCGCTCGGCGAGGAGAAGCTGGGCCACGTGCCGCTGCCGGAGCTGAAGGAGCGCCTGAAGGCCGAGCTCTCCGAGGCGGTGAAGATACGCCTGATGTCCGAGGTGCCTCTGGGCGCTTTCCTGTCCGGCGGAATAGATTCCTCGGTAGTCACGGCGCTGATGGCGAAGCATTCCTCCACGCCGGTCAAGACCTTCGCGATAGGCTTCAAGGAGGAGAAGTTCTCCGAGCTGGGCTACGCCAGGCAGGTGGCGGAGATGTACGGCACGAAACATACCGAGTTCACGGTGGAGGCCAAGATGGCCGACGTGCTGGAGAAGCTGGCCTGGCATTACGGCGAGCCTTACGCCGATTCCAGCGCTCTGCCGTCCTATTTCGTCTCGCGCGAGACGCGCAAGGCGGTCACGGTGGCGCTGAACGGCGACGGCGGCGACGAGGCCTTCGGCGGCTACCTGCGCTACGTCGGCATGAAGGCCGAGAACGTCGTCGCCGGCCTGCCGCGCTGGACCAAGCTGGCCGCGCTGGGGGCCATTTCAGGTGTGCCGAAGACGGCGCCTTTCAATTTCTTCTGGCGGCTGGAGAAGTTCCTGAAGCTCTCCTCGATGGAGACGCTGGAGAAGCGCTACCTGTCCACGGTGTCGTTCTTCGGGCCGGGCGAAACGGACGGGCTCTACTCGCCGGCCTTCGCCAACGCGCTGGGGGCGGACAGGGGCTATGCCGAGCGCTATATCTCCGGCCTGTTCGCGCTGAACCCTGACGACGACCTGCTGAACCGGATGTCGTACACGGACCTGCGCTCCTATCTGCCGGAATGCCTGATGACGAAGATGGACATAGCGTCGATGGCGAATTCCCTCGAGACCCGCTCGCCCTTCCTGGACCACAAGGTGCTGGAGTTCGCTTTCCGCCTGCCGGGGAACCTGAAGCTCAAGGGCTTCGGCGGGACGAAGTGGATACTGAAGGAAACTTTCAGGGACATGCTGCCTCCGGAGATATACAGCCGGGGCAAGATGGGCTTCGGGATACCGCTGGGCATCTGGTTCCGCGGCGAGCTGAAGGACTACTGGGCCGGGGCCTGCCTGTCGAAGAAGGCTCTGGAGCGCGGGTACTTCAGGCCGGAGGCGTTGTTCAAACTGTGGGACGAGCATCAGCGGGGTACGCGGGACCACGGCTACAAGCTGTGGGCGCTGCTGATGCTGGAGCTCTGGCACCGGCAGTACGCCGATGATTTCAAGCTGTAAGTTTTGAGGAGAGTTGCTTCCCGGTCGCGGTCCTTGCCGCGAGCGATTTTAGGGCGCAGGGCCCGTGCGGCCGGAGCGGACGGCCTATCATTGAGGCCGCGGCGAAGAATGTCTGAGCGAGGCACGGTGTGCCGAGCGAGTTCTTCGCCGGCGAAGGCCCAAGGGCCCTCTTCCCCGGCGCCCGGCCATGAGCGAGCGGTAAGGACCGCGACCGGGAATCGATATGAAGATCGTATTGATAAATCCCGATATTCCGTGGAACGCGGGCAACATCGGCCGCACCTGCGTGGCCACCGGCACGGAACTGGTCTTCGTCGGCAAGCTTGGGTTCGACCTGAGCGACAAGGAGATACGTCGCTCCGGGCTGGACTACTGGCAGTTCCTGAAATATTCCGTGTTCAAGACCTTCGAGGAGTTCATCGCCTCGCTGCCGCCGGACCCGTCGCTGATCTTCTTCTCCACCAGGGGGGAGAAGAGCTACTGGGAAGCGCCGTACCGAGAGGATTCCTGCCTGATACTCGGGGCCGAGACGGCCGGCTTCCCCGACTGGATGTACGAGAAGTACGCCGACAGGCTTTTCAGGATACCGATGTGGTCGGACCGTGTGAGATCGCTTAACCTCTCGACTTCGGCGGGCGTCGTTCTCTACGAGGGCCTTCGCCGCGTCCGCGGCTAACCGATTATCTTCTTCAGGAGCTTCTTGAACTTGTCCCAGAGGATGGGCAGGGTGACCCTGCCTTCCGGGAAATAGCTGTAGAAAGTGCGGGAGGTGTTCTTCAGCAGCCCGGCCTTGTAGGCGGCGCTCTCGGCGGCGCTGAAGGCGGGCGCGTTCTCGGCGGTGTATACCGAGTTGACCCCGTCGGGATACGGCTCGCCGGGCAGGCGCGAGGAGGACGGACCCTCCGCCAGCGAGCGCCACAGGTCTATGTGCTTGCGGGCGTAGTTCTCCCAGGTCCAGCCGGCCACTGAGTCCACGCGGGCCCGGCGCTCGGCGGCTATGGCCAGCAGCGCGCGCTGCATGTCGGCGCCGTCGTTGACCGGGTGCGTGATGCCGCCAGGCGCGTCCAGGTGGTAGCCCTGGGGGGTGACTACGGTCTTCACTCCGGCGCTCAGCGCGTCGATGAAGCCCATAGAGCCCTCGTCGTGAGAGATGTAGAGGTAGTAGTCGAAAGTGGGCACTATCTCCACGTATCTGCCGTAATCGAAAGCGTCGTAGTAGTCCACCGCGAAGCCGAGCGCGCGCATCTTCTCCAGCGTGGGCTCCCAGCCGGCGCCCATGATGACGAAACGGAAATCCGCCGGGGAGGCCTTGGCGCAGAAGGCGGCTATGGCGTCCTCGCCCTTCCGGCCGTCGGCGTGTACCTTGGAGGTGATGCCGAGCACCAGCGGGCGCGGCTTTATCACGCCGTCCTGGGCGGGGTTCACATAGCAGAGCCTGTCGTGCGGCAGCCCGGCAGAGACCAGCTTGCGCTGCGTCTCGCGGGACATGCAGATCCCCATGCGCGCCGTCTCCAGCTGGCCCTTGAGCATCTGGAACTTGTGCAGCGTGTCCACGTGGGTGATCATCAGCGTGTCGACGCCGGCGCCGCCGCGGTAGTTGATGTAGCTGATATGATGGTTCACGTCGGCCGACGGGTCGGGCTCGCGGACCAGCGCGCAGTCCACTCCGGTCTTCGCCACCTCGGCGGTCAGCTTCTTGGCGAACTTGCCGAAGATCCAGAGCTCGGGGTCCTCGTAGGAGACGACGCGTATCTTCATTTTGCGCGCGCCAGGGCCGCCTTCAGGGTCTCGACGACGTAGTCCATGTCCTCCTCGGAGAGGACCGGGCCGCTGGGCAGGTAGAAGCTGTTGTAGGCCACCTTGTTGGCCTCGGGACAGGCCTCGGGCCTGACCAGTCCGCGGGAGATGAAGACCTCCTGCAGGTTGTAGGGGATGAAACCCTCGCGGACCTCTATGCCCTTCTCCGCCATGAAGCGCATTATCCCGGTACGCTGTTCCAGGTCCCTGTTCCTGAGGACGATGTGGTACATCCAGTGTACGTTGCGGGCGTAGGGTTTTTCGACAGGGAGCTGCAGTTCGCCGACCCCGGCCAGCTTTGAGGCGTAGTAGGCCGCGATGCGGCGCTTGTTCCCTATGATGTCCTCTATCTTTCCCATCTGCGCGCAACCGATGGCGGCCTGCAGGTTGGTGAGCCTGTAGTTGTAGCCCAGGTCCTTGTGCATGAACTTCAGCTTATCCCCGAAGGCCAGGGCCTTGAGGGAGCGCATCTTCGCCGCGAGCGCGGCATCGGTGCAGGTCACCATGCCGCCCTCTCCCGTGGTGATGATCTTGTTGGCGTAAAAGCTGAAGCAGCCGGCGTCTCCGAGGCCGCCCACCTTCCTGCCCTTGTAGAGGGCGCCGTGGGCCTCGGCGCAGTCCTCTATCACCAGGAGCTTGTGCTTTTTCGCTACGGCCAGCACCGGGTCCATGTCAACGGGATGGCCGAAGAGGTGCACTACGAGGATGGCCCTGGTGCGCGGCGTGACCAGGCCCTCCAGCAGGGCCGGGTCCATGTTGAGGGTGTCCGGCTCTATGTCCACGGGTACCGGCACGGCGCCCTGGTAGAGCACCGCGAAGAAGGTGGCCATGTTGGTGAGCGTGGAGACCAGCACCTCGTCGCCGGCCTTGATCCCCATGGCGGCCAGGGGCAGGTGCAGGGCGGTGGTGCCGTTGGAGACGGCCACGCCGTGCGCGCAGCCGCAGAAATCCGAGAACTTCCTCTCGAACTCCGGGATGAAAGAGCCGAAGTTGCCGGAGAGTTCGCCGCCGCGCAAGGCGGCGTTGACGGCCTCGCTCTCCTCGGCGCCGAGGACCGGCTGGGAGACGGGTATCTTCCTCATTTCAGCAGCGGCTTCTCGAGCCGGAAGGTGTCGTTCTCGTACTCCTTGCCGCCGCGCGGGCCCTTGGTGAACACTATGAGCTCCGACTTCTCCAGGGCCTTGAGGGCGTGGCTTTCGTTGGGCACCGTGAGGATAAGGTCGCCCTTCTTCATGACGGCCTTGCGCAACGGGCCGCGGGGCAGTTTGCCGGCTATCTGGATCTTTCCGGAGAGCACGTAGTTCCACTGCCAGGTCTTCTTGTGGAAATGGTTGGCGCGCACCGCGCCTCTGGAGAAAGAGATGACGGTGATGGCGTTGACGCACTCGCGCTGGAGCAGGTCGGTGATCGCGCCCCGCGCGTCGGTGTGGGCGGCCTTGAGCCTTATTTTTTTCATATCCTTCTCCTTACATCAGCTTACGATCCTGGGCATGGGGATGGGCACTATGAACTTGCCGCCCCGCTTCCGGTATTCCCCGAGGTTCTTCATGATCTCGTCGGCGAAGTTCCAGGCCAGCAGCAGCGCGTAATCGGGCTGGTGCTGCAGCAGGTACTCGTCCGGCACAACCGGGATGTGGGTGCCCGGAGTGTAGCGGCCGATCTTGAGGGTGGACTTCTCGGAAACGGCGTCCAGGAGCTCGGTGCCTATGCGGCAGTAGTTGAGCAGGGTCATGCCCTTGGCCGGGGCGCTGACGCCCACGATGCTCTTGCCCTCCCGCTTGAGGGAATGGAGCAGCCAGGAGAGCTCGGCCCTGTTCTTCGCCACGTCGGCGGCGAACTTGTCCAGCACGGGGCGGGTGTAGAGCCCCATCTTCTCTTCCTTGTCCAGCAGCTCCTTCACGATGGGCTCCGCCGGGTAGGCGCCCTTCTCGGCGATGTAGACGCGGAAGGAGCCGCCGTGGATGTCCACCAGCTGGACATCGAAGACCTCCATGCCCTGCTCGCCGAAGAAGCGGACCAGCGGCTTGAGCGAGAGATAGGACAGGTGCTCGTGGTAGATGGTGTCGTACTCGAGCTTGTTGACGAGGTTGACCAGGTAAGGGGCCTCGAAGATGAAGACGCCCTTCTTCCTGAGCAGGCGCTTCACGTTGCGGGTGAGTTCGTGGAGGTCGTCTATGTGGGCGAAGACGTTAGTGCCGGTTATGACGGCGGCCGGCCCCTTGCGGGAGAGGATCTCATCGACGGCGCCGGAGTTGAAGAAGTCGCAGATGGTCTCGATGCCGCGCTTCTGGGCCAGCAGCACGATGTTGGCCGCCGGGTCAACGCCCAGCACGGAAGCGCCGTTGTTGCGGAAGGACTCGAGCAGGACGCCGACGTTGCTGCCGATGTCCACTACCAGGTCGTCCTTGCCGAGCTTCAGCTTCCCGACGACGTACTTCGCGAAGGCGTCCCAGTGGGCCTTGCCGGTCCTGGTGATGGAGGATTCGTAGGGGTAGTCGTTGCGGTAGAGGACCTCGGGCGAGACCACGTGGTTGAGCTGCACCAGGCCGCAGTCTTCGCAGAGGCAGACCTCCAGCGGATAATGCGTCTCGGGCTCGCGGAGCTGGTCCTTGCGGCGGAACTGGTCGGCCGGCGGGGTGAAGCCGAGGTCCAGGAACTTGTAAAGCCTGTCTCCCCGGCAGGTTCTGCAGGTCAGCATTGTCTTCTCCTTGGGATGTCCGGCGACGCCAGTCCTCCCCGTTAATACGCTGATATTATATGATAATAACCGCCCGGTTTTGACTGGCCGCGGTATAAATTCATATGCTTGCTGGACCTTATCTTCCGGCGGCAGCGGCGAGGTGCTATGGTCTTCGACAAGGAATATTCCTCGATCTACGACACGATGTACGCTGGCAAGGACTATGCCGGCGAATGCGACTACCTGGAGAAGCTTTTTAAGAGCGCGGGGGTGAAGCCCCGGACCATCCTGGACCTGGGCTGCGGCACCGGCAGCCATGCCGTGCCGCTGGCTAAGCGGGGCTACCGGGTCACCGGCGTGGACCTTTCCCCCGGCATGCTCGCCGCCGCCCGACGTAAGGCAGGCGAGGCCGGCGCCTCCGTGGAGTTCCGCAGGGGCGACATCTCCCGGATGCGGCCGGTCGGGCGCTTCGACGCCGTGATCTGCATGTTCGCAGTGATGGGCTACCAGCTCGAGAACGAGCGCGTGGCCGCGGCCTGCCGCCTGGCGCGCCGCTCGCTTAAGCCCGGAGGCATCTTCGTCTTCGACTGCTGGTACGGCCCCGGCGTGCTCACCTGTCCGCCCGGGAAGCGCCGCAGGGAGGTGCCCGGCGGCCCCGGGGAACGCATCATCCGCTACACCACGCCTCAGCTCGACGCGCTCAGCCATACGGTCCGCGTGCACTTCCGCGTGCGCCGCGTGGCGCGCGGCCGTTCCTCGGAGCACGAGGAGCTCCACGTAACCCGCTTTTTCTTTCCGCAGGAGATAAAGTACTATCTCTCCCAGGCGGGATTCAAAAAGATAGACATCTACCCGTTCATGGAGACGGGGAGAAAGATCTCCCCGTCGGATTGGAACATGGCAGTGGCGGCCAGGTAGCCGCCGTCAGACCCCGGGGCGGGACAGCTCCTTGAAGGATTTGGGATAGTTGGAGTTGCGGATAAGATAAGGCTTCTGAGGCTCGTAGTGGTTCTCCGCGGTGAAAGGCTCCGCGAAATCCGACTTCAGCAGGTCCTCCCGCACGAAGAACGCGTTGACGCCGATATAGCTGCAGCCTACCAGCGCGTAGCCCTTTTCCCTGCCGAGCTTTTCCAGCAGCTTCAGGCTGGCGCCCCAGTAGCGGTCCTGACCTTTGGAGAAATCGCGGTCGTACCGTATCGTCCACTCCGCTTGCGGCCCCATGTAGGCGTTGTATTCTATGATGACCACGCGCGGCCTATAGTTTTCGATGGCCTTCCAGACCCAGTAATCGTTACCGTCGATGTCGATCGACAAAAGGTCGAACTCCGCCGGCACGCCGAGTTCCGTGAACAGCGGCTCGATGTCCTCGGCATTTATAAGGGTTTCCTTGAAAACTAGGCTCTTGTCGGCTATCAGGCCGGCGTAGCCGTCCCTGATAGCGTCGGCGTGGCGCTCGCTGCATTCCATCCAGCAGCCTTTCCACTTGTTCAGCAGGAGGCAGGATGTATTGTTCTCCAGGCCGTTGCCGGCCCCGAATTCCACGAAGAACTTGTTCGTCGTGCCGATCCGGCGGAAGATCTCCTGGATGATGCCGTCCTCGCCCCCCTGCGAGTTCACCTGGAATTCGTAGCGGGTCAGGCGTTTCTTGTCCTGGTACCTGGGGTCGTTGTTGAGCTCGTTGGCCAGCAGCGACTGTATGGAGATCTCCGAAAGGCGCCGGATCTCGTCGCGCAGCTGGTATACGCCCAGCAGGGATTTGAATTTATGAACGATGAGGTCTCGCAGTTTTCCGATCATGGTCGTGGGGCTCCGTTAGTCTTGTCCGCTTTGGGCGGCAGATAGGAATCTTTTACCAGCCAAAGTCCGCCTATCATGGCGGAGTAAGCTATGATGAAGGCGATTGGCACGCCTTTGACCCCCAGCGCGGGCACGAGCGCCACGCAGGCCAGGAAATTGAGGAGGCCGGCGCCCAGCGACAGGAAAAGCTGCATTCTGGACGCGTTCACGCCCTCGGCCAAGATAATGTTGCCGAGCGTCGTCCAGAGCAATGTGAGCGAACCGACTACGGAGAAGAGGGCTATCAACAGCGGGTCCAGACCGTACTGGTGCCGGCCCATCAGCGACAGCACCGCGCACTGCACCAGCACGAAGATCAATATCACGGCGGGGCCGGCCCGCAGCCAGCCCCGTACGGCCAGGTCCCATAGGCGCCTCCTGTCGGGCGCGGCCGAGGCTTTCGGGAAAAGCACGGTCGCCAGGGCGTAAGCCAGGTAACCGCCTATGTTTATCGCTGCGGTGTAATAGGCGGCGTAGACCCCGGTCTCTGCGGGGGTCAGCGCGGCGTTCACCACCAGACCCTGCACGTTGAGAAGGAGCACTCCGCCCAGGCTGGCCCCGAAGTTGTAGAAGCCGTACTCCGACATGCTGGAGAACGTCTCGCCGCTGAAGCCGGCCAGCTTTACCTCCTTCAGCGTGCGGTACAGCCAGAACAGGGCCGTGCCGCCGAAAGCCGCGATGTAGGCCCAGGCCATCACCTGGTAGACCCGGCCCAGGTAGAGGAGTCCCAGGCCGAAGACGGCGGCCAGCGTGAGGCTGAAGCAGATCTCCCCGAAGCCACGGCGCGAGAAGCGCGACAGCGCCTGCTGCATGCCGGAGGTCAGCAGGAAAGCGGCTGTGGACGCGGCGTAGCCCAGCGAGAAATAGAGCATGCCGCTGTCTATATGGAAGATGGCCGCGAGCGGGCCGCTGAAGAAGAGCGCCAGCCCGGCCACCAGCGCCGTCAGCGCCGCCACCGCGGCCAGCGCGGAGCTGAATACATGGGAGCGTTTCTCCGGGCTCACGCCGTAGCGCACCACGGAATACTGCAGCCCTGCCAGCATGAACGGAGCTATCGCGGCCCCGGCGGAGGCCATCACGTTGATGCGGCCGTATTCCTCCGGCCCAAGCAGGCGGCCGGCGGCGATGGCTACCACTCCGGAGATGATCTTGGCGGCGGCGAAGCTGAAGCCTATGACCCCGAGATGCTTTATGAATTCCTGCGCGCCGCTGCCGGGATGTTCCCCGACGAGCTTCTTATAGAGGGTGTCGCGCAGGCTGGCTGTATCGGACATGATGAAGGCCGGAGCGTCAGCCCCGGCCCTGAAATTATACCAATATGCGGCTTACCACTTTACCTTGAGCGTGTTCCTGCGCGCGCTGTAGTCGAAGCTGAAGTCGCCGAGCTTCTGCGGAAGGGTCTCCGCGCGGGAGTCCTTCATCTTCTCGAGGAAGGCGGGGGAGCAGACCTCGTCCGGCGACCCCAATCCCTCGGTAAGCCAGGGATGCGTGCGGGTGATGAGCTGCTTCGGGTAGGCGCCTAGCGCCAGGGTTTCGTTGATGGAGAATGAGCCGCTCTGTTCCGGAAAATCGATGTTGGAACCTCTGTAGCCGAGGTAATGGCCGCCGGAGCAGAGCACGGTGGCCCACGAGAGGGCCGGGGCCGGCAACCCGCGCGTCAGGCGGACGAAAAGATAGGACTTGTCCTCGGGACCGGGGTCGCCGAACGCCGCCTTGGGAAAGCCGATGGTCAGTTC
This sequence comes from bacterium, assembly GCA_021812825.1. Next base: position 4,802 of record JAKAMO010000071.1, on the reverse strand, counting down.
GCCCTTCTCCCTGTCCATCTTGAGTTTGATAGAAGAGACGAGCTGTATATAGGAGGCCTTGTCGCCCGCGGGAACGGGAAACGGCGTCTCTACCGCCGAAGGCGCGGAGCGCAGCCCGGCCGCGCCGAGAGAGGTCAACGGGAATTCATGCGAAGAAGCGAAGGAAGGAGCGGCGGCCAGCAGCAGGGTCAGGGCGTATTTGAACATGTATATATTGTAGCGGCGCGCCATGCCGGCCGGAAGGGCCTAAGTTCCTTATATTTTCCGGGACCTAAGGGCAGTCGGCGGGGAGTCAGAACAGCCGGGTGACGCCGAAACTGAAGGCGGGGGAGGGATGTATTCCGTTCTGGTCGTGATGGTCGTCGTAGGTTTTGCCGGTGTAGTATTTCCCCGGCAGCTCCCAGCCGGTCCACAGGGAGAAAGTGTAGTCGGGTAAAGTCCTGTAATACGTCCAGAGCCCGGCGCTGGACTGTTCTATGAAGACGGAGTAGTCCTTGTCCGGCCTTCCGGCTATGTCGAACTGCAGCGCCCCTAGGGCGTACTCCGCCTTGAAGGAGAGCGCGTCGGAGACCTTCCGCCGCACTGAGAGCCGGCAGTATTTGGGCGGGAACCAGGCCGCCGACAGCTCGTAATCCCCCGAGGGCCTCCAGGAGACCCGGAAGGGCAGGTGGAAGCTCAGCTTGTCGGAATCGTACGCGTACAGGAAGTAGGGGAACGGGATGCGTCTGGCGAAGCTGCGGCGCGAGGCATAAGCCAGGCCGAAGGAAAAGGAGTGCGGACCTTTCCTGTTTATCACCTTAGAGGCGTTCAGGGAGATGTCGGTCTCGCGGATGGAATAGAAAGGCTTGTCGGAGGAGGACTTCAGCCCGGCCATGAACGTGTATTTCCCGCGCTTGGCGCTTATCCCGGCGCCCGCGGCGTAAAGATGACCCGGCAGCCAGCCGTCCCGCCGTATCCGGTGGGCGGCGAAAGAGGCGTCCAGAGAGGTCCCTTTCCCCAGCGGCACCCCGGCGGAAAGGCCGGCCGAGCGGTGGTCGAGGCCTTCCGCTTCCGAATAGCCGGTCACCGCCGAAAGCCTGAAGCGCCCTGGACCGGCGCCTTTCTCACGGCCGTCGGCCAGTCCCAGGCCCTGCGCGGCGGCGGCCGCCGGAAGGGCGAAGAGGAGGGTCAGGGCGGCCAGGCGCCTCATATCAGCTTGAGATCTCCCAGCTCCACCGGCTCGCGGGCGAGCGCGTCCTTTCCTATCAGCCAGAGGCTCCAGAATATTACGCCGGTCCCGAGAAGGAAGATGAAGCGGGAGACCCCGGCCGGATGGGCGATCAGGTGCAGTTCGGTCAGCAGGTAGGTCCAGTCGTGCTCGCCGCCGCCCACCAGCTGCAGGGCCTGCTTTATCGCGTCCCCGGCGTAAATGCTGATGTTCAGCAGGTTCTCCCCTATCCAGAAGAGGCAGAGCTGCCAGCCCAGGTTGGCGCCGCGCCGTTTCAGGTGGAACAGGCAGACGGCCGGGACGAGCAGCTGGAAGATGGTGCCGCCGGCCATCATGACGAAGCGGCCGAAGAAGCCGAGGAAGATATGGCCGGCCTCGTGGAAGGCCAGGTTCACGAAGTCTAGGAAGGAAAAGTAGTTCTCCCTGGCCAGCCAGCGGGTATAGAAAAGGAGCAAGCCGGCTATCAGGACGGCGCGTCCCCAGAGGCGGGACGAAGGCCTGGCCTCCCCTACGGGCGGCCCGCCGGCCGCGGCCGCTGTCAGTATCTTTTTGGCTTTCGCCTCGGCGCGCACTTCGCCGGGGATGCGCAGGTTCTTGTAACAGGCCCCGCAGAACTCGCTCTCCAGCGGGTTGGCGGCCCCGCAGTAGGGGCATTTGATCAGTTCTTCGGCGGCATCCATCCGGCGGTCAGATTATATAAAAAGCCGCGGCGCGACCTCAGAAACGCGGGCCGCGGGGATACCGTAGGAATTTTAGATGCTTACGGCCAGGCAGATGCCAAGCAGTAGCATGCCCGCGCAGAACCAGACGGTTATGCCGTGAGCGACCACGGATAAGAGAAGCGCCGTGGCCAGCAGCGCTATGATGAGCCAGAGCATGCCGGAGATTATCCTGTCGAAAAGGATAAGCTTCCGCAGGTACGGGGGGAATTGCGCGTTCGCGCGGCTGTTCCAGACGGCCATATCCGAAGTGTATGATATCCTGACTTTCGCAGGCAGGGCCTTCCGGGGAACCCGGACATGGGTCCAAAGGCCTATCCCGCCCGCGTCCGGCCGCCACCTTTATAAACGCGCTTAAAAATTGTTTAATGGAACAATATGCTGAAAAAACTCGTTGAAACCATAATCGGCTCCAAGAGCGAGCGGTCCATGAAAACGATACAACCCATCGTCGACCGCGTCAACGCGCTCGAGCCGGAGATCTCTAAGCTTTCCGACGAAGAGCTCAAGGCGAAGACGCCAGAGTTCAAGGACCGGATCGCCAACGGCGAGACGCTGGACGACGTTCTCCCCGAGGCCTTCGCCGTGGTGCGCGAGGCCGGCCGCCGCGTGCTGAAAATGCGCCACTACGACGTGCAGCTGATAGGCGGCATAGTACTGCACCAGGGCAAGATAGCAGAGATGCGCACCGGCGAGGGCAAGACGCTGGTCGCCACGCTGCCGGCCTACCTGAACGGGCTGACCGGCAAGGGCGTGCACGTGGTCACCGTCAACGACTACCTGGCCAAGCGCGACAGCCAATGGATGGGCCCGCTGCACGAGTTCCTGGGGCTGACGGTGGGCTTCATCCAGCACGACATGAAGAACGAAGAGCGCCGCGAGATGTACAACCGCGACATCACCTACATCACCAACAACGAGGTCGGGTTCGACTACCTGCGCGACAACATGGTGATAGACAAGGAAGAGCGCGTGATGCGCGACCGCAACTACGCCATCATCGACGAGGTGGACTCGATCCTGATAGACGAGGCCCGCACGCCGCTGATCATCTCCGGTCCTTCGGACGAGTCCACCGACAAGTACTACATCGTCAACCGCGTGATCCCGCTCTTGAACGTGCGTTTCATCACCGAGAAGGAGGAGATAGACGCCAAGCGCGACGGGGTGGACCTGGGCAAGGGCTACGACGCGATAGTGGACGAGAAGAGCCACACCGCCACGCTGACCGAGGAAGGCGTGCACAAGGCCGAGAAGATCCTGGGCGTCGGCAACATCTACGACGACGTCTCCAGCGAATGGGCGCACCATCTGACGCAGGGCCTGCGCGCCTACCACTTGTTCAAGAAGGACGTGGCCTACGTGGTCAAGGACGGCGAGATCATCATCGTCGACGAGTTCACCGGCCGCCTGATGCCGGGCCGCCGCTGGTCGGACGGCCTGCACCAGGCCATAGAGGCCAAGGAGAACCTCCGCATAAAGGAGGAGAACCAGACCCTGGCGACCATCACGTTCCAGAACTACTTCAAGCTCTACAAGAAGCTCTCCGGCATGACCGGCACCGCGATGACGGAATCCGACGAGTTCTGGGAGATCTACGCGTTGGACGTCGTGGAGATACCGCCGAACCGGCCGCTGGTCCGCGTGGACTCGCCGGACCGCATCTACCGGACCGAGCGCGAGAAGAACAACGCGATAGTCGCCGAGATAGACGAGCGCTGGCGCAAGGGCCAGCCGCTGCTGGTCGGCACCCGCTCCATCGAGAAGTCCGAGAAGCTGGCCGCGATGCTGCGCACGAAGGGCATCCCGCACCAGGTGCTGAACGCCAAGTACCACGAGATGGAGGCGCAGATAGTGGCGCAGGCCGGCCGCAAGGGCCAGGTGACGATAGCCACCAACATGGCCGGCCGCGGCACCGACATCATCCTGGGCGGCACTCCCCCGGACGACGGTCTGCAGAAGGAGGTCGCCGGCTTCGGCGGACTATGCGTGATAGGCACGGAGCGCCACGAGAGCCGCCGCATCGACAACCAGCTGCGCGGCCGCTGCGCCCGCCAAGGCGACCCCGGCAGTTCCGTTTTCTACGTCTCGCTAGAGGACGAGCTGATGCGTCTCTTCGGCAGCGACCGCATCTCGATGATCATGGAGAAGCTGGGCATGCAGGAGGGCGAGGTGATAGAGTCCGCCCTCGTCAGCCGCCAGATAGAGGGCGCGCAGAAGCGCGTGGAAGGCATGAACTTCGACGCCCGCAAGCAGCTGCTGGACTACGACAACGTGATGAACAAGCAGCGCATGGCCGTCTACGAGCTGCGCAACGCGGTGCTCGACGGCGAAGGCGTGCCGGAGCGCATCAAGAGCATGATCCACGAGGCCGTGGAGGAGCAGCTTGATACGAACGCCCCTATGGACCAGGCTTCCGCGCTGTGGAACATGGAGGCGCTGACCGTCTGGCTGAAGAAGACCGCCGGCTTCGACCTGTCCTACACCCAGGACGAACAGCACGCGCTGACGCGCCCCGTGCTGCAGGAAGAGGTGATGAAGCGGGTGGACGCGGCCTACGAGAAGCGCTTCTCCGACTTCGCCGAGCGCAACGTGAACTTCGCCGAGCTGCAGCGGGTCCTGCTGCTGCAGATCATGGACCATATCTGGAAGAACCACCTCTTCGAGCTGGACCACCTGAAGAAGGGCGTGGGCCTGCGCGCCTACGGCCAGAAGGACCCGCTGATAGAGTACCAGAAGGAGTCCTATTCGCTGTTCGAGAGCATGCTGGCGCGCGTGCGCGACCAGATGGTGGAGTACGTCTTCCGCATACAGCTGCCGCCGCGGCCGGTGCCGCAGCCGGTGGTCAGGGCGGCCGCGCCGGCGCAGGCGGCCCC
>JAKAMO010000259.1 GCA_021812825.1 bacterium | reverse complement strand
GCTGACGCCTATGCCGGCGTCGGAAAGGCTCTTAATGGTCTTGACCAGGTCCGGGTTCTTGCCCTCGAGCTTCATGCCGCCCTGGGTGGTGACCTCTTTGGGACTCTCCGGGACGAGGCAGACGGAATCGGGGCGCAGCTTGAGCGCCAGCTTCTCCATCTCGGGGACCGCGGCCATCTCGAGGTGCAGCAGGCCCTTCACCTCGTGCCTGACGCGCTCCAGGTCGGAATCCTGCACGTGGCGCCGGTCCTGGCGCAGGTGCATGACCACCATGTCGCCGCCGGAGCTCAGCACCACGCGCGCCGCCTCCACGGTATCGGGGTTCTTCTCCTTGCGGGCCTGGCGCAGCGTGGCCACGTGGTCTATGTTCACTCCAAGTTTAACATGCCTCATGAGACCTCCATGCTATCAGAACGAAATCTTCAGGACGCCGCCACCGCGCCGGAATGTTTGCGGTAATGGGCCAGCAACTCGTCGGCGATGGCCTTTATCTCGGCTCGGGATCTGCCCTCCACCAGCAGGCGTAGCAGCGGCTCCGTGCCGGAATAACGGATGAAGATGCGGCCGTTGCCCTTCAGCCCGCCTTCCAGTTTCTCGAGCTTCTCGCTGAAGCCGGCCACGTCCTTGAACGCCGGCTTGCTGGAGACTTTCACCTTCTCGAGCACCTGCGGGTAGCGGCTCCAGTGGCGGCGGAACCAGCTGAGCGGCCTGCCCATGTCGATGACCGCGGCCAGCGTCTGCAGCGCGGTCAGGATGCCGTCGCCGGTAGGGGCGAATTCCCTGAAAATGATGTGCCCGCTGGTTTCCCCGCCGAGCTTGAGGTCGCCCCTCTCCATCGCGTCGGTGACGTTCTTGTCCCCGACCGGCACCTGGGCCACGCCTATGCCCTGGCCCTCCAGGTACTTGATAAGGCCGTAATTGGACATGAAGGTCAGCGACACGCCGTCGTTGGTCAGGCGGCCGCGCGACCTCATGTAGGGGGCGGCCATCGCTATCACGTCGTCGCCGTCCAGCTGGAAGCCCTTCTCGTCGGCGAACATGCAGCGGTCGGCGTCCCCGTCGAGGCTGATGCCGCAGAAGGCCCCCCATTCAGCGGCGGCGGCGGCCATCTTCTGCGTATGCAGCGCGCCGCAGCCCACGTTGATATTCTTCCCGTTCGGCTTGTCGCCTATGACCTTCACCTTCGCGCCGAGGTCGCGGAAGATGCGCGGGGCTATCTTGTAGGCGGCCCCGTTGGCGCAGTCGAGCAGTATCTTCTTCCCCTTCAGCGTGAACCCCGGGGGCAGGGTGCTCTTGAGGAACTCCTCGTAGTCGCGGGTGAAATCCTTCCTGTGCAGGCCGGGGTGCGAGGGGCGGAAGGCTAGCGGCTTCTTGCCGAGCAGCAGCCTTTCGATCTTGTTCTCTATGGCGTCGTTGAGCTTCAGGCCGTCGTTGGAGAAGAACTTTATGCCGTTGAACTCGGGCGGGTTGTGGCTCGCGGAGATCACTATGCCGAAGTCGGCGTTCTCGCGCTTGACCAGGTAGGAAACTGCCGGTGTCGGGATGATGCCCAGGTCCACGACCTTGAACTTGCTCGCTCCGAGGCCCTCTACCAGGTACTTCTTTATCAGCCTGCCGGAGGCGCGGGAATCCATGCCTATCAGGACCACCGGCTTTCCCGCATGGCCTTTCTTCTTATACCCGGGCAGCACCAGCGAAGCGGCGTAGCCTATCCTGCGGATGAAATCCGGGGTGAAAGGATATTCCCAGGTTATGCCGCGTATGCCGTCGGTGCCGAAAAGTTTTCCCATTGAAGCCCCGCTTTCTGCCGATTATTTAATTTTATATTATATCATTCTGCCTGTGAGGCGCTAAAGTCCGCGCGAGGCCGTCTGAAGAGCATAGCTCCTGCTACGGCACGCGCATAGCGCAGGGGCGCGACAGATGGAAGGATGGCCGAGCGGTTTAAGGCGCCGGTCTTGAAAACCGGTGTACGGTTAATCCGTACCGTGGGTTCGAATCCCACTCCTTCCGCGGTTTTATAAAGAAAAAAGACAGCCCCGGGCCGTCTTTTTTCGCTTCCCGGCGGCGGGCTCAGCGTTTTACCGCTATGCAGTCGTACAGCACGCGGTCGGCCTTGTAGGCGGAACGCGACCTGACGAACACCTTGTAGGTACCCGCCTCGAAATCCTGCTTCTCCCCGATAGGCCCGATCTCGGCCGCCTCCAGCAGCTTCACCAGCTCGGCGTCCTGGGACAGGGCTATGTGCTTCGGCCCCGCGCCGGCCAGCAGGTAGAGCGGGACGAGCCGCTCCAGCGCCTGCGGGGCGGCCAGCGCCTGCTCGGCCGCCAGAGCCTGCTTCGCCTCCAGCTTGATCATGCGCGCCTTGGCCTGCGGCATCGTGGTGTCTATGGAGGCGGAGACCCAGTTCAGCAGTTCGTTGCGCACGTCGTTGAGCGCGGCCGCTTTCTCTATGTTCTCTATGCCCTTGCCGGCCTGTATCGACTTGGCCAGCCCGGAAAGCTCCTTCAGGTAGGCCATGCGCTGGTTGCCGGGGATATAATACATGACCAGCAGGTGCACCTTATTGCCGTCGGGGGCGCCGTAATCTATGCCGGCCGGGCTCCAGCCCAGCACCGAGAACAGCTCGCCGTCGCCGTCCACCCGGATATGGGGGCAGGCCCAGCCGCGGCCTATGCCCGTATTGGCCGACCTTTCCCTCTCCATCACGCCCTCGGCCACGTCGACATTGGCGCTGACGTCGGGGATGGCCTCCAATATCGTGGCCAGGTAGCGCAGGGCCTTCTCCTTGTCGGTCTATGGCAGCTCTATCAGCCTGCCTTCCTGAAGCGCGGTAAGTATGCTTTTCATCAGTCGTCTCCGAACTTGCGGTAGAACCAGGTCTTGACGTTATGCGTCAGCACGGCGTACGCCAGCAGGAAGCCGGCTATCCAGAGCCAGTAGGCGCCCGGCAGCGGCACGAAGCCCAGCTTGCCGGCGAAGTGCGTATGCGGCAGGAACACGCCCACCGTCACGGCCATCGCAGTGGCGAAGACCATGCCCATGCTCGGCGTGCTCTGCAGGAAAGGGATCTTCTTTGTGCGGATGATGTAGACGATGAACGCTTGCGTCAGCAGCGACTCGACGAACCAGCCGGTGTGGAAGAGCTTCTCCAGGTAGGCCGCCTGCGGCGTGCCGGCCGAGGCCGGGAAGGCCGCGCAGCCG
>JAKAMO010000258.1 GCA_021812825.1 bacterium | reverse complement strand
GAAATCCAGAGGCCAGTCGGCGGCGTATTGGCCGCTGCCGCCCAGGTTCGCGGCGATCTGCGTCCAATTCTTAAGCGCCGCCCCGCCCAGGGCCGGAGCGCTGTTTATGCGGTATTCCACGGTGGTAAGGCCGGAGGAAAGGTCCTGGAAATCCACGTTGAAGACCGCGCCGGGATCGGCAGGATACCAGGCCGTGGGCGAGGCCTGGTTGTTTATAACGGAAGGACTGGAGATATCCACAAATAACGCGGAGGTGGCGGTGTAGGCGGAATAATTCCCCGCTTTGTCTTTCGCCCTTACTTTCCAGTACAGCTTTCCCTCCTGCAGATTATAAGCCTGAACGGCGGAATTAGCCGGGTTCGAACTGTAGGAAATGTTCTCAAAATACTGGCTTGTCGAGACCGCCAGGAAATATTCCAGGATGCCGGACCTTGTATCCGAAGCGTCGGACCAGTCAAACGCCACGGCGGCCGTTGAGAACAGCGCCCCGTCAGCGGGAGAAACCAGCGAGGGGACCGAGGGCGGGGTGGTATCTTTCAGCACATAGAAAACCTCGGAGGCGGAAGCCGTAGACTGGCCGGGAACGTCGAAAGCCCTGACCGATACATAGCCCGTCGCCCATTCCTGAAGGGCCGCGAAATCCACCGGCCAGTCGGCCGTATATGAGGCAAGGCCTGAAGCCTGGTAATTTATCACGGTCCAGTCTTTCAACAACGTTCCGGTCTGCCCCGGGCCGGAAGTTATCCTGTACTCAACGGTGGTAAGGCCGGAAAGGCCGTCGAAGAAATCCACGTTATAAATGGTCCCGGACGAATTTCTCCAGACGTCGTCGCCGGCCTGATTATCGGCCATATACGGAGCGGCGGTGTCTTTCAGCACGTAGAATACATTTTCAAAAGAAGCGGAACTGGGTACCAGGTCAAAAGCCCTGACCGAGATGTAATTTTTCCCGGGCTGTAGAACGGCGAAGGTGGAAGCGGGGATCTGCCAGTCCGCCGTGTAGCTTACGGCGCCTATGCCGGTTACGATATCCGTCCAGCCGGGGGAGTAAGGCCCGCCCGCGGAAGAAGTTGAGGCGCGCAGCTGGAATTTATCCAGGTTCGTTCCGGACTGCGACTGGAAATCCACATTATACCAGGCGGCATTGGTATTGCGCCAGGTATCGTCTCCCGGCTGATTGCCGGTTATGGCGGGGCCCGAGGCGTTCTTGTAAACCGAGAACACATTGGCTGTAACCAGGCTGCCGGCATAATCGTAGGCCCGCACGCTTATGTAGGAATACGCCAGGTTGGGCAGGGCGGAGAAATTTATGGACCAGTTGTTCGTGTACGACGCGGCGGAGACGCCGGCGGCGATATTCGTCCAGGGGATTATTTCCCCTCCGGTCATGTAACCGTCGGACCAGGCGGTGTACTGGAGATTATTCAGGAGAGAACCGCCGAGGTCGTTGAAATCAACGTTTATGTTCGAAACATCGCCCTGGGTCTGGGCGAGGGCTATGTCGGCCTGGTTATCGGCGACCGTAGGCGGGGTGGTGTCTTTTCTTACATAGAAGACGTCCTGCGCGGTCGTACCCTGGGCCAGCGCGTCAAAGACCCGTACTGAAACATAGCTTGTGCCTTCGGGCAGCAAACTCCAGTCTCCGGCCGCCAGCGGCCAGTTGCCGGTATAAGAAGGAGCGTTAAGATTGGTGAAAATGTCCGTCCAGCCGGCTATCTGCGTGCCCGTCATCGCCGTCCCGGTGCTGATGTAATACTGCGCCGTGGCAAGGCCGGAAAGCGCGTCAGCGAAATCTATATCGTAAGAACCGGAATTCGAGTTCCTCCATACATTATCGCCCGGCTGGTTGTCCGCTACAACAGGGCCGGAGGTGTCCTTCAGCACCGTAAAGACATCCGAAAGCGTCGCGGTGCTCCCTGCGGTGTCCCAGGCCCGCGCCGAGATATAATTCGTTCCGGCGGAGAGCAGAGCGAAGTTTACGGCCCAGTTCGCCTGATAAGCCGGCTGGTTTAAAGAAGCGGCGATATCGGTCCAGCCTGTTGAATTTGTTCCGGTCAGGCCGGCGCCCGTCCAGGCGGAATATTGCACGGTGTCCAGCCTGGAGAGCGCGTCCGCAAAATCCACGTTATAGACCGCGCCCGCATCCGCCTTCCGCCAGGCCGTCTCCCCCGGCTGGTTGTCGGTTATTACCGGCGCGATAGTATCAACCAGCAAGGTATAGGCGGAGGTATAGGCGGAGAAGTTACCGGCGGCATCACGGGCGCGTACTTTCCAGTAATGAGTCGTTGAAAGAGAAAGCGCCGCCGTAAACCGGGAGCCGGTTACAAGGCCGCTTGAGGCGATAACGCTTGTGTCCGCAAGGGTAGAGACCATAACTTCATACCCGTACACTCCGCCAGGCAAATCTGAGGAGTCAGTGAAATCAAGTACCGGAGCGAGCGTGTTGCGCGCGGCGCCGTCCGCCGGCGACACCGGCGAGACGGCGGCGGGCGGAACAGTGTCTTTCAGCACATAGAAGACGTCGTTGAGACTCGAAGCGTTGCCCGCGTTATCAAAGACCTTCACGGAAACATAATTCGTCCCGCTCTGGAGCAGCGGCCAGAGGCCGGAGGCCAGGGGCCAGTCGGTTTGCCAGGGTGACGAATTAATGGCGGTAATGTTGTCCGCCCAGTCCGCGGCTACAATCCCGGTCTGGTTCGGCCCCGTGGTTATCTTCACCTGGACCTTATCCAGCAGCGAGCCGCCGGCGTCGGCGAAATCAATATTGTAGGCGCCGGAGCTGGAATTCCTCCAGGCATCGTCGCCGGGCTGGTTGTCCGTTATGCCCGGAGCCGTTACGTCTTTTTTCACGTAAAACACGTCGCTGACGGTAGTGGTAGCCCCCGCAAGGTCCCAGACCCGCGCCGAAACGTAATTTGCCGCTCCCTCGGCAAGAGAGGCGAAGTCAAGCGACCAATCCATACTGTAGTCCGCCGCGCCTATATTGGCCGCGATAGTCGTCCAGTCTTTTACAAGAGTCCCGGTCTGGCCCGGCCCCGTCATCACTTTGTACTGCGCAGTGTCAAGGCCTGAAGAGGAATTATCCCTGAAGTCCACATTGTAAACGGTTCCCGGCGCGCTCCGCCAGACGTCGTCGCCGGGCTGGTTGTCCGTAACGGAAGGAACGGTTGTTGATTTTCTCACATAGAAAACGTCGGCGGCGCTCCGGCTGTTGC